>NZ_JBIIDX010000130.1:0-9925 GCF_044238155.1 Aestuariivirga sp. | reverse complement strand
GGCGAACTGGACCGTCTCCTGTCGGCAACAGACCGGAGCCGGCTGGCCCAGTTCGACACCAGCCTGGAGGGCGCTCTCGCCGAGGCCCGGGCGGGTGGAGCCACCGCCGACAGGACAGTCCTCGAGACAGTTCTGTCAGGCAAACCCCTGCCGCTCGCGGAGGGTTATGACGCCACGGGGCTATGGCGCTGCCGCACCATCAAGCTTGGAGGCAGCCTGCCACTCACGGTCTATGGCTGGTTCAAATGCCGCATCCGGGATGATGGCGATGGCGGGTGGCTTGAAAAACTGACGGGCTCCCAGCGGACCCGCGGGCGGTTATACACTGTCTCGGCGACGCGGCTGGCCTATGTGGGCGCCAGCCATGTGGCGGCAGAGCCACCTCGAAACTATGGAGAGGATCCGCAGCAGGATCAGGTCGCCTATGTCGAGAGACGCGGGGCCAACCGCATCCTGCTGCTGTTTCCTGCGCCGCACTATGAATCCAGGTTTGATATTCTGGTCCTGGAACGGTGACGCTCAGATCATCGCCATGCCGCCGTTGACGTGCAGCGTCTGGCCGGTGACATAGCCCGCCCCTTCCGAAGAAAGATAGAGCACGGCGGCCGCCACGTCCTCGCCGGAGCCGAGCCGGCCGGCCGGTACGCGGGTGAGAATTGCTTCCTTCTGCTTGTCCGTCAGAACATCGGTCATTGCAGTGGCGATAAAGCCAGGCGCAACGGCATTGACGGTGACATTGCGCGATGCAAGTTCCTGCGCGAGTGACTTGGTCAGGCCAATGACGCCAGCCTTCGACGCGACATAATTGGCCTGTCCGGGATTTCCGGTAACACCGACGACCGAGGTGATGTTGATGATGCGGCCCCAGCGCTTCTTCATCATGCCACGCATGGCGGCTCGCGCCAGACGGAAGGACGCGGTGAGATTGACATCAAGGACGGCCGACCAGTCCTCGTCCTTCATGCGCATGGCAAGGCCATCGCGCGTGATGCCGGCATTGTTGACCAGAATGTCGAGCCCGCCCAGCGCCGCCTCCGCCTCCGGCACCAGACGCTCCACCGCCGCAGCATCCGACAGATTGCAAGGCAGGACGTGCACCCGATCGCCACTGAGTGAGGCCTTCAACTCATCGAGCACGCCAGCCCTTGTGCCGGATACGGCGAGGCTGGCCCCCGCCTTGTGCAAGGCCTTGGCAATGGCCGCGCCAATTCCGCCGGTGGCGCCCGTGACGAGAGCCGTCTTGCCGGTAAGATCGAACATGAGTCTATCCCCTGATCTGGGCCGCTGCCGCGGCGATGTCTTCGGCGGCGCCAACGGCGAAGGCCGTCGCCTCGGACGCATTTTTCTTTGAAAGGCCGGTCAGAACCTTGCCAGCCCCGATCTCGACGAAGCGCGTGACACCGTGTGCCACCATGAAGGCCACGCATTCGCGCCAGCGCACCGTGCCGGTGACCTGAGCGACCAGGCTCTGGCGGATTGCCGCAGGCTCGCTCAGCGGCGCCGCCCCGACATTGGCCACCACCGGCACGACGGGCGCAGTCATCTTCACTGTGGCGAGAGCCTCTGCCATGGCGTCTGCTGCTGGCTGCATGAGCGCGCAGTGGAAGGGCGCCGATACAGGCAGCATGACCGCCCGCTTGGCGCCTCTCGCCTTGGCGATCTCGGCGCAGCGTTCAACCGCCGCCTTGCTGCCCGACACCACCACCTGGCCGTCACTGTTGTCATTGGCCGCCTGACAGACGTCACCCTGCGCAGCTTCGGCCGCAGCTGCTGCCGCCGTTGCAAAATCCAGCCCCAGGAGAGCCGCCATGGCGCCCGTGCCAACAGGCGTTGCGCTCTGCATGGCGCGGCCGCGGATTTTCAGAAGCCGCGCGGCATCACCGAGCGAAAAGGTTCCGGCGGCAGCAAGTGCCGAATACTCACCCAGGGAATGCCCGGCAACAAAGCTGGCCGTATTGGCAACCGTGATGCCATGCTCAGCCTCCAGAACGCGGATCACAGCCATCGACACAGCCATGAGTGCGGGCTGGGCGTTTTCGGTGAGGGTCAGCTCGGCATCCGGCCCATCCCACATCAAGCCAGAGAGCTTCTGACCCAGTGCTGCATCCACTTCCTCGAACACGGCACGAGCCGGTCCGAAGGCCTCGGCCAGGCTCTTGCCCATGCCAACCGCCTGGCTGCCCTGGCCCGGAAACATGAAGGCTGTCGTCATGCAGAGTCCCCGCCTGATTCTTCGCGTGTCAGACGCACGAAACATGCGCCGCCGCGAGAGTCAAGGTTGACCGGCAGCCGCGATCCGCCTTTAATTCCCTCATGTACAGCGCCGATGAACTCGAGCAGGCCAGCCGCATCGTCTATGCTGCCATGCCGCCTACGCCGCAATATGCATGGCCGCTGCTGCACGATGAGACCGGATGCGAGGTGTGGGTCAAGCACGAAAATCACACGCCGACCGGCGCATTCAAGGTGCGCGGCGGGCTCGTGCACATGAGGCTCCGTAAGGAGCGCGGCCAAACCAATGGCGTGATTACAGCTACGCGCGGCAACCATGGACAGTCCATTCCCTTTGCCGCAACCAGGCTTGGCATCAAGTCAACGATCGTCTGCCCAATCGGCAACTCACCGGAAAAGAATGCCGCAATGCGGGCGCTGGGCGCCGAACTCATCGAAACCGGTCATGATTTTGATTCTGCCCGCGAGGCGGCGATGGCCCTTGCCGAGGAACGCAGCCTGGACTTCATTCCATCCTTTGGCCGTGAGCTGGTGATAGGTGTTTCAACCTATGCCCATGAGTTGTTCCGTGCTGCGGGCGAGCTGGATGCTGTCTATGTGCCGATTGGCATGGGCTCGGGCATTGTCGGCACGATCGCCGCCCGCGACATGCTGGGGCTTCGGACCAGGGTGATTGGCGTGGTGGCAAGCGGCGCCAACGCGATGGCGCTGTCCTTAGCCGCGGGAAAGCCGGTCTCGAGCAACCACGCCACGACCTTCGCTGACGGCATGGCGGTGCGGGTGGTGAATCCCGAGGCGTTTGCCCATATCCATCGCGGCGCAGAGCGCATCGTGACGGTTGGCGATGATGAGATCGCCGAAGCGGTGCGGCTCTATTTCCGCTGCTGCCACACCATTGCCGAGGGTGCAGGCGCCGCTCCTCTCGCGGCCCTGCTGCAGGAGCGTGAGGCCATGCGAGGAAAGCGGGTGGGCGTCATTCTCTCCGGTGGCAATATTGACCAGCCGAAATTCGCGGCCGTGCTGGCCGGCCAGACGCCGCCGCCCTGACCTTACAAGGAGACAGAAAGGCCGCCATCAACCGCCAGCACATGGCCGTTGACATAGGCAGCGGCATCGGAGGCCAGAAACACCACCGCACCGCCGAGCTCTTCGGGCTTCGCCCATCGTCCGGCGGGGGTGCGCGCCTCGACCCAGGCGGTGAAGGCCTTGTCGGCCAGCAGGGCGGTGTTGAGTTCCGTTGCGAAGTAACCAGGAGCGAGGGCATTGACGGTGATGCCCTTGCGCCCCAACTCGGCCGCCATGGAGCGCGTCAGGCCATGCAAGCCGGCCTTGGCAGCGACATAGGCGTGAATGGTGGGCCGCCCGAGTATGGCCGCAACCGAACCCGTATTGATGATCCGGCCATGCCCATTGGGCAGCATCAGGCGTGCGGCATCGCGCGACATGCGGAAACAGGCCGAGAGATTGATAGCGATGACGCGGTCAAAATCCTCGTCTTCCCATTCGGTGAGCGGCCGCCGGTGCTGCACGCCGGCATTGTTGACGAGAATGTCGAGCTTGCCATGGCGCGCCGCGATGTCTTCGAGCGCCGCGCGCGCTGCCCTGGCATCAGTCACGTCGAAGGCCATGGCCTCAGCACCGATCTCGGCCGCAGCAGCCGCCAGCGCCACGGCATCGCGGGCGTTGATCACCACCTTCGCACCATGCTGGGCAAGGGCCCTGGCCATTGCAAGGCCGAGACCACGCGAAGCACCGGTCACCAGCGCCACGCGGCCATCGAGCGAGAACAGGCTGGCCATGCTACTTCTTCATCCCGTTCACATTCATCAGCACATCGATCAGCCGCGGTATGAAACGTCCGCCATAGCCCATGTTGTCAGCCATCACGGTGATCTGATGCGCTGTTTCGGCGAGGAAGGAGGTGACCGGCAGCCGCTCGGTCATGTTGGTGTAGTAGCGCAGGTCCTTGCGGGCGTTGCGGATCGCGAACTGGGCATGGCTGTCATCATCGGCAAGCGGCACGTTGATGAGCCTGCCGAACATGACGGAGGCCGCACCTCCCGCCATCACGATGTCGCGCATGGCCTTCATGTCGACGCCCGCCTTGGCCGCAACGGTGATCGCCTCGGCTGCTACCGCGGCATGGCAGATCGACAGGAAATTGTTGATGAGCTTGAGCTGGTGCGCGGCCCCCACGGGTCCGGCATGGACGATGGTATCCGCGAAGCACTCCAGCACAGGCCTGATACGGGCGATGACCTCTTCCGGGCCGCCAGTCATCAAGCCAAGCTTTCCAGCCTCCGCCTCCTTAGGGGTGCGGGTCATTGGCGTGTCGACGAAGTAGCCACCCTTGGCTTCCACGTCGGCGGCAATCTTCCTGGTGGAATCAGGTTCGGCGGTGGAGCAGTCGGCGATGACCAGGCCATCACGAACGGCACCCAGAAGCCCATATTCGCCGTAGACGGCCTGCTCCACCTCAGGCGTGCCAGTGACGCAAAGGATCACCATGTCGCAGTCCTTCGCGATGCTCAGCGGGGTGTTGCGCTCATGAGCACCCTTGGCGATGAGATCGTCCGCCGGCCCGCGGTTGCGGTGAACCATGACGGTGAGCTCGTAGCCCTTTTCGAGCAGATTCTTGCCGATGCCATGGCCCATCAGGCCGACACCGATGAGGCCAATGCGTTTTATGGTCATGTCTTGTCTCCGCTAGCAATGAAAGCCGTGAACTGATCCTGCTCCAGAATGTGAAGCCTGTCTTCATCCTTTTTGGAAAACCCCAGACGCGCATAAAAACGCTGGGCACCGGCATTGGCCTCATCAACTTCAAGCTTGATGAAGCTGGCGCCACGCGCCGCAAAACGCTCTGCAGACATGCGCAGCAGGCGCTGGCCCACGCGCTGCCCGCGGGCGGCGGGATCAACGAAGAGGTCAACGACATAGAGACCACGCGCTCCCCGCCAAGTGGAAAAGGTCATGAGACCGAGGCAGGCGCCGATCAGGCGCGAGTCCCGTTCCGCCACCACCACGTCAACGAGATCCGCCGCGGCGCGCAGGTTGGCCCCGGTGAGTTTTGGCACGACACCCTGTCCGATGTGTCCGGCCAGCCCATGCACCATGGCAGCGACGGCATCCGCCTCTGCCGCACGCATCGGCCGCAGCGAGAGGCTCATGACAGCAACCCCCCGAGCAAAGACTCGAGATTGCGCCCGAGATTGGGCGAGGGATATCCACCCTCCTGGACCACAAGCATGGGCAGCTGCAAGCCCGCGATGCGTCGGCCGATGGCCGCGAACTCCGGCGTGGTGATGGCAAAGCCGCGGAACGGATCATCCTCCGCGATGTCCAGGCCTGCTGCCAGAACCAGAACATCGGGCGCGAAGTCTGCGATGCGTTGCAGCGCGACGCCCAGGGCCGACTCATAGGGTGTCAGTGTGGCTCCGCGTTCCAGCGGCAGATTGAGATTGAACCCCTCACCGGCGGCGCGTCCCTGCTCATCTGCGTAGCCCCAGAAGAACGGGTAGAAGCGCGAGGGATGGGCGTGGATCGAGACTGTCAGCACATCGGCACGGTCATAGAAGATGGCCTGCGTGCCGTTGCCGTGATGGACGTCAATGTCGAGGATGGCGGTGCGGCGGCCAGCCTGGGTGAACAGAGCGGCCGCGATGGCGGAATTGTTGAAATAGCAGAAGCCCGCGGCGAGATCGGCAGCCGCATGGTGGCCAGGCGGCCGGCAGAGCGCATACACCACCCGCTCGCCATCGAGCACCAGCTGCGCGCCATGAGCGGCGCTTGCAGCACTGGCGAGCGCCGCCTGGTGGGTTTGCGCCATCACCGGGCAGGAGCCATCGCCGAGATGCCAGCCGCACTGGCCGACCACGCTGTCAGGATAGGCCGGCGGCGGCAGGCTGGCGCGGCCAAGCGCAAAGACATTGGGAACGGGCGTGGGTGCGGCATCCGGCAAGCGCTGCCAGCGGTCCCAGAGTGTTGCGAGAAAGCGCAGATAGCGCGGGTCGTGCACCAGGGCGAGCGCAACCTCGGGCAGGTTCGGCGGGGTGACCACCGGGCCGCCCAGCCGATGCACGCCAGCGAGCAGCATGGTGATGCGCTCCGGCGTTTCAGGGATCGGCTGCGGCCTGCCCGAAACGATGAATTCACGCGGCGCATGGGTGGCCTGCAGCGGGTCGAAGACGGTGATCACAGGTTTGCCGTTCCTCTGCCTGGGGTGGTATGAGTTTGATCGACACTCAGTTCCAACGCAAGGCGCAACCCGTATGTCTTCTGCCGCACTGCCAAAACACATCCATTCCACCGGCGACCTGCCCAAGGTGGCCTGGGCCAAGGGAAGCTATGTCTATGACGCCAGTGGCAAGCAATACATCGATGGGTCCGGGGGACCGGCCGTCTATTGCATCGGGCACTCCAACACCGACGTGAATGACGCGATCAAGCACCAGCTTGACCGCATCGCGCACGGCTATCGCTATAATTTTTCCTCAGACGCACTGGAGGAACTGACCGACATCATCCGCCGCCGCTGTGGCGGCACGCTCAATCACATGGTCTATGTGACCGGCGGATCAGAGGCGGTCGAGTCCTGCCTCAAGCTGGCACTGCAGTATCATGCAGCCCGCGGCGAGATGAGCCGCCGCCGCTTCATCGCGCGCGAACGCTCCTGGCACGGCAACACGCTGGGGGCACTCTCCGTCTCGGGCTTTCTCGAGCGCAAGCGCGCCTTCGAGGGCTCTCTCCTCGAAGTCTCGCGCCTGTCGCCCGCCAATGTCTACCGCCCTGTGGCGGGCGCCACGGCCGAAACGGCCGGAGAGGCCTGCGCCAAGGAACTCGAAGCGGAAATCCTGCGGCTGGGGCCGGAGAAAGTCTGCGCCTTCATCTTCGAGCCCGTGGTTGGGGCTGCGGGCGGCTGCGTGCCTGCACCACCAGGCTATGCCCGCCGGGTGCGCGAGATCTGCGACCGCTACGGCGTGCTGCTGATTTCGGACGAGGTGATGTGCGGCGCAGGCCGGACAGGCAGCTGGCGGGCGCTGGAGCGCGACGGCATAGAACCCGACATCATGTCGGTGGCCAAGGGACTCGCGGCCGGCTATCTGCCACTCGGAGCGGCCATCTACACGGACAGGGTGGCTGATGCCATTCACGGCCTGCATGGCGCGCCGATGACCGGCCACACCTTCACCGGCCATACGGCCTGCTGCGCGGCAGGCGTTGCCGTACAAAAGATCGTCGAGCGCGACAGGCTGGTCGAACGCGTGGCTGCCATGGAACAACCATTCCGCACCATGCTGGCCGAGGCCACGCGCGACATTGCCGCGGTGGGCGACATTCGCGGCCGTGGCTTTTTCCAGGCCATCGAACTCGTGGCCGACCGTGACAGCAAGAAGCCCTTCGACGGCGAGCGCAAGCTGTTCATGAAGGTCCGCCAGCAGGCCTTCGACAATGGCCTCATCTGCTATCCGGTGGGCGGCAATGTCGATGGCATCAATGGCGACGTGGTGATCCTCGCGCCGCCCTACAACGTCACCGAGGCCGAACTCACCGAGATCGTGGACAAGACCTCAACCTCGATCCGCCAGGTGCTGAAGGCCGAGGGCCTCGGCTGAGGAATGGACCGGCGATCACTGCGGCCAGGGCAGTGACCAGGTCTTCACATTGGTGAAGAACTTCATCGCCTCCATGACCCCTTCCTTGACGCCATTGCCGGAGTCCTTGATCCCGCCAAAGGGTGACATCTCGATGCGATAGCCGGGCACCTCCCAGATATTTACGGTGCCCACATTCAAACCCTCGATGAAGCGTGTGATGCGGCCAAGATTATTCGTGCACACGCCTGAGGACAGGCCGAACGGTGTCGAGTTCGAGATCCGGATGACCTCGGCATCGTCATTGGGAACACGAACGATGGGAACAATCGGGCCAAACGTTTCCTCAAACACGAGTTCCGACTGGTGTGGCACGAAGTCAACCGTGATCGGTGGCAGCAGGGCACCCTTGCGGCCAGGGTCATAGAGCACCTTCGCGCCCTGCTCTGCCGCCTTGTGAACCCGTGCCTCGAAGGTGCGGGCAGCCTCCTCATGCACCACCGTGCCGAGATCGGTCGCCGGGTCCATCGGATCGCCAAACTTGATGGCCTTGGCCCTCGCGAGCACCCTTTCCACGAACTTGTCGGCGACCCGTTCCTGCACCAGAATGCGCTTCACCGCCGTGCAGCGCTGGCCGGAATTGCGCGTGGCGCCTGCGGCGGCAAGCTCGGCTGCCTTGTCGAGATCGCTGTCGGTGAGGTCGTCGAGGATGATCAGCGGATCATTGCCGCCCAGTTCCAGCGCGGCGCGGCGGTAGCCCGCCTTGGAGGCAATGATCTTGCCTACGCGCACGCCACCGGTGAAGGTGATAACGTCAATGTCAGGATTGGTCACCATTTCATCGCCGATGTCGTCCGGCCAGCCGGTGACCACCTGGAACATCTCAGGAGGCAGGCCGGCCTCATAGAGAATGTCGGCCAGCGCCAGGCAAGTAAGCGGGGTGAGTTCAGTGGGCTTGCAGACAACGCAGTTGTTGGTGGCAATCGCCGGGGCAACCTTGTGGGAGACCATATTGAGTGGATGGTTGAATGGCGTAATGGCGGAGATCACACCCACTGGCTCACGCTTGGTGAAGATCTTGCGCGGCTTGCCCTGAGGCGTGAGATCGCAGGAGAAGATCTGCCCGTCATCAAGAATGCAGAGCTGGCCCGCCAGTGAATAGACGTCATAGGCGCGGCCCACTTCATAGAGAGAGTCCTTCTTGGACAGGCCAAGTTCGAGCGTTATGAGATCGGAGAGACTGTCTTTCCGCTCACGGATCAATTCGGCGGTGCGAAACAGGATCTGCTGACGCTCGTAGCGCGTGAGCTTCGGCCTGTAGGCCCGGGCAATGGCGAAGGCCTGCGCGGCATGTTCGGCGCGGCCTGCAGGCACCGTGCCGATCACCTCGTTGGTGTAGGGATAGTGCACAGGCACCACGCCATCGGCGCCGACCTTGCGGCCGCCGATGCGCATGGCCTCGGCAATCACCGGACGCTTGGTCTGAGGGGCGTTCATGTCAGCTCTCCATGATGTGGTTACAGCCCAGGGCAAAGGCGTCGAAGTTGCGCAGCCTTGCGGGGGCGTTCCTGAACTTGCGGTTGGCAATGACGGGAATTTCCTGCTCGGTCAGACCACCATGCGAGCGCAGGGGCTCGTCAAGGCCAGAAAGATCGTGCTTGTCACGCGACGTGCCAATGACCTTCGAGCCCGATGGGCCCCCGGAGACAACGATGATGTCGCCCATGCGATCTTCGGGCAGCTCGTAGCGCGCACAGCCCTCGTGGCGGTCGAGGACGGCATCGATACCGTCCTGCCGGGCGATCACGGCCATTACGTCCGTCACGTCCGGGCCATAGGCATAGACGGTGGCGAAACTGCCGAGCGCGCCGTGATGGACGACATAGGGATCGGTGATCGGCAGGATCACCCTTGTCTTGCCGGGCCCGAAGGACTGATCGAGCACATCCTGTAGATAGAGCACATCAGGCTTGCCACCGGCGAGATGCTTATCCTTCATACCGTGGTCGGCGACGATCACGATGGTGGCGCCCGCCTCGTCGAGAGCGCCAAGATAGCGGTCCATCATGGCATAGAAGCGGTTGGCGCCTGCCGAACCC
>NZ_JBIIDX010000129.1:0-9949 GCF_044238155.1 Aestuariivirga sp. | reverse complement strand
TCCTCTGTTCTCGAGTGTTCTTTCCCGTCGTTCCCTCAAAGAGCCTTACGACACGAACAAGCCAGTCGAGGCTGCGCTACTGCAAACTCTTGCCGCCAGCGCGGTGTCAGGCTCCCGGTTCGGGGGGTCCGTGTCCACTGAAGACATTGCAAGTTTCCGGGATCTGACGCGTGAAGCGTTGCGCATTGAACTCGAAACCCCCCGAACCTATCGGGAAAGCGTTGATGTCTTTCGAATTGGTTTTCGGGAAGTTGATGCCAACCCGGATGGTATCGACTTTACCGGTCCGCTGTTCGAGACATTGGCATTGCTTGGATTGTTTTCCCGGGAAACGGCTCTGGACCCTTCGTCCTCTGCCTACACGGCTGGAGTTGAAGCTGTCTATGCGAATGCGGATACGGCGATGGGCCATGTCTGGCTAGTTACCGGAACGAACTCCCGGCGGGATCAGATCGCGGCGGGGGCCGACTGGTTGCGCGTTAACTTGGCTGCCACAAGCCTGGGTCTTGGCACCCAGCCGCTCAGTCAGGCCCTTCAGGAATATCCCGAGATGTCCGTTCTCCGCATGAACGTTCACAGCAGGCTTGCGCCGGAGGGTGGAACCGTTCAGATGTTGGCGCGGATCGGATACGGCCCTGACGTGCCGCCGAGCCCGCGTTGGCCTCTGGAAGCGAAGATTGTTCGTGACTGAAGACACATCGAAGGCATTTTTCTCGTTCTTCACTGAGATCACAATCATCAGCCAGCTTTCGGGGAGAATCCTGGAAGCAGCGCTTCCGAGCGGGTTTCTGGCCTCCCATTTTGGAGTCCTGAACCATCTCGTCAGGCTTGGTGATGGCCGCACACCACTCGAGATCGCGCGCGCTTTTCAGGTGCCGAAGGCAACAATGACCCACACGCTTTCGGGTCTTGTTGAAGGCGGGCTCATCAGCATGGTGCCCAATCCCGATGACGGGCGCTCCAAATGCGTCATGCTCACGGCGAAAGGCCGCCGCGTCCGCGATGCCGCCATTGCACGATTGGAACCAGAGTTCTCAAGAATGGCTGAGCGCTTTCCTTCCGATGCAATACGAAGGGTGCTTCCTTTGCTTTCCGAGATGCGAGCCTATCTTGACAGCCAGCGTGGTTCCTGAGGCGCCGTAATGCTGGAGCATATGTCCTCAGATCATATGCCGATCATCACCTTGCCGTTCTCCACTTTCACGGGATAGGTCTTGAGATTGATGCAGACGGGCGCGCCCTTGGCTTCGCCCGTGCGGTAGTCGAAGCGGCCATTGTGCTTCGGGCACTCGATGATGTTGTCCATGACAAGGCCATCGGCAAGGTGGATCTTCTCGTGCGTGCAGAGTCCGTCGGTGGCATAGTACTTGTTGTCCGGCGAGCGGAAGATCGCGAAGGTCTTGCCGGCATGATCAAGACGCATCACGTCTTCTTCTGCAATATCGCCCACGGCGCAGGCTTCAATCCAGTTGGACATGATCAGGCGTCTCCACTCATTCGGCTGGGGCGGGCTGGACCGGATAGGCAGGCGGGATCGGGCGGCTGATCGACCAGTCAGGCTCGCGCGCCTGCCGGATGATGGCTGGAATGATCTCGCGGTAGGCAGCCAGCACGCTGGGATAGGCGGGCGGGCAGAAGGCCTTCATCTCTTCGTGAAGTTCGGGCAGGCGGTGATAGGGCACCATCGGAAACATGTGATGTTCGACGTGATAGTTCATGTTCCAGTAAATAAATCGCAGAACCGGGTTCATGTAGACGGTGCGGCAGTTGAGACGGTGGTCGAGCACGTTCTCGGGCAGGCCCGTGTGCTGGGTCAGGCCGGTCATGATATGCACCCAGGCGCCATACATGGTGGGAAGCGGGCCCACGAGCAGCATTGGCAGGATTGTGCCCCAGAGAAGCGACACAGCGACCACCGCGAGGTGAATGGCAAGCCAGATGCGCGCCGTGCGGTAGACCTTGGCGCGCTCGGCCTCTGGAATAAAGTCTGCCTCATCTGGCGTGAGACGGCCCGCGGCGTGGCGCAGCATGCTCTTGATTTCGCCCCACACCTGCGGAACCGCAAAGAACATCAGGATCACCTTCAGGATCACCGTGGGGCGCATCACCGCAACTTCGGGATCACGGCCGACGATGATGGTGTCGGTGTGATGACGCGTGTGACTCCAGCGCCAGACGGTGGGTTCGCGCATGATCATGAAGCAGGCGATGTTGTAGATGACGTTGTTCATCCACGCCGTCTTGAAGGCCGTGCCGTGGCCGCATTCATGCCAGCGTGAATCGCTCGAGGAGCCATAGAGCACGCCATAGGCAATGAAGAAGGGGATGCACCACGCACCTGGCCAGAAATGGACCGCAAGACCGCCGGTAACGAGGAATGCCGCTACCCAGATCAGGGTGTCGCGGATTGCCGGGCCATCGCTGCGTTTCATCAACTCCTTCATTCGCGCGCGCGGTATGGGGACACGATACCATTCGGCATTGGCAAGCCCCCGCTCGATCGCAGTGCGGCTGTTGGGACCGGTCAGGCTGTAGTCATGAGGAGTCGGCATGGTGGTTCACATTCATGGCGATTGCGAATGCCGGACAGGCTAATGCCGCAAGTCGCCTTGAACAAGTGTTCTATGGCAAAAACCATCATATTGCATCATTCGGACACCCGGCTTAAGTGCACTTGGACGGGTGGCTTCAGGGCGGTCGGCAAAACGGCCGCGAGCGCCATGCAAGTCTATGAGCGCTGCAAGCGCTACGAGGGGGCCGGCGCCTTCGGCGTCGAGATTGAAGTGGTGCCGCCAGAGGTGACCGCGGAGGTCTCGAAGCATACTTCGCTTTTTCTTGTATCGATGGGGGCGGAGCCGGTGGCGACTGCCAGTATCTTTTTGCCTGTGACGTTCTGGGCAGCAATACTGGCCATGTGCCGCGGCACGCCAAGCGCTGATGCCATGCTGGGCTCACTGGCCCGGTGCCGCTTGGTCTGAGCCGTGTGACCCAGGCAGGTTTGGCCAATCGCCTGCGCTTGTTCGTTCCGTTTCGGATGGAATGGGAGGCCAGGCCTCCTGTTTCCGGCGATCAGCCGCATATTCAACACACTCTCGCCAAAGAGTGTGAAGATAAACAGCTTTCCACGGTAGGGTTGAACTTGGCCTCGGGAATGATGCAGATGGTGAGAACAATCGGTCTGACAGCGGTTTTTACGGCAATCGCCACGCTGCCTTTGGCGGCTGCCGACCTGTCGGTGGCCTACAGGGTTGATGTCGGCCCGGTGACGCTCTCAAGCATCGATTTTGCCCTCGAACTGGGGGCCGATACGATCCATAGCCGCGCAAAGATCGAGTCCCAGGGTTTGAGCCGCATTTTTTCGGAATATTCGGCCGAGGCCGAGGGCGAGAGCAGGCTGGACGCCTCAGGCACGCAGCCGGTGCGTTTCCAGATGGCACGCGAAAGAGACAAGAAGCGACGCGAGAATTTGCTCAGATGGAGTGATTCTGGCGGGTTGTCTTATGAGCCGCCCATTAACAAGCCCGAGCTTCGCGCCAGTGTCGAGCGGGCGCTCAATGGCAGCGTCACGGATCCGATTACCGCAGTGCTGCGCATCGGAACGGCCGGTGATGCGCCCTGTCCGTCCGTACACCAGGTTTTCGACGGCCGGGATGTGTTCGAGCTGGTGCTGACCGACAAGGGCAGGAACCAGATCGACGGAGGCAAGGTCTATCAGGGCCCGGGTCAGATCTGCGAGGTGCGCTGGACGCCGGTGGCAGGCCGCGACAAGGAACGCAACGTCCCGGGCGACAGCTATGACGTATCCTTTGCGCCGGTCGGCAAGTTGCCCTCGGGCCGCGACCTGTGGCTGCCCGTGGAGGTCTCTGGAACCATCAAGGGCCTGCCATTCCGTGCCTATGCCCATAAATTGCGGGCTACACACTGAGGCCGCCCGCGGGCTCAGAACTCCTCCCAGCCGCCATCGCCTGCTTCAGCCCGTGCGCTTGCCCCGGCCGCTGCCATTTTCGGCTTGCGCGCGGGTGCGCGTGGGGCGGGCTTGTGGGCTTCGCGGGCCGCTTCCTCCGCCTGCGCGATCATGGCGCTGGCGGCCGTGGTGAAGCGTGACACGATCTGGGCAAGTTCGCTCGACTGCTGGGTGAGGGTTCGGGTGGCGGCGGTTGCCTCCTCCACCATCGCGGCGTTCTGCTGGGTGACCTGATCCATCTGGTCGACGGCGGTGTTCACCTCCTGAAGGCCTGTGGCCTGCTGCTCGGCGCTGCGCGCGATCTCGGTGACGATGCCGTTGATCTCGTTGACCCGCTCGATGATCTGGCGCAGCGACGTGCCGGTTTCCGCGACAAGCTGTACGCCCTCCTGCACCTGGTCGCGCGAGGTCGACAGGATTCCCTTGATCTCCTTGGCCGCCTCGGCAGAGCGCTGGGCCAGCGCCCGCACCTCGGAGGCCACGACGGCAAAGCCACGGCCCGCCTCGCCAGCCCGTGCCGCCTCGACGCCGGCGTTGAGGGCGAGAAGATTGGTCTGGAAGGCAATCTCGTCGATGACGCCGATGATCTGGGTGATTTCATGGGATGATTTTTCAATCCCCTGCATGGCCTCCACGGCGCGCTTGACCACCACACCGCTGCGGTCGGCGTCCTCCTTGGCGGCGGTCACCATGTTGCGCGCATGCTGGGCGCCCTCGGCCGTCTTCTTGACGGTCGAGGTGATCTCGGCCACCGCGGCGGCGGTTTCCTCCAGGTTGGCGGCCTGGTTCTCGGTACGGCGCGACAGATTGTCGGAAGCCTGGGCAATTTCCTCGGTGCCTGACTTGATGCCGAACGATCCGCGTTTCACGGTGTTGATGGTATCGGTAAGGCTGTCTGCGGCCGAATTGAAATATTGTCTCAGTTTGTCGAGCCCATCCGGGAAGGGCTGGTCGATGCGATAGGTGAGATTGCCCTTGGCGAGGTTCTCCAGCCCCTGACCCAGAACCGAGATGATGTGCTGCGAGTTTTCCTCGTTGCGGCGGTTCTGCAAGGCCTGGTCCTTGAACACGGCGAGGGCACGGGCCATTTCGCCAACCTCGTCGCCACGTGTGGCATGGGGCACGCTCTCCTCGAGCTGTCCGCCCGCCAGCCTTGCCATGGTGCCGGAAATGGCGGTGATGGCGCGCACCACGAACTGGTGTGCGGCAATCAGCATGAGCATGATCACGATGGCGATGCCGATGTTGAAGCCGGTTACCAGGCTCAGATCTGAGTCGGAGCGGGTGATGCTGGTCTTCTCGATTTCGGCGGCCTTGGCACCAATCTCTGCGGCCTTGGCGGACATGTAGAAGCCGAAGTCGAGGAATTCGGCATTCAGCCGGTTGACGACTGCATCGGTATTGTCGCCACGCTGCACGGCCGGAATGAGCTCTCCGCGGAAGACTTTCCAGAAGCTCTCATTGCGGCGCTCCATTTCGCTGCCGAATTCGGCCCATTCTGCTTCGCTCATGATGTTGAGGCTGGCAATCGACTCCTTCCAGTAATTCATGCGGCGGCGGTAGTCGGCCTCGATGGTGTCGAGGCGCTCGCTGATCTTGCCGAGGACAGAGGGGTTGCCCTCGATGATGTGCATGTAGGCGAAGGGCTCGGCTGGATAGAGCGGCGGGGGCAGAATGTCGGCAATCAGATCCTTGCCCTGAACGATGCGGTCATACGAGCTGCTGCCGATCCGGATGTCGCTGATCGACGAGTAGGTCTGGATTGCTAGAAAGGCCATGAGGCCCGCGATGACCAGCCCGAAGGCAACCATGAGGCGCTGAATCGTAAAGAAGCTCTTTTTCATCGTGTGTCCGCTGTGTGTGGCTGTGGTTGGAGTTAAAGTGAGGAGCCGTGAGCGTGGTCTGTCCCGTCGGCACTTGATCGCAGCTGGTCATAGACCTGGAACGCGGCGGCCAGCGCCTGTCCCGTCACCGCGAACTCCGCACCAAAGCGCGGATGCGTGGCCCAGCGCACGATGCAGGGGATTTCGCCCAGCTGCTCGCTGCGCAGCAGAAAGCTTTCGCCGGGCCGGAGCGATACAACCGGATCGGTCGAAATACCCGCACCACCCGCGGAGAGGTTATCGATCCGGCCGCGGATTTCACCGTGGCGGGTTACAATGGTGGCGTGCAGATTGCACGCCCGGCGCTCGGATCTTCGCCGCTGATCAAGGACTTGCGGGGTCTGCACTGGGCTCGACCCGCGGGATGCGAGGGTCATGGCGCGCTCCTGCCTTCTGCTCGGGTCTGCAGGCTAGGGAGGTTAGATTGCCCCAAGCTTGTGGGAAAACAGGCTGTTCATGGCTTCGAGATCGACTCAGAATCAGGCTTGGAGGGTTCGGGGCTTTCCGCTAGAACCAATCCATGGTGAGGCAGGGTGTAGCAGGCGTTGTGCTGCTGCTTGGCTTGGGGTCGGCAGGCCCCAGTCACGCGGATAGTGCGCTTGGTTCGGTTCAGGGCGCTTTCGATCTGGCCGCGCTGCAGCCCTTCATGCCGCTTGGCGACGAAGTGGTGCTCTCCGCGGAGGAGTTGCGCGAGCTGACCAAGACAGACCGCGTTGTTGTTGAACCCGCCTCCGGCCCCAGCGATTTCATCGATGCCTTCAAGTATAATCTCGAAAAGGTCGACGTTTCGTCCTACGACAACTTCAACGCCGCCGTGTTCTGGGATCAGTCGATGGCCATCAAATGGGACATCGTTGCGGTCTATGGCCTGACCACCGCATTCGGCCTCAGCAACTGGGAGTGGGGTTCGTCGGGCTTCCACTTCGAGAACGAGGGCTGGTTCGGCGAGGACACGAAATACGGCGGTATGGACAAGCTTGGCCATGCCTTCACCGGCTATCTTCTGACGGAATATTTCTCCCAGCGCATCGGCCATGAGGTTGCCGATGCCGATGGCGCAATCGTCACGGGTTCGATCCTGAGCATGGGTCTCATGACCTATATCGAGTTTTTTGATGGCTTCTCCGGCGGTCATGGCTTCTCCTATGAAGACCTGATCGCGGATGGCGTCGGTGTGGGGTTCTCGTTCCTGCGCAACACCGTGCCGGAACTGGCCAACCGGCTCGATTTCCGCATGGAATACATCCAGTCCGACTATTCAAGCTTCGCGCCCTTCACTGATTATGCCGGCCAGAAATATGTGTTGGCGCTCAAGCTGTCGGGTTTTGAGGAATTCGAGGAAACGCCGCTCCGCTTCGTCGAACTGCAGGCGGGCTATTTCACCCAGGGATACACCGACGCCGAGCGTGATGCCGGTGTCGACCAGCGGCGCGAGCCCTATCTGGCTGTTGGCGTGAACCTCAACGAATTGCTCGGAGAGGCGCCCGAGGTTCGAGATACGCTGCCCGGCCTCGCTGCCAGCCGCGCATTCGAGTATCTCCAGATCCCCTACACCTATATCCCGACCGCAACACGCTAAAGCGAACGCCGGCCAGATCGCAACAGGTCGGTTCGGTCGTTTTGGTCGTCAGCGTTCTTTTTGGCTTTCGACCAGCCGGGCCGCCAGCGTCGGCATGTCGGAGGCCTCTGCATTGGCAAACGCGATGCGCAGATACCGCTCCTGGCCCGGCCCGAACATCGAGCCAGGAAGGCAGAGAAGATCGTGCTCCCCGGCCAGCCTCATTGCCACTTGCTTGGCCGGTTCATCCGTGAACGGATGTTTGACATAGGCAAACAGTGCCCCGGAGCTCACGAGCTCGTAGCGTAGATCGTCGCGTGCAAAGGCAGACCGCAGCGACTCAAGCCGGTTGCGCATCATGGCGAGCTTGCCCTGTTTCCAGGTCTCGAGGCTGGTGAGCGCAAAGAGTGCAGCGCGCTGGGAGAGATGCGAGGTGCAGATTGCCAGGCAATCCATGATCTTCTCGATTTCAGCCAGCACCCGCCGGCTGGCAGTGATCGCCCCGACCCGATAGCCCGTCATCGAATAGGCCTTTGAGAAACTATAGAGGTGGATGAAGGCATCCTCCCAGCCGGGGGTGGCGAATAGCCCATGCGCGGGGGCTGATCCAGGTCGGAAATCCTTGTAGGTTTCATCCATGACAAGTGCGATGCCGCGGCTCCGGGCCAGCTCGAAGAAGCCCTGGATGGCGGCCGGAGAGTAGATCGCGCCGGTGGGGTTGTTGGGCGAGCACAGCACGATGGCGCGTGTTCTGGCATCGATCAGCCTGGCGGCGTCCTGTGGATCGGGCTCGGCCGAAGCTGGTCCAAAGGCGGGGATGTAGCGCGCTTCGAGCCCCAGCATGCCAAGCCACATGGTGTGATTGAAGAAATAGGGCACCGGTACGACGACATTGTCGCCCGGCGAGGTGATCGCCATGAGGGCGGCTGCGAAGGCCTGGTTGCAGCCCGCCGTCACGCATACCTGATGAGCCTCGACCTCGCCCTGATAGTCGGCCGAGAAATGCGCTGCAATCGCTGCACGCAGCTCCGGGATTCCGTAGATGTCGGTGTAAAGGCTGATGCCCGGTTTATGGGCAAGTCGCGCAACCTCGTCATTGAGTTCCTCCGCGCAGGACCAGCTTGGAACGGCCTGGCAGAGGTTGAGGAGCTTGCGATTGCGCAGACCCGGCCGCACCCAGCCCTGCGCCTCCATGATCGGTGGCGCCTCGATGCGGCTGACGGCGGGATTGACGGCATAGGTCATGATGAGGCACCAAGCGGAAAGTCGTTGATTGCGGTTGTGCCGGAAGATGCCGGTCTCCGCCGGGAGGTGCAAGCATGAAAGCAATCCGGTTCAGCCAGACGGGTGGGCCCGAGGTAATGACCTGGGAGGATGTCGAGGTGGGTGCGCCTGGCCCCGGCGAGGTTCGCGTGCGGCAGACGGCGGTCGGCCTCAACTACATCGATACATATCATCGCTCCGGTCTTTATCCCGTCCCGCTGCCCTCAGGCCTCGGGCTGGAGGCAGCAGGCGTTGTGGAGGAGGTGGGGCCAGCTGTCAGCGGTCTCCGGCCGGGAGATCGTATCGCCTACGGCACCGGGCCAATTGGTGCCTATGCGCAGATGCGTAATCTGCCCGCCAACCGCCTGACCAAGCTGCCAGCGGCGATTTCGGATGAAACGGCTGCGGGCATGATGCTCAAGGGCATGACGGTGCGCTATCTGTTGCGCGCGACCTACAAGGTGATGCCCGGCGACACCATCCTGCTGCATGCGGCGGCAGGTGGTGTCGGGCTGATCCTGAGCCAGTGGGCGCGGGCGCTCGGCGCAACCGTGATTGGCACGGTGGGTTCGGACGAAAAGGTGGCAACGGCACGCGCCCATGGCTGTGACCACGTCATCAACTATTCGGTTGAAGATACGGTGGCGCGTGTACGTGATATTACCGGCGGCAAGGGCGTTCCCGTTGTCTACGACGGGGTTGGGCATGCAACGCTCATGGCCTCTCTCGATTGCCTGCGGCCGCGCGGCCTCCTCGTGAGTTTCGGCAATGCCTCCGGTCCGGTCAAGGCCCTGGACCTTGGTCTCCTCTCGGCCAAGGGTTCGCTTTATGTGACCCGGCCAACGCTGATGACCTATACCGCCACCGACGAGGATCTGCGCGAAACGGCCGCTGACCTCATCGACATGGTGGCAAGCGGCAAGGTGAAGATTCCGGTCAACCAGCGCTATGCGCTGTCGGATGCGGTACAGGCGCACCGTGACCTCGAAGCGCGCAGGACGATGGGCACGACGGTTCTCCTTCCATGACGTCTGGCGCATCCGGGCGCGCAGCCCCGGCCCTGCGGGAGATCGAGGCACTGCTCGAGCGTGGCCGGCACGGCGAGGCGGAGATCCTTGCGCGGCGGCTGGTGGCAGCGCATCCGCTTCTTGCGCCCGCGCACTATACGCTCGGGATTATGCAGCAGGGATCTGGCCGTTTCGAGCTTGCCGAGCCTAGCCTGGCGCGGGCGGTGACGCTTGATGAGCGCAACCTTGACTACCTTCTCAACTATGGGCTCTG
>NZ_JBIIDX010000012.1:0-31678 GCF_044238155.1 Aestuariivirga sp. | reverse complement strand
GCCGTGCGCATCGCCGCACCCGGGCCTGAGACCCGCAATGCCAATGTCGAGGCGGAGCCCGCCCATGGCCTTGGCTGGTATGAGGTGCAGGACGCGGGCTCGCAGGTGGCGGCGCTGCTGTCCGGTGTTGCGCCTGGCATGGCGGTGGCCGACATCTGCGCCGGGGCGGGCGGCAAGACGCTGGCGCTCGCCGCGCTGATGCGGAATGAGGGAAGGCTCGTGGCGCATGACCTTGACCGCTTCCGCCTGCGCCCGATCTTCGAGCGCCTCACGCGGGCAGGGGTGACGAACTGTGAGGTGATCTCGGCCCAGGACAAAGGCAAGCTCGATGCGCTGGGGCCCTTCGATTGCGTGGTGATCGACGCGCCCTGTTCCGGCTCTGGCTCGTGGCGGCGCAAGCCTGACGCCAAATGGCGGTTCAACCAGAAACTGCTTCAGCAGCGGTTGAAGGAGCAGGCCCAGCTCCTCGACCGGGGCTTCGATCTCGCCAGGCCCGGCGGCACGGTTATCTACATCACCTGCTCGGTGCTGCCCGAAGAAAATACCGGTCAGATCGCAAGCTTTACCGAGCGGCGGCCGCAGGCCACAATCGTTCCGTACAAAGAGCAATGGGCGCGTACCATCGGCGGCGGGGTTCCCGCCTCGGCAGATGGCTCGGAGAACACCTTGCTGCTCACGCCGGGGCGCAACGGCACCGATGGCTTCTTCGTGGCAGTCATCACGAAGACGGCTTAGGGCCCGTGCCGCCCCGCGCCACGAAGCGGGCCATGGCGCGTAAGGTTTCCTCGCTCACATGATGCTCGATCCCCTCGGCGTCGATGCGCGCCGTATCGCTTGAAACGCCCAGCGCCAGCAGGAAGCTCTCGACGATCTTGTGCTTGCGGCGGCCGTCCTCGGCCAGTTTCCAGCCGTCGCCGGTGAGGAAGATGGCGCGGTAGGGCTCCTGCGTGACGAGGCCTGCGTCCTGCAGGCGTTTCAGGGTCTTGACGACCGTCGCGTTGGCAACGCCGAGGCGCAGAGCCACATCTGATCCGCGCGCCTCGCCCTTTTCGTCGATGAGATCGGCGATCAGCTCGACGTAATCCTCGGCCAGTTCCGACTGATGGTCGGACCTGATGCGGCGGAAGGCCGTCGAGCGGATTTTTGCCAGCCCAGGCTTTTGTGCCCGATGCGCCAAGTTCAAACTCCCTGTTCCTTCAAAAAATTAGCTTATTGCAATAGATTTAGCCAATGCTAAACTTCGGAAGTGAAGAATGGAAATACTACTTCGCCAGGATGGCATCGGGGGCGGGGCGAGCCACCGCTGGTCGATGTGTTCCGCACGATCCAGGTGGAGCCAAACACCTCGACAGTCCGGCGGGCGCTGACGTTCGCCGGGCCAGGCTTTCTGGTGGCTGTAGGCTACATGGACCCCGGAAACTGGGCTACGTCCATCGCCGGAGGCGCGCAGTTTGGCTATGCGCTGCTTGCGGTGGTGCTGATCTCCAACATCATGGCGATCATCCTGCAGTCATTGTGCGCGCGACTGGCGGTCGGTTCCGGGCGTGACCTTGCTCAGGCCTGCCGGGATGCCTATCCGCGGCCGGTCGCCATCGTGCTCTGGGTCTTTGCCGAGGTGGCGATCATCGCAACCGATATTGCCGAGGTGGTGGGGACTGCGATCGGGCTCAACCTGCTGTTCGGCATTCCGCTGGAACTCGGAGTTGTGATCACGGCCCTCGACGTCTTCCTGATCCTCTGGCTGCAGCGCATGGGATTTCGCTGGATCGAAGCCTTCATCATCACGCTGCTGGGTGTCATCTTCGTCTGTTTCCTCCTGCAGATCGCCATGGCCGATCCGGACTGGGGGGGCGTGATCCGTGGCTTTGCGCCCACCACCGAGATCGTCAACAACCCTGCCATGCTCTATCTTGCGCTCGGGATCATCGGGGCCACGGTTATGCCACATAATCTCTACCTCCATTCGGCGATCGTTCAGACGCGAGCCTATGGCGAGAGCCTGCCGGAAAAGCGGGAGGCCCTGCGGTTTGCGACCTGGGATTCGACCTCGGCGCTCATGTTTGCGTTGCTGATCAATGCCTCGATCCTGATCCTTGCCGCGGCCACCTTCCATGCGGGTGGCCATACCAGCGTGACCGATATCGGCGAGGCGCATGCCATGCTGGCGCCGCTGGTGGGCTCGCTTCTGGCGCCGAAACTGTTTGCCATCGCGCTCTTGTGTTGCGGTCTCAATTCCACGGTGACGGCCACCATGGCAGGGCAGGTCGTGATGGAGGGCTTTCTCGACATCCGCCTGCCGGCCTGGCTGAGGCGACTGATCACACGGCTGATTGCCATCGTGCCGGCCGCGGCCGTGACCATTTATTACGGCGCGGAAGGTACGGGCACACTTCTCATCCTCAGCCAGGTGGTTCTCGCTTTCCAATTGCCTTTCGCCATCGTGCCGCTGGTCATGTTCACGCGTGACCAGGGAAAGCTTGGTGATCTCGCAGCTCCCATCTGGCTGTGGGTGACGGCGGGCGTAATCGCACTCGTCATCATCGGTCTCAACGTCTGGCTGCTGTGGGGGCTTGCAGCGGGCTGACGGCGCGGCCACGCCTAAACTGGGGTTTAGGCCGCCTGTCCGGCGGTGCCGGTTTGCTGTTTCTAAACCCGGGAACAATGGTTTTCTCGAGCATCCATGAATAGTTGCTGTCCTGCCCGCTGCCCCGGCGGGTGAATCGCGGCCGGATATGCCGGACTTGCGGTTGCAACCCGATGATGAATGGATGTTTGCTCATGAAACGAGTTCTTTTCGCGCTCCCCCTGATGGTGATGGCTTCCTCGGCCTTTGCAGCGGGACTGACGGTAACCAATCACAGCGGCCTGCCGATCGATGAGCTCTTTGCCTCGCCGGCAGGCAAGGGTGAATTCGGTGCCAATCTGATGGAAGGCATCGCCGAGGGTGCTCTGGATGATGGCAAGACGGTGGCCGTCGCGGAACTCGCCGATGGCACCTATGATCTCAAGGTCTCGGCACCCGATGAAGGCGTGCTGTGCACCATCAGTGACGTCAAGGTTGAAGGTGGCAAGGTGGAGCTGACTGCCGAGAACGGCAAGGCCTGCAAGTAATTCGCCAGGGCAAGGCACGGGGGGCTGCCAGTCCCCCGTGTCTTCTGCTAAGCAAAACACTCCAACAAGGAGGAATCGCGCATGAAAAGCATTTCAGCCAGGGCCCTGATCCTGGCAATCGGCCTCGGTGTGATCGGGGCAGGCTCGGTGCTGGCAGCAGGGTCGGCCGATGACCTGATCAGCGCCCGCCAGGCGGAGATGAAGGTCAACATGAAGGCCATGAAGGCGCTTGTTGCGATCCTGAAGGGCGAGTCGGCCTATGACGCGGCCGCGGTGCAGGCTGCGGTCAAGTCGATGAAGGACGCCCGCGCCGAAGGTGAGGCGCAGGATGTCTGGAATGCCTCGGCCCAGACGGGATCTTCCGTCAAGACGGAGGCCAAGCCCGAAGTCTGGAGCGATGCGGCCGGATTTGCCGCCGCCTGGAAGTCCTTCGATGATGCGGTGGCCGGTGTGGAGGCCAGCACCGACGAGGCGTCCTTCAAGGCCGCCTTCCCGGCACTCGGTGCCTCATGCAAGGGGTGCCACGAGAAGTATCGCGCGGCCGACTGAGCGATTGATCATGGTGGGGATGAAGCGGGTTGCACTCGTCGTGCTGGTGCTGGCGATTGCCGGTGCGGCGGGTGCCTGGTGGTTCAGCGTGCCGCAACCGCTGGCGCTGTCCAGCCTGCCGTCACATGTGCCGGATGCAGCGAATGGCCAGGTGCTTTACAACGCCGCGGGCTGCTTTTCCTGCCACAGGCCCGGACCCGAGATGGCGGCTGCCGATCAGGCGCTGCCCTCGGGGGGAGCGCCTCTCAAGACCCCGGTTGGCGTCTTCTATCCGCCCAACCTGACGCCCGATCCGGAAACCGGACTCGGCAAATGGACCGATCTTGACTTCGTGAATGCCGTGCAGCGCGGCCTCTCCCCCGAGGGCCAGCACCTGATTCCGGCCTTCCCCTACACGTCCTATGCCCACATGAAGACCGAGGACGTGCTCGACATCCGCGCCTATCTGGCCACGCTGACACCAGTCGTGTCTCCAGAGAAGCCAGCTGAGATCCCGGCTCCCTGGCTGCTCCGCCGCGGCGTCGGTCTTTGGAAGCACCTGGGCCTCGATACCACGCCCTGGCAGCCGGACCCCGCCCAGACCGCCAGCTGGAACCGCGGCGCCTATATCGCCAATGCGCCCGGCCACTGCAATGAATGCCACACCCCGCGAAACATCGTCATGGTGCCGGACATGAGCCGACAGTTCGCCGGCGGCCTGCACCCGGAGGGCCAGGGCAGGGTGCCGTCGCTGCGTGATCTCTTGGGCCGCGGCAAATACAAGGACGCCGCCGATCTCACGCTGGCCTTCCAGAACGGCGAGATGCTGGGCTACGAAAACATGTCGTCCGGCGGTATGGGGGCTGTCCAGACCAATCTCTCCAAGCTGCCGCAGGCGGATGTCGAGGCGCTGGCGGAGTATATTGTCAGCCTCAAATAGCGCCCGCTGCCCCCGCATCTTGCGGACTCATGCGCTCTTGCTTATGGACCCGCCATGCAAGACCGCATCCTGATCATCGATTTCGGCTCCCAGGTCACCCAGCTCATCGCCCGGCGCATCCGCGAGGCGGGGGTATATTCGGAAATCGTGCCCTTCCAGTCGGCGGAGGCCGCACTGGACTGGCCGGGCCTCAAGGGCATCATTCTCTCCGGCGGCCCCGCCTCGGTGCATGAGGGCGGCAGCCCGCGCGCGCCGGAGCGGGTGTTCAGCCGCGGCGTTCCGGTGCTCGGCATCTGCTACGGCGAGCAGACCATGTGCGCGCAGCTCGGCGGAAAAGTGGAGGCCTCGGACCACCGCGAATTCGGCAAGGCCTTCGTCGAGGTGAAGGGCGCATGCGCGCTGTTTGACGGCGTCTGGCAGCCGGGCGAGCGCCACCAGGTGTGGATGAGCCACGGCGACCGCGTCACCGCCATCCCCGAAGGCTTCCGCGTGGTGGCGGCCTCGGACGGCGCGCCCTTCGCGGCGATTGCCGATGAGCGCCGCCGGTTCTACGCCACCCAGTTCCACATGGAGGTCGTCCACACGCCGGACGGCGCCAGGCTGCTTGCCAACTTCGCCCTGGAGATCTGCGGCTGCAAGGGCGACTGGTCGATGGCCCATTTCAGAACCGAGATGATCCACAAGATCAGAAAACAGGTGGGGCTGGAGCGGGTGATCTGCGGCCTGTCGGGTGGGGTTGACTCGGCGGTCACCGCGGTGCTGATCCATGAGGCCATCGGCGCCCAGCTCACCTGCATCTTCGTCGATCACGGGCTGATGCGGATGAACGAGGCTGACGAGGTGGTGCGGCTGTTCCGCGAGGCCTACAACATTCCGCTCGTCCATGTCGATGCGTCGGACATGTTCCTCGGCGCGCTTGCGGGCGTCTCCGATCCTGAACAGAAGCGCAAGATCATCGGCAAGCTGTTCATCGACGTGTTCGAGGCGGAAGCCCGCAAGGTGGGTGGCGCCGCCTTCCTCGCGCAGGGCACGCTCTATCCGGATGTGATCGAGAGCGTCTCCTTCACCGGCGGGCCGTCCGTCACCATCAAGTCGCACCACAATGTCGGCGGGCTTCCCGCGCGCATGAACATGAAGCTCGTCGAGCCGCTGCGCGAATTGTTCAAGGATGAGGTGCGGCTTCTCGGCCGCGAGCTGGGCCTGCCGCCGCATTTCGTGGGCCGCCATCCGTTCCCCGGGCCAGGGCTCGCCATCCGCATCCCGCATGACGATGTGACGGGCGAGAAGCTCGACATCCTGCGCAAGGCGGATGCCATCTATCTCGACGAAATCCGCAAGGCCGGGCTCTATGACGCGATCTGGCAGGCCTTCGCGGTGCTGCTCCCGGTGCGCACCGTGGGCGTGATGGGCGACGGCCGCACCTATGACCGCGTGCTGGGCCTGCGCGCCGTAACCTCGACCGACGGCATGACGGCCGATTCCTATCCCTTCGACCACGCTTTCCTCGCCCGCACCGCCACCCGCATCATCAACGAGGTGCGGGGCGTGAGCCGCGTGGTTTATGACGTGACATCGAAGCCGCCGGGGACGATTGAGTGGGAATAGGAAGAAACAGCCTCTTGGTCAGAGGCGATGTTTGCCCCGGCCTTTGCCGCCTGACTGTGTGCCTTCGAGGGATTTGTTGCGTCTGGCTTTGATCGTGTAGGAGTGCTCGTGCCGAAAAATCTCGAGGCGCCGACTTTGCACACCACCAGGCTGGTGCTCCGCCCGCCGCGGCTTGCCGATTTTGCGCATTTCGCGGCGTTCTATGCTTCCGAGCGCTCGCGCTGGGAGGATGGGCCGCTCAGCCGGGAGCAGGCCTGGCGCGTGTGGGCCTCGGACGTTGCTTTGTGGCCGCTCAAGGGGTTTGGCCCTCTCGGCGTCGATGACCGCACAACCGGCACCTATCTGGGCGAAGTCGGCATCTACCAGCCGGAGGGCTACCCGGAGCCCGAGCTAGGCTGGTTCGTGGTTCCGGAGGCGGAAGGGCAGGGCATCGCCCGCGAGGCCGCTCAGGCCGTCATGCGGTGGGCAAAGACGGAGCTGGGCTGGAACCGGCTGGTCAACTACATCGACCCGGGGAACGCGCGCTCGATCGCGCTCGCCCTCGGGCTTGGGGGAAGACGCATCGAGGCGCCGGGAAGCGGGCCCGCCGATGTTGTAATCCTGCACGATCTTTCTTTCAGGTGACCAAGACAGGTGACTGGCCTTTGATTTCGGAGGACAGCAGCAGCGGCGCTGGCTGCTATGTCAGATCGGTGAGCGACAACGCGAAGGAGCAGAAAGAGTGAAGCAGATTGAAAATCAACCGTCCGGGCCTCAAGGCACGATGAGACGTCTAGAGCGGCGCGTGCTGGATGAGTTTCGCAAGTATATAGTGATCACCATCTATCTGTGGGTGCTGTTTGCACTGCTTGCTGACTATAAGCGCATCCTCCTGCAAGAGAATGGGATCAATTTGTGGAACCAGGGTTATGCCCTCTTCAACGCGCTCATTTTCGGCAAGGTGATACTCATTGGTCAGGCGCTCAAGATCGGCGAGGGCCTCAAGGACCAGGCTTTGATCTGGTCGGTGTTCTGGAAGTCGCTACTGTTCACGATTTTGATCTGTGTCTTCCATATTGCGGAGGAGGCCGTGAAGGCATTGATTCAGCATAGGCCTGTCGGGGTCAGCCTGGCTGAGTTTGGGGGCGCAACATGGGCCGGGTTCCTGGTTCACGCCGCGCTCTTGATGGTTGCTCTGATTCCTCTGTTTGCCTTCGAGGAGGTTGCGCGAGAGGTGGGTCGCAACGTGTTGTGGGATCTGCTGTTCAGCCGCGACCGTAGCAGCTGGCGTCAACGTATTTGAACCGCCTGGGAATCGGTGGAATCACCAATTCCCAATCGCCAGATCATTACGCATAAGGTCGCGCCAAATTGCTGGAGGGCAGAGGGGGCGAGCCGACCATGAATACTGGACATCTGAAATCGCAAAGCACCGTTGGCATGGCCTTTGCGGCAATAGGTATCGTGTTTGGTGATATCGGGACGAGCCCGATGTACGCCTTCGACGCTTCGATCCACGCGCCAGGCCTGCCAGTCGATGAAACAGCCATCATGGGAGTGGCATCACTGATATTCTGGACGCTTACACTTATTGTCAGCATCAAATACCTTCTGTTCATCACTCTTGTCGACAACGATGGCGAAGGAGGAATCTTCGCAATCGCCTCAGTTCTGCGCAGGCATATCAGAGCAACCAACAGGCCTGCACAGGTTGCAATTCTCGCACTCGTGGTCACGTCTGCTGCGCTGCTCTTTGCCGACAGCCTGATTACACCGCCACTGTCGATCATGGCTGCGGTCGAGGGTGTCGAGATCGTCTATCCCAGTGCTCGTACCTTTGTCGTTGTGGCAAGCCTTGTGATCGTAGTCATCCTGTTCGCCGCACAACGATTTGGCACCCAGGCGCTGAGCCGGCTATTCAGCCCCCTCATGCTCCTATGGTTTGCCGTGATCGGGCTGCTGGGTCTGGCCCAGGTGGTCACTCGTCCTGACGTGCTGATGGCGCTGTCACCGACATTTGCATTTGATCTCGCCAGCCAGTTGACGTGGTCGCAACTCTTCGGGCTGTTTGGGTCGGTGCTGCTTGCTGCAACAGGTGCTGAAGCAATATACATAGACATGGGACACTTTGGACGAAAGCCAATCAGCTATGCCTGGTACGGAGTGGCTATGGTGGGGCTTTTGCTCAACTATTTCGGCCAGTCGGCGTGGCATCTCGAACACCCCGGTTCAACGTCCAACGCGTTTTTTGCAATGGCGCCCATCGACTTGCTCATCCCATTGGTCGTTCTTGCGACATTCGCAAGTTGTATTGCCGGCCAAGCTGTGATCTCCGGCATGTTCTCGATCACCAATCAGGCAATTCGGCAGGGGTATCTGCCGCGACTGCGCATTCTGCATACCTCAGACAGTATGAGAGGCCAGGTTTATGTCCCGCTCATCAATGGCCTGCTCCTTGCTGGGTCTGTATTGCTGATTCTCGTGTTCCAGTCGTCGGAGCCTTTGGCGGCGTCTTATGGCTTTGCTGTTTCCGCTACCATGCTGCTTACGACATTGGCTTTTTCGGTTGTAATCCTCGTCGTCTGGCGATGGTCGGTCTGGAAAGTACTTGTCTTTGTGTTCTTTGCGTTGCCGCTGGATTTTGTGTTTCTGGCAGCCACGGTGACGAAGCTTCCTGCGGGAAACTATTTCACCCTCATCGTCACGATGGTCATTTCATGGCTGATGATGTCGTGGATCATAGGCGATGGCCTTCTTCGGCGGCGTGTACAACGGATCGACATGCCCGTGGCTGATTTCGTGGATATCGTCGAGCTTCGTCAGGACCTCCATCTTCAGGAGCGGCCAGCAATCTTCTTTCAGCATTTGCCGTTTCCAGCAGATGTACGGATAACGCCTTTCGCGCTACTGCAACAGGTTCAAGTCACCTCGATGCTCTATCAGCCAGCAGTCATTGTCGAGTTCCTGCCTTCAGAGTTGCCAAAAGTAGCCGATGCTGATCGCCTTCAGGTGCACATCTATTCTCATAACATAATCTTGGTTCATGCCACCTTTGGGTATCGCGAGCCATTGTCGATGGAGCCAGTGATCGAGCTGGGTCAGGAAAGAGGTTGGTGGAAGCAGGAAGAGGACCTGGTGTATTATTCCGCCCGGGAGAATCTAATTCATGCTGGTCGCGACCGGCTTCCGCTTCCAGTGCGCTGGAGCTTTGCCTTGTTGCACAAGCTGGACCAAGAACTGGTAAGCACCCTCGATCTGGAGCCCACCAGGTGTGTGGAGCTCGGTCTTGTGATCCGGGTGTGATCCAGAGCGGCCTCCAAGCTAGCTTGACTTGATGTCAGCCGAATGGTCATCTCGACGGCAATGACATCCCGCTTCTGTTCGCCAATAACACTGTTGCTGCCCGCCTTGTTCGTGATGGTGCTCAGCGGCGTCATTCCGGCTTGCTTCGTCGCGTTCTATTCGGTGCATGACACGTTTTCGGGGAACAGTTTCGTCTGGGTCGGTGCAGACTGGTACGTCAACGTCCTGACTTCGAGAGAGTTCTGGTGGGCGTTCGCACGCAGTCTCGGGTTTGCGTTTCTGGCTCTTGTCGTGCAGATCCCGCTGGGTATCTATATTGCGCTTCGAATACCCGCATCTGGACGTCTTGCAGCAACTTACATCATTTTGCTGGCAATTCCGCTCCTGGCCCCTGCCATAGTGGTTGGCTATCTCTGGAAGGTTATTTCAACGCCGGGCGTCGGCCTGCTGCCTGGCCTCACCGGGCTCGTAGGTCTCGGCTACGACATGAACAACCCACTTGTCGTCTGGATGACGCTCCTGTTGATGGATTGCTGGCACTGGACGAGTCTGGTTGTACTCCTCTGCTATGCTGGACTGCGTTCGATTCCTCAGGCCTATTACCAAGCCGCCCGAATCGATGGGGCTGGGTCGTGGGCTGTCTTCCGCAACATCCAGTTGCCGAAGCTCCGCCTTGTGCTCTTGATCGCTGTGCTGCTTCGGCTCATGGACAGTTTCATGATCTATGCTGAGGCTTATGTGGTCACACGGGGCGGGCCTGGCGTGTCGACCACCTTCCTGTCGCATGAGCTCATACAGACAGCAACGATTCAGTTTGATCTTGGCGAGGGCGGAGCCATGGCGATCATCTATCTCGCGATCGTTCTTGCTGTGTCGTGGATGTTCTTCTCGCTCATCGTTCCCAGCCCGAGGCGTCCTGCATGAGGTGGCGCCGCTCCCCCGCACCCTTAGTCTATGTCTTTCTGCTGATGACCCCGGTGTACTGGCTCGTCATCATGAGCTTCAAGACAACTTCAGAAATCGCTGGAGAACTGACTTTCTATCCCCATGAAGTGACCTTCGCGAACTATGCAGCGATCTTCAGTGATCGTGACTGGTATATGGGTTACGTCAACGCCCTCATCTATGTCGCAATGAATGTGGTTATATCAGTTGGCGTTGCACTGCCCGCAGCCTATGCTTTTTCGCGGCATGATTTTTTTGGCCATCGTGCGCTGTTCTTCAGCCTGCTCATGTTTCGAATGCTGGCGCCAGCCATCCTGCTGGCGCCGTTTGTTCAGATATTCTCGGATCTGGGCATGATTGATACGCATATCGCCGTAGCGATCGCTCACTGCTTCTTCAATGTTCCACTTGCAATCTGGATACTTGAGGGTTTCATCTCTGCAATTCCGCGAGAGATGGACGAGAGTGCGCGCGTCGACGGCTATCGGCTGTCAGGCTTCATGATCAGGATTCTGGTGCCGCAAATCGCACCCGGAATCGCCGTGGCAGCCTTCTTTTGCTTCATGTTTTCCTGGGTAGAATACATGCTGGCCAACGCACTCACGACGATCGATGCCAAGCCCATCGCAGGCATCATGACGAGAGCAGCGGGGGTTCTGGCAGGTGATGTGGCCATGCTGTCGGCTGCCAGTGTACTAGGTCTTCTTCCTGGCATTCTGCTCATCGTTTTTGTTCGAAAGCATCTGGCAACCGGCTTTTCTATGGGACGGGTCCTGTAGTAACTTCTTGGTGGTCTGCTTAGGCTGCTCGCCCGTTTTCTAGAGCGGGCGGCGTTCCCATCTCGAGAAGATGTAAAGTCGCAGAGAGCCCTTGGAGGAAATCTGTGCGCCGGCCACCTGCCAGGCCTCGACCCCGTTTCTGGCGAGGGCGTCGCGGGTTGCGGCGTTTGCCATGAGCGCGTGCTGCAGTTTCCTCACGCCTGCGGCGTTTCGTTGAGCAAGAATGCGGAATTCTTGCCAACTGGGAATGCCGTCGCTCGAGAACGGCAGGGCTATGAAGTCAAGTCTCACGACACCCACGCTTGGCACCTTGGTGATACCCTTGACACGGTCGGCGCGGCTGCCAGCGTTCATGATCGCGGCGATAGCCGGTTGTGTGTCTATCTGCCCCACCTGCGCGGAGGCCACCGGCATGCCGGTAGGCAGCGCGGTGATTACCACGACGATGGCGACAACATTGAAGGCAATAGCCTTGAACAGATGCATGACAACTCCGCTGAACGACGACATACTTTAATCTAATGCTTAGTGGGGAACCATTCAAACCTCTTGTCGAGGCTAGATCTCGGTTGCCTGCAGTTGCCGGAGGCTGAGTGCAGGCTCGAATTCGCGAAGGCCCGCCTGTAACCCATGAAGAAAGTTACGAAGATTGGCCTGCATGCGAGGAGGGACGCCAGCATTGTCACCCAGCATGAAATTTCGCAGAGAAAAGCGGCGGTGGGAGATAATGGCATGCAACTCGGGGTCGATCTTCGTCATGACCAGCGTCGGGCCCGGCACCCCTTCGGGCAGGGCAGAGCCGATGAATCTGTTGACGACCGGCACGAACAGATCTGGCAGGAGGGCATCTTCGATGCTGACAGCTGCGTGAAGTGACTTTTCGTCGCGGTCAACGATGTAAAGGACGCACAGGTAAAACCCCGCGTCCTGAGCGGCGGCAGGAAAACCTTGATTGACGGCCGCCTCGCGGAACTCCGCCAGGCGGTTAGCGGCGACATCAATCACGTAGTCGCGGCCAGCCATGCCCAAGATGGTGCCAAAAAGACGCTCTCGTGCGGCCGCTTCAGAGAAGTCGATCAGAGTGGTGCGGCCTGGAAAATAGGCCCGGAGCGTTCCTTCTGGCGCGCTGAGATCAAAGCAGTAGGGATCGCGCCCCTCAAGCAGCAGATGGTCGGTCAGCGTGCGGGCCAGCAGCGTCTTTCCATTTCGGGCCAGATCAGAGCAGATCACATAGATGGTAGCCTCGGCGGTCATGGACGACTGTCTCCACTCCGCACTGTTGCGGTCCTTGCACTCATCGACGCTCGTCCCTCGAACCTCGTCCCACTGTCCCCGAACTTGCCGCCTTTAGCATGTCATCTGGGCTGCGTACATGGCCGCGATGGGCTTGGATCGGGGCGTGAATTCTGGCACAACCGGTGGCTTAGGGAGACGGGATAATGAGCTTTCTGTTGATCGGCTGCCTGCTGTTTGGTGGTAGCCATTTGTTTTCCATCTTGTTTCCGCGGTGGCGCGACCGGCTTAATTCGGGTCTCGGTGAGATGCCGTGGAAGATGCTTTACAGTGCAGTCTCGCTGCTCGGACTGGTCCTCATGGTTTACGGCTTCAGCCAGAACCGGAGCGGGCCCGCGACTGCCGAACTCCTCTACCATCCGTGGGACGGATCGGTCCATCTCGTCAAGTTGCTCACGCTGCTGGCCTTCATATTCATCGGGGCGTCTCACGGCCGGGGCTATCTCAAGCTCTGGCTGCGTAACCCCATGTCAATTGGCATCCTGCTCTGGTCGGGAGGGCATCTTCTGGTCAATGGCCAACGTAGCGACGTGTGGCTTTTTGGTACATTTTTCCTGGTCAGCCTGGCGGATATTCTGTCCTCCGAACTGCGTGGAAAACGCCCGGACTATGTGCCTCGGCTTCGGTCTGATGTTATCGCCGTTGCGGTCGGCATGGTTCTCTACGTGGTCTTCCTTCTAGGTTTTCACCCCTATGTCCTGAATATTCCGGTGATTGGATGATCCTTCTCGCGGCAGGTGTGGTGCTCACGGCTGCGTTGCATCTCGTTGCCGCAGTCCCCTCTCTGAAGGAGAGGCTCAAGGCGTCGGTCGGATCGAAGGCTTACGGAGCGCTGTTTGGATTGGGTTCGATCATTGGCCTCTTTGTGGTTGTCATTGGTTGGCACTCCTCTGGCCTCGTTGCCATCTACGATCCGCCAGTCTGGGGCCGCTACGCCAATTTCCTCCTGACGTTGGTCGCCTTCATCTGTCTGGGGATATTCCTGTTCCGGGGCAGTCTTCGCCAAAAACTACGGTTTCCAATGGCTTTCGCCACCATCTTCTGGTCGGCGGGTCATCTGTTGTCGAACGGGGACCTGGCATCTTTGATCCTGTTTGGGGCCTTCCTCGCCTATGGGCTGCTTCACATCATCATCGGTATTCTCAACGGGGTCCGCCCGTCGCCGGAGGTGCGGAGCGGCCATGACCTGCTCAGCATCTTGGCGGGTATCGCCCTCTATGGCGTCATGGCGCAGCTGCATGGAGCCTTGATCGGTGTTCAGGTGCTTGAGCTCACCTGAACAGCCGGGAGCCCTTGCCCGGTTGCACCGGGCGGATTAGGCTCTGGAAATGTCGCAGTTTCCCATCCCCCGCCGCCTGACGGTCCCCGAGATTACCTCGCGCAAGGGCAAGGAGCCCATAGTCTCGCTGACCTCCTATCACGCTCACACGGCTGCGATTGCCGACAGATATGTAGATTTTCTTTTGGTGGGCGACTCGCTGGGAATGGTCATGCATGGCTTTGAGTCGACCCTGCCAGTGCCGCTTGACCTGATGATCCTGCATGGCCGCGCGGTGATGCGTGGAGCGAGGCGGGCCCTTGTCGTGGTCGATATGCCGTTCGGTTCTTACGAGGAAAGCCCGCAGCAGGCCTTTCGCAATGCTGCCTTGGTGATGAAGGAAACCCAATGTGGCGCCATCAAGCTTGAGGGTGGCAAGCGCATGGCGGACACAATCCACTTTCTTAGCGAGCGCGGTATCCCTGTAATGGCCCATATTGGCCTGACACCGCAATCCATCAACATCCTTGGCGGCTTCAAGACCCAGGGACGCACTCGCGAGCAATGGGCCATCATCGAGGACGATGCCCGGTCCGTGACGGAAGCGGGTGCGTTTGCCGTGGTGCTGGAGGCCGTCGCGGAGCCGCTCGCCGCCAAGATCACCCGGGATGTGCCTATTCCGACGATTGGGATTGGCGCATCTCCTGTCTGTGACGGGCAAATCCTGGTGATGGAGGACATGCTGGGTCTTAGCCCGCGCGTTCCCAAGTTCGTCAAGGAGTTCGGCCAGGTGGGCGCGGCCATAGAAAATGCCATCCGCAGCTATGCGGAAGAGGTCAGGGCGCGCAGCTTCCCGGCCCCCTCGAATACCTACGAGTTGAAGGACTGACTAAAACTTATCAATTCGTTAACCAGCCCTGGGCAAGCTTTGTCTGTCTCCGATTCTGAGGGGTGGCAGCATGGTTTTCGAAATCGCCGGTTTTTTTGCTGGCTTGGCGGGTATCGGCCTCGCGCTCTTTGTGCTGTATCGCCGCGATCATGGCCGTATCGTGCAGGGAGTATACGGGCGGGCCGGGCGCGGGCAGCGCGTCTGAATTGCCTTGATTTGGCCCCGGCCCTGATTTACGCCCCATCCAATTGATTTGGTGGTTGTAAGGAGCCAGCGGCTTTGAGCGATGATTCTCTGTTTCGCGAGGTGGACGAGGAGGTCCGCCAGGAGCAGTTCAAGAAACTGTGGGCGCGCTATGGCAATGCTCTGATTGCTCTGGTTGTGCTGCTGATTCTGGCAGTCGCCGGGGTCGAGGGCTGGCGTTATTGGCAGATCAAACAATCTGAGGCTGCAGGAGATCGTTTTTTCGCTGCTGCCGAACTCGTGGCCGGAGACAAGACCGATGAGGCCCTCAGGGCGTTTCAGGACGTAACCAACTCTGGTTTTGCCGAGTTGGCGAAGCTTCGTGAGGCTGCCCTGCTGAATGCTGAAGGCAAGTCGGATGAAGCCGTTGCGATCTATGACAAATTGGCTGGCGATGTTACTGTCGACCAGTCGTTGCGCGACTTGGCGCGTGTTCGGGCGGCCCTCGTTCTGGCTGACAAGGCCCCCTATGAGGAAATAGAGCGGCGTGTCGGTGATTTGGCGCAGCCCGACAGTGCTTGGCGGCACGTTGTCCGCGAGCTCTTGGCATCTGTGCAGTTTCGCCTGAAGGACTACAAGGGAGCAGACCAGCAGGTTCAGAATATTCTCGGAGACCCCGCTGCCCCGCCTGCTCTGCGTCAACGTGCGCAGACCATGGCGCAAGTACTCCAGCCACTTGTGGCTGGCCCATGATGAGTTGGCGCAGCCAGTCCCTGGCGGCTGTTGCGCTGGCGTTCTTCTTGTCAGGCTGCAGTACCCTCAACGGTTTGATTGGTGAGGTCGATAACACTGTTCTGCCTGGCTCGCGTGAGGAGGCGATTCCAGGAAGGCCAACCTTCCCTGAAAAGCAGGACGTGGCGGTAGGGCCAACACCCGCTGCACCAAAAAGTACTGTGAGTGATCCGGCACCGATATCTGCGACACCGGAAGGTGAGGCCGCAACGCCGGCGGAAGCGTACTGTGCGCCGGACGATCCTACTTGCAAGCCTCCGCAAACGACGAGCGAGACCTTCCAGGATCCCCAATGACGGCAACCGTCGCCATCATGGGACGGCCAAACGTTGGCAAATCGACGCTGTTCAACCGTCTGGTCGGTCGCAAGATCGCACTCGTGGACAACCAGCCGGGAGTCACGCGTGATCGCCGTGAAGGCCAGGCGAGCCTTGGCGATCTTCACTTCCGGATTTTTGACACAGCCGGGCTCGACAGCGTCAAGGGCGAAAGTCTTGAGGCGCGGATGAGCGCCCAGGCAGAGACAGCGGCAGATATAGCCGATGTCGTGTTGTTTGTGATTGATGCCCGCGCCGGGGTCACGCCGTCTGATCGTGAGTTTGCTGCCCGATTACGCCGCCTTGGAAAACCGGTCATACTGCTCGCCAACAAGGCCGAGGGCCGTGGCCACGAGGCTGCACTTCTCGAGGCGTTTGAACTTGGGTTTGGCGAGGCTTTGCCTGTCTCAGCCGAGCACGGTGAGGGCCTTGACCTTCTGTACGATGCGCTTGTGCCTTATGCGGAGGGCAGACCAGTCACCGAGGTTACGGCGGAAGGCCCGCTGCGGCTTGCCATCATTGGTCAGCCCAATGCTGGCAAGTCAACGCTCGTCAACGCGATTCTCGGTGAGGAACGCATGCTCACCGGCCCCGAGGCTGGCATTACCCGTGATGCCATTTCCTCCGACTTTGAATGGCGTGGAACCCGCATCCGGCTTTGGGATACGGCAGGCATACGCCGAAAGGCGAAGGTAACTGGAAAGATCGAGAAGCTCGCTGTTTCCGATGCGCTGCGTGCCATCCGCTTTGCAGAATGCGTGGTTGTGCTGATTGATGCGTCCCTGCCTATCGAGCGGCAGGACCTGGCGCTCTGTGATCTCGTGGCCCGCGAGGGCAGGGCCGTAGTCCTCGCATTGTCGAAATGGGACCTGGTGAAGGAAAAGCAGAAGAAACTCAGGGAAGTCATGAGTGATCTTGAAGACGTTCTCCCGGAAATCCGAGGCGTGCCTGTGGTGACGCTGTCCGCCCACCAGGAAAAAGGTATCGACAAACTGCTCCAAGCCGTGCTTGCTGCGATGGAGCGCTGGAACCGCCGCATTCCAACCGCGCAGGTGAACCGTTGGTTGGAGGCTACGATCGCGCGCAACCCACCTCCTGCTCCCTCCGGTCGCCGCATCAAGATCCGTTATGCAACCCAGGCCAACGCTCGCCCGCCGACGTTTGCACTGTTTGGCAACCAGCTGTCCAAAATGCCTGAGAGCTATGTGCGCTACCTGATGCATGGGCTGCGTGACAGCTTCGATCTCGGCGGGGTGCCGATCCGGTTCAGTCTGCGGGGTGGCAAGAACCCCTTCGACAAGTCGCGCTGACCCTTTAGATCACGCCTGTTTGAAAAGACCCGCCGGGTCATATTTCCAGACGCCACCATTGTCGTTGAAATCTGACAGGCACATCGGCAAGATCTGCGCAGCGACTTTATCGGGATGCGGTAGACTTAACGGGTCTTCTCCTGGCATAGCGGTCGCCCGCATGCGGGTACGGGTGGCACCAGGGCTGAAGCAGTTCACGCGAAGGGGCGTTGTGGCAATTTCCGCGGCATAGGTCTTGACCATCGCCTCGAGGGCGGCCTTCGAGACAGAATAAGGCCCCCAATAGGCCCAGCATCTGCGTGCCAGGCCCGATGTCACAAATACCGCGCGCCCCGAGTCAGATTGGCGGAGCAGCACATCCAGCGAGCGGATCAGGCGATAATTGGCAGTGACATTGACCGCCATGACCTCGTCCCACATCTTTGGTTCGGCGTGCGCCACCGGCGTAAGCTTGCCAAGCACGCCTGCATTTCCAATGAGAATGTCGAGCTTCTTCCAGCGTTCAAATACTGCTGCTCCAAGCCGGTCCAGCGCATCGAAGTCGCGGATATCGACCGGGACCAGTGTAGCGCTGCCACCCGCTGACTTGATGGCATCATCCAGTTCGGTAAGGCCGCCCTCGGTTCGGGCGGTTGCGATCACATGAGCACCCTCACGTGCCAGAGCCATGGCGATCGATGCCCCTAGCCCGCGCGATGCGCCGGTCACCAGCGCCACACGCCCTTGCAATCTCCTCTCTGGCATGTGAGTCAGCCTGCCTCCGCCAGCAGCGAGAGCTGCTGTTTCCGGTTTTCGCCGGCCAAGTCCGTGAGATGGGTGGGGTAGTCGCCTGTGAAGCAATGGTCGGTGAACTGCGGACGGGCGTTGTCACGCCCAGGATAGCCCATGGCTCGATAGATACCGTCGACGGAGAGGAAGGCCAGTGAGGTGACCCCGATATAGTCTCGCATCTCCTCAAGCGAGTGAGTTGCAGCGAGCAATGCCTTCTGCTCAGGCGTGTCAATGCCGTAAAAGTCAGGATGTTTGATGGGAGGGCTGGAGATTCGCATGTGAACCTCCCTGGCACCGGCCTCATACATCATTCTGACGATCTTTACCGATGTCGTGCCGCGCACAATCGAATCATCGACCAGCACAACCCGCTTGTCCCTCACCGCCGCGCGATTGGCGTTGTGCTTGAGTTTGACCCCGAGAGAGCGGATGGTTTGAGTTGGTTCAATGAAGGTACGTCCCACGTAATGATTGCGGATGATGCCCAGCTCAAAGGGGATGCTCGTTTCCTGTGCGAAACCAAGTGCAGCTGGTACCCCCGAATCGGGAATTGGCACCACTACGTCAGCAGCAATGGAGGACTCGCGCGCCAACTCGCGGCCCATAGCCTTGCGAACCTCGTAGATAGACCGGCCACCAAGCATCGAGTCTGGTCGCGAAAAATAGATGTATTCGAAGATGCAAGGCCTGACTGGCTGTCGTGGGAAGGGGCGAAGACTTTCAACCCCTTCATCGGAAATGACAACGACTTCACCATTCTCGATCTCGCGGACGAAGCGCGCTCCGATGATGTCGAGGGCGCAGGTTTCGGAACACAGGATGTAGGCGCCGTTGATCTCGCCTAGAATAAGCGGCCTGATGCCGTGAGGATCGCGTGCCCCTATAAGTTTTTTGTTTGTCAGCGCCACGAGTGCATACGCCCCCTCGAGCGTCCGCAGCGCATCGATGTAACGTTCGACAATGCGGGTCTTCTGCGAGCGAGCCACCAGATGCAGGATAACCTCGGTATCTGATGTTGACTGGCAGATGGCGCCCTGACTGATGAGTTCGCGCCGCAGAGTCAGGCCGTTGGTCAGGTTACCGTTATGCGCTACAGCAAATCCGCCGGCTGCCAATTCGGCGAATAGGGGCTGTACGTTGCGCAGAATGGTCTCGCCGGTCGTCGAATAGCGTACATGGCCCAGCGCGAGGTTGCCTTTCAGTCGATTGATGACCTTGGCAGAAGAGAAGTGATCGCCGACAAGTCCGAGGCGGCGCTCCGTCTGGAAGCGTTCTCCATCGAAAGACACGATGCCAGCTGCCTCCTGGCCGCGGTGTTGAAGTGCATGCAGCCCCAGGGCAGTCAGTGCGGCAGCATCGGGATGGCCGTATATCCCGAAGACTCCACATTCCTCTCGTAGACGGTCGGCGTGGAGGTCTTGATCCAGTGTCATTGGGTATTGCCCTGTTGACCGGCCGTGGGCTGATCGCCGTCACCCGTACCTTGAATGAGGTTTTCGAGCCCTTGGTTGTCATTGCTCTTGTAGCCACTTTCCGGCTGTGCGCCAGGTTCCGCGGCAGGGTCGACCGGAGCGGGTGTCTTCAGAAGGGCGGTGTTGCTCAGCGTTTCGGCGATGTCGGGTGGCATGAAGGAGACGAGGATGTCGCCCGCTGATTTTATCATCGGCAAGCTGTAAGCGTTGCGAACCCAGTCATCCTGCTTGTCGTAGGGCAGCAGCCAGCCGTAAAAAAGATATGCAATGGCGGCAAAGGCAAAGCCCCGCGCCACCCCGAAGATGAAACCAAGCGTGCGATCGAAGGCGCCGGCGGAAGAGTCCACAACATAGTCTGAGATCTTCACGCTGATCACTGAAATGATAATGAGCACCACAAGGAAAGCACTCGCGCCTGTGGCAATCTGGGCCAAGATATCCTTGTCGAGGTGGGGCACGTTGGTCTTGAAAAACTCGACCAGACGAGGCTCCTTGATAGCAAAGTAGGCCGCTACCGCTGCTGTGGCCCAGGCCACCAGCGAAAGCACCTCCCGGGTCAATCCGCGCGCCATTGCAAGCAGCCCCGAGGCCAGCATGACCGCAAATAGAACAAAATCCAAAATCGTCAACGGCATAGTCTGTCCTGAAGTCTGTAGCACCCAACAGCCGTCACCTTATAGAAAGGTTTTCAGCGCCGGACTAGGCGATTCTCCGATGTCCCCTGTCTTGCGCGGCAGACCACGCCACGAGATCCATGATCGTTTCCATGGGTCGGATTTTCAGGTCCTTTGCCCCTGGCTGTTCGGCAGATGCAGCGATGACCGCCTCCTTCAGTCCCAATTTCTGAGCCTCCTTGAGTCGGGCTTCAGTCTGGCCGACCGGGCGAATGGCGCCTGACAGCGCGATCTCGCCAAACACCGTCGTTCCCGGTGGAATCACAGTTCCGGTCAGCGAGGAGAGCAGAGCCGCTGCGACCGCGAGGTCAGCGGCAGGTTCCCGCACCCTGAGTCCGCCGGCTACATTGAGGTAAACGTCGTTCTGGCCGATTTGAACGCCAGCGCGGGCTTCCAGGACGGCCAGGATCATCGCCAGCCGATTTGAGTCCCACCCGACCGTGGTGCGCCGTGGCGTGCCAAGCGGCGAGGGAGACACAAGTGCCTGCACCTCAATAAGAAGTGGCCGTGTCCCTTCCATGCCTGCAAACACTGCCGAGCCCGGCGTCGGTCGCTCGCCCGATCCCATGAAGAGGCGAGAAGGATTGGTTACTTCGCTCAGGCCCCCGTCGGACATTTCAAAGACACCGATTTCGTCCGTCGGCCCGAAGCGATTCTTGACCGCCCGCAGAATCCGGAACTGGTGCCCGCGATCACCCTCGAAGTAGAGCACGGCATCTACCATGTGCTCCACCACCTTGGGACCCGCGATCTGTCCGTCCTTGGTGACATGGCCCACCAGCAGCACGGCTGTGCCCCGCTGCTTGGCAAAGCGGATCAGCGCCTCGGAGCCTGCCTTGAGTTGCGAAACAGTGCCAGGGGCCGCCTCGATTGAGGGTGCCCAGAGTGTCTGGATCGAATCGATCACGGCGATCGCTGGTGGCGCGTCCTCTGAAAGCGTCGCAATGATATCAGATACGTTGGTTTCAGCCGCCAAGAGTACCGGCGCATCATCTAGCCCCAGACGCTGGGCACGCAACCGGACCTGTGCGATGGCTTCTTCTCCGGATATGTATACGACCCGCTGGCCCTTGCGCGCCAGCGCCGCAAGTGTCTGCAGAAGCAAGGTTGATTTTCCGATCCCGGGGTCGCCGCCAATCAGCACACCTGACCCCGGTACGAAGCCGCCACCTGCCACCCGATCCAGTTCGCCGATGCCGGATATGATGCGTGGAGGTGCTGCTGCCTCGCCACGCAGGCCGACCAATCGGGTTGCGCGTCCCTTCGGAAGCTGCGCGCCCTTGGCCCCGGAGAGCGGGGCCGACGCTTGCTCTTCGATGATCGTATTCCATGCACCACAGCCATCACACCGCCCTGACCATTTGGAGGTTGTGGTCCCGCAGCTCTGGCAGACGAAGACAGATGATTTACCCATGCCCCCCTATATCGGAACAATGAGAGAACGCAAGGGGTTGTCTCGCCGTGGTAAGGTCCCGGAGGGGTGGGGTTCCTCCGGGACCATCTCCAACGTGTCGCAGGAGGGGGCAACGAGGCTGTCGGGTTACCCGACCGGACCAGCAACACATCGGCCAAGGCGCCAAGGCTATGGAACCTTGCGGCATGCATTGGTGCAGGGTCGAACACCAATCATGATTTCTCGCAAGTTAATCATCAAACAAAGGTTGTTAAATCACAATTCAGGTCAATTGAGCTGACCTAATCGTCGCGAATGCGCCGCCAACTGCTACCCGGCCAAAGACCCAGCACCAGGGTACAGCCTGCCACGATTACCAGCCCACCCGAAATCTGGATCGTTGAGAGCCGTTCGCCCAGTACGGCTGTTCCCGCGACTACAGCAACGACGGTGACTGCGAATTCGACACTGATGGCACGTGTTGGCCCGATGGCGGCAAGGAGGTTGAAATAGATCACGTACATCAGGGCACTTGTGAAAAGCCCCAGTACCAGAAGCCACAGAATATCTGTCGTACCGGGAATACCAGGCATGGGCACCAGGAAAATGAGGGGCAGGGTCATCACGCCGCCCCACAGGAATGAGCCAATGGTCGCAACCCACGGATCGACCATGCGAAGTCGTCGCGCCGCAAAGAGGCTGCCACAAGCCGCGGAGAGTGATCCGAGAATCGACACGATACATCCCAGCAGGAAGTCAGTGGTAAATGGTGCCTCAGGAAATCCCACCAGAAGTATGATGCCGATAAAGCCGGTCAACAGCCCCACGGTGCTTCGCGTCGAGAGGCGTTCGATACCCGCCAGCCGGCCGACGATCATTGAGAAGAGTGGAATGGCTGAAACGATAATGGCTGTCATCGCCGTTCCGATTCGCGGTGCGGCGAAGGCAATGCCTGTGAGTTGCCCCGCAACGGTCAGGAGCCCTGATATCGCCAGGGGCTGCCAGCCGCAGCTGAAGTCGAGCTTGCGGCGCGTAAGCATGGCGATGAGAAGTAGGGTCCCGCCGGCCACGAGGGCACGAAAACTGACTGCAGCGCCCCAGCCAAAGGCCTGTACGACGCGCAGGACAACCATGAAGGACAATCCCCAGCCCAGTGAGAGCATGACATAGGCTGCAAGGTGACGTTGTTCCAAGAGTAGTCCTTACCTCGGGGTTGCAGAGCGGAACAGTGAATGCAGGCTTATAGGTGCCGATTTGATCCACGTCATATGGAAATTCGACGTCCTGCATCTAAATGAAACTGGGTCCAATTGCTTACTACGGAGGTTCAGATGGCAAGATATTCTCTTCCCGATGTCGTCGGACGATCGGGTGGTTCTGACGTGTTCTCTAGCCTGCAGCGCGAGATTGATCGCGTGTTTCACGATTTCGGCCGTGGCGCGCCTCTCTTGGGCGAGTTTGGCCGAAATGCTGTGGCCATGAAGGTCAATGTGGCCGAACACGATGGTGCTATCGAGGTGACGGCAGAGATACCCGGTTGTGCGCCTGAGGATATTGATGTGCAGCTGAAGGATGGCGTGCTGACCATCAAGGGTGAGAAGAAGGTTGAGAAGGACGACAAGCAGAAGGACTTTCACGTCATGGAGCGATCCTACGGCGTCTTCGAACGAAGCTTCTCGCTACCTGCCGATGTTGACGCTGCCAAGGTCGAGGCCGCCTTCGACAAAGGCGTTCTCAGGGTAAGCCTGCCGAAGTTGCCTGAGCAGCAGTTGCGATCGCAGAAGATTACTGTCAAGCCTGTGGGATGAAGCGATTTGCGGGTGAAGGCGAGGCCTCAGGCTTCGAACGTCACCCGACCGTCGCAGATCGTCACTTGCGGTCGTACCTTGTCGATCTCCTCATTCACCGTTGCCTCGAGGTTGGCATCGAGCACGGCAATGTCGGCAAGGTAACCGTCTTTCAGCATGCCTTTGCGATCCTCCATGAACTCCATGTAGGCTCCGGCAGTCGTGAATGCATGCAGGGTGTCTGACAGGTTTTGAGCCTGGGGTGGACAGTCTGGGCACATGGGAACGGCTGTCATCGCCGCCTGCATGCCAAGGAATGGGTTCAGTGGTGCAACCGGCCAGTCAGAAGAGAAGGCGACGACTGCGCCGGCCTCGCGTAGTGTCTGCCAAGCATAGGCATAAGGTAGTTTGGATCCAACCCTCGACAGGATAGGTTCGGGTGGGTTGCCAGGAACGCCAACTCCGGCGATCGGCTGCAAGGATGCTACGACACCCAACTGCTTCAGCCGCGGAACATCGGTCGGGTCTATCATCTCGATATGCTCGATGCGGTGGCGTGAGTCCCGGCGGCCATTGGCCTTCGCGGCAGCTTCGTATCCGTCAAGCGTACGGCGCACGCCGCCATCCCCAATGGCATGCGTTGAAATCTGCAGACCGTGCCGATCAGCACGTCTCACGATCTCATTGAAGTCCGTGGCGCTGAACAGGGGTGCGCCCATGTTGTCTGGCTGGTCGGGGTAGCCGTCAAGCATCAGTGCCGTATAGGTCTCTAGCACACCATCAATGAAGATCTTCACGCGATCACAGTGCAACATGTCACCACGGTAGGCAGCGCGCATCTGTGCAGCTTCCTCGACGCGAGAAACAGCAAACGTGTTCTTGTGGTGGAAGGGGACTTCCACCCGTGCATTCAGTTCTCCTCTCTCCAGGAGAGACCGCAGCAACTCAAGCTGATACCAGTTGCCATCCATGTTGTGCATGGAGGTAATGCCGAGTGAGGCAGCGTGAGCTATGCCCTTCTTGAGGTACTCCATGTCAAGTTCACGCTGCGCTGTCGTTGCTGGCGGTTCGGGACTCTCTCCCGTGGTCATCCCCAACCACTCACGGCCACCAGTCGGAGTCAGCGCCTGAACCAGCATGTACGCCGCGGGCTCGCGCAACTCACCGGTGGCAATACCTTTTGAATCAAGTACAATTTCGTTGCCAACTGGCAGCGGCCGGCCGTGCATGATCCCTGCCGCCTCAAGCGCGCGGGTGTTGGCCCACATCGTATGATGATCAAAGCATCCCACGATGAACGGAATATCCGGCAGGATCTGGTCAAGCAATTGACGGGTGATCGGCACACCGAAGGCTTCGTGAGCGATGCCCGTTGCAAGCAACACAGGCTCGGCAGGCCTGGCGGCGCGATACCGGGCAACCGCGGCAGCAATGCTGTCAAAGCCATACATGCCATTCAGCATCAGGGTTTCGAGCTCGACTGCGCCGCCAAAAAGATGGACGTGACCCTCAATGATGCCTGGGATTACAGTTTTGCCACCGGCATCGATCACACGCGTGTGCTTGGCCTTCAACCCGACTACATCCTCAACAGGCCCTACTCTGAGGATCCGGTTTCCAGTAATGGCGATGGCCGTCGCGTGCGGCTGGGAAGGATCCATGGTGAGTGCGCGGGCATTTGTGATCAGAATGTCGGCGACGGTCATGAAGGCTCCTCGTTCTAGGGTTTCAGCACGTCCATCACGATGGGCCCTGCAGCGCGGCCGTGGATGAATTGGTCGACATAGGCATTTCCGCTTGTATCGATGGTGCGTGCCGGACCCTGCCAGACGATCTGACCCTTGTGGATCATCGCGATATCGTCGGCGATCTTGCGCGCGGAAGCCATGTCGTGGGTGATCGAGATTGTTGTGGCGCCCAGTCGCTTGACGCAATCTACGATGAGATTGTTGATGACATCGGCCATGATCGGGTCAAGCCCGGTGGTGGGTTCGTCAAAGAAGATGATTTCGGGATCGGCTGCAATCGCCCGGGCGAGTCCGACGCGCTTCTGCATGCCGCCGGAAAGCTCGGCCGGGAACAAGGAACCAACCTCAGGGCCAAGACCCACCTGGCGCAACTTCTCCATCGCAATGTCGCGAGCCTTGGTTCTGACCATGTGACGTCCCTGGATCAGGCCAAAAGCAACATTTTCCCAAACACTCAGCGAGTCGAACAGGGCTGCACCCTGGAACAGCATGCCGAAACGAGCAAGGAATGCATCTCTCGCTGCCCCCTTGAGCCCCACCACGTCTTCTCCAGCCAGCCGGATGGAACCTGAATCCGGCCGTAGAATTCCAAGTATGCACTTCAGCATGACGGACTTGCCGGTACCTGATCCGCCGATCACCACCAGCGAATGGCCTTTTGGAACTGCGAGCGTGACGCCGTTGAGCACATGTTTGGCGCCAAAGCTCTTATGCACATTTTCCAGAACGATGTGAGCTTCCGCCATGATCTCAGTCCTTGAACAGAAGCGAGGTGAGTGCAAAATTGGCGGCGAGAATAAGAATTGCTGACGATACTACGGCATTTGTCGTGGCGCGGCCTACGCCCTGTGCGCCGCCCCTTGAGTTGAACCCATGGTAGCAGCCCATCACGGCGATGATAAAGCCGAAGACCGCTGCCTTGATCAGGCCCGATGTTACATCTTCCAGTTCAAGGAAGTCAGCCGTGTTGCGGATATATGCATAACCATTGAACCCAAGTGAGCGCGTACCGACGATGTAGCCGCCCAAGATACCGATTGTATCGGCAATGCCCACCAGCAGTGGCAGGGTGACAACTGCGGCAACAATTCGCGGGCCGACCAGATACTTGAACGGATTTGTTGCGAGCGTGACCAGGGCATCGATCTGTTCGGTCACCCGCATCGTGCCCAATTCTGCAGCGATTGACGCGCCAACACGACCTGCGACCATGAGCCCCGCCAGTACCGGGCCAAGTTCACGTGTTATGCCCAGCGCCACGATGGACGCAACGAGGCTTTCGGCGTTAAAGCGAGACGATCCCAGATAGATCTGCAGCGCCAGGGCGCCACCCGTGAAGAAGGCGGTGAGACCGACCACCGGCAGAGAATTGTAGCCGATCCGCATCATCTGGATGAGGACCTGACGCAGGAAGATCTTGGGGGTCAGCCCCTGCACCAGTGCGTCCTTGAGGAACAGCGTGACTCGGCCGACTTCCTCAAGAAGGCTGAGCGAGGTGCGGCCGATATTGGCAAGAATGTTCAAGCGCTGCTTTCCGTTTCTGCTTGGCTTCGGAACTTTGCTCTAGGCCAGGCAAATGCCGGGATCAAGCGTGTGCCAGGGCAGGGTGGATCAGTCGAAGCGTTCCGGCAGGTCTTCCCCGCGTATCAGGTTCTGGAACTTGGTGAGGCTCGCCTCGAACTGCAGTTCCACGATCCCGGTGGGTCCATGACGCTGCTTGCCGATGATTACCTCGGCCACGCCATTCACACGGTTCATTTGTTCCTGCCAGTCAAAATGCTCCTGAGTGTTGGGGCGCGGTTCCTTGCGTGCGAGATAGTATTCCTCTCGGTAGACGAACAAGACAACGTCGGCATCCTGCTCAATGGAGCCTGATTCCCGCAGATCCGAGAGTTGAGGCCGTTTATCATCCCGGTTCTCCACCTGTCGCGACAGCTGCGACAGCGCCAGGATGGGCACTCCGAGTTCCTTGGCCAGTGCCTTCAGCCCAACGGTGATTTCCGATACCTCCTGAACGCGGCCTTCGGCTGCTCTCCGGGTGGAGCCGGCCAAAAGCTGAAGATAATCGACAACCAGCAGGTTCAGGCCGCGCTGGCGTTTGAGTCGGCGGGCGCGGGCGGCTACCTGCGCTATGGTCAGGCCGCCTGTTGCGTCGATGTAAAGCGGGAGCGACTGCATTTCCCGAGTGACTTCGACGATCTTGGCGAATTCATCCTCGTTGATCTTGCCGCGGCGGATACGTTCTGACGGGATCATTGCCTGTTCAGAAATAATGCGGGTAGCCAACTGCTCGGCCGACATCTCAAGCGAGAAGAACGCCACGATGCCGCCGTTGGTAACCTTCACCGACCCATCTGTCTGGTGCTCGGCTGTGTAAGCCCTGGCAATGTTGTAGGCAATGTTTGTCGCGAGCGCCGTCTTTCCCATCGCTGGCCGACCGGCGAGAATGATCAGATCGGATGCTTGAAGCCCACCCATCTTTTCGTCGAGATCTCTGAGGCCCGAAGCGATGCCGGAAAGCCCGCCATCGCGCTGGTAGGCGCTCGCGGCCATGTCCACTGCGTCGGTGAGCGCGCGCACGAAGGGCTGGAAACCCTGACCATACTTGCTGGTTTCCGCCATCGAATAGAGCGCCTGCTCGGCGCGTTCAACCAGGTCGCGGGCGCTATCCTCGATGTCGGGTGAGAAGGCCTCATTTACGAGGTCTGTGCCCACCCCAATCAGCTTGCGCCGCTGCGCAAGCTCGTGGATGGTGCGGCCATATTCTTCGGCATTGATGATGGTGGTGGCATTGGCGGCCAGCCTGGCCAGATAGGCAGTTCCACCGATATCCTTGAGGGTTGCATCATTCTCGAAGTGGCTCTTGAGCGTGACTGGGCTTGCCAGCTTGCCGATGCGGATCAGTGTTGAGGCGGCTTCGTAGATGCGGGCATGCAGCGGCTCGAAAAAGTGCTCCGGCAGCAGAAAGCTTGATACCCGGTCACAGGCCTCGTTATTCACCAGGATGGCGCCCAGCAAAGCCTGCTCCGCCTCGATATTGCTTGGCGGGCTTCGGTAGGCCTCATCGGCCGGCGTAGTGTCAACTGGACGAAGGAGTGGAGCGGTGTTCATCGATTCACCGATACCAGATGACTGGCAACTGAGGCGGTTTTATGCGCCTTTTGCCCGCTATCCACAACGGCCCGGTGGCTGCCTACTCGGCTGGGACCGACTTGAAACGCGGCAGCCTCGAATCGATATCGCGCAGCCGGTCTTCTTCTTCGATCATATAGTTACGCGTGAAGGGCAGGGCATGCTGGTTCTTCACGAACTGGATCTGAAAATTGTTCATGCCGGCAAAACGGAACGCGCATTCAGAGGCAGCGAGATAGAATTCCCACATCCGGCAGAAGCGCTCGTCATAGAGCTCGCGGGCACGCTCGCGGTGGGCGTTGAAGCGCTGTGCCCAGTCACGCAGTGTCCTTGCATAGTGCAGGCGCAGGATCTCGATGTCGGTCACATACAGGCCAGCCCGCTCGATATGGGGCAGCACCTCGGAAAGGGCGGGGATGTAGCCTCCAGGGAAGATATACTTCTTGATCCAGGCTGAGGTCGCGCCGGGTCCATCAGAGCGATTGATCGAGTGCAATACGGCAACACCGTCATCCTTGAGAAGGCCATTCACCTTGGCGAAGAACTCCTTGAAATGACCAACTCCTACATGTTCAAACATGCCAACCGAGACAATTCGGTCAAACTTCTGATTGAGGTGGCGATAGTCCTTGAGCAGGAATTGCACTCGGTCTGCAACGCCGCGTTGCTTGGCGCGCTCGTTGGAAAGCTTGAATTGTTCCTCGGAAAGCGTCACGCCCGTCACATCCGCACCGCAAATCTCGGCAATGTAAAGTCCGAGTCCACCCCATCCTGATCCGATGTCGAGGACCTTCATGCCTGGCTTTATGTCCAGCTTGGCAGCGAGGTGGCGTTTCTTGGCGAGCTGCGCATCCTCGAGTGAGCCGTCGTCGGTTTCAAAATAGGCACAGGAATACTGACGGTCTCGGTCCAGGAAGAGGTCATACAGCGCACCGGAAAGGTCATAATGGTGCGCCACATTATTCTTCGCCTTGCCGACGGGATTGTATTGATCGACGCGCTTCCACGCCTTGCGTACGGCATAAGCGGCCTTGGCGACCTTTGGCAGGCGATGGGCCTGGCCATTGTCCATGAGAATAGCCAGCGCATCATAGATGGTCGTGCCGTCGGTCACATCCACCGAACCTTCCATGAAGCATTCACCCAAATGCAAATCCGCATCAGTGGCGACCTTCGCGGCGGCAAGTGGCGTCTTGACGGACAGGTTGACTGGCGTGCCAGTTCCGTCGCCATAGACGTAAACAGAGCCATCCGGGCCCGTCACGTGCAACGTGCCCTTCACCATCACCATCTTCAAAGCGCGGTCGAGAAGTGCGTACATCCTCCACTCCCTGGTGGTTTCGCCTCCTGGCGTTCCACCTTCCCCCTGGGTTAATCAATACTAACGAAAGTTTAATGTGGAGGATGTGTGCCGCGCAAGAGGGTGGATTCACGAGGGTTAACGTCTCGGCCGGACGTGTCGCGCGATCATCGTAAAAAGAAGGGCCGCCCTTCAGGGCGGCCCTCATCGATGTTCAACCTACTGGCGATCAGCTGTTTGCTTCAGCCGCCGCCTCGGCCTGGGCTTCCTCGAACAGAGCCTCAGCCGCGGCGCGGATTTCGGCGCGGTCGGACACTGGGCCCGTCAGCACTTCGCCCCGTGCCTGTGCAGCGGCCTCTTCGGGTGAACGGGCAACGTTCAGTGTCACGGTCACCTCGACTTCAGGGTGTGGCGTGACCATCACCTGATACACGCCAATCGTCTTGATCGGCGAGGCCAGCTGGACGTGGCCGCGGTCGACCTTCACGCCCTGCGCGGCTGCGGCCTCGACGATGTCGCGCGGTGAAACAGAGCCGTAGAGCTGACCGGACTCACCCGCCTGACGGATCAGCGTGAAGCTCTTGCCCTCAAGTGACTTGGCTTCCTGGCCTGCCGCGGCACGGCGCTCGGCGTTGCGCGCCTCAAGCGCAGCGCGCTCCCGCTCGAATTTCGCTCTGTTAGCATCAGTGGCGCGCAGTGCCTTTCCCTGCCGGAGCAGGAAATTGCGTGCATAGCCGTCCTTGACCCTCACCACCTCGCCCATGTGGCCGAGCTTGGCGACGCGTTCCAGAAGAATGACTTCCATATCGGCGTCCTCCTTACTTCAGCACATATGGCAGCAAGCCCAAGAAGCGGGAGCGCTTGATGGCCTGAGCCAGCTCACGCTGCTTTTTGGCGCTTACCGCGGTGATGCGGCTCGGCACGATCTTGCCGCGCTCGGAAATGTAGCGCTGCAACAGGCGCACGTCCTTGTAATCAATCTTCGGCGCATTGTCGCCGGTGAACGGGCAGCTCTTCTTGCGACGGAAGAAGGGACGGCGGGCTTGTGGGGCTGACATCAGATTGCCTCCTCGCTGCCATCGCCACGGTCATCGCGGCGGTCTCGGTCCTCGCGGCGGCGCATCTGGGCAGACGGACCGTCCTCCAGAGTTTCCACCTTCACGGTCATGAAGCGGATCACGTCTTCCGAGATCGACATCTGGCGCTCCATTTCCTGGACGGCGGCGGAGGGCGCGTCGATGTTGAACAACGTGTAGTGAGCCTTGCGGTTCTTGCGGATCCGGAAGGTGAGGGACTTCAGCCCCCAATATTCGGTCTTGGTCACCTTGCCGCCATTGCCGGCGATCAGCGCCTTGTACTGCTCCGTCAGGGCTTCAACCTGAGTTGGCGCAGCGTCCTGACGGGTCAGGAACACGTGCTCATATAGAGCCATTTTTGATGTGCCTTTCGTTATAATTCCTAGCCTCGGGCATCCGGCGCAGAGCCTCTTTCGAACCCGTTGGAAAGGCTCGAAAGACCGGTCAGACGAAAGAGCGGAGACACGGGAAGACGGGGTTCCACCCCTGGCCGAGCGAACGCGGCCCTTCCGTTCAGCCCCCAGCCGGGTGCCTATCGGCGAGGCGGCTTATGGCCGAAACACCGGGGGATTGCAAGTTGGATCAGCAGGCGGAAGTCCCCGCCCCAGCATCAGGTTGACAATCCCCGTTGCCTGACCGAACTTCCCATGGATCGTGAAAGAAACCCAGAGCGTCATCGAATTCCGTAAGGTCAGCAAGCGCTTCGGCGAGGTGGTCGCCGTGGCGGACAATGATCTTGCGGTCAGGCCCGGCGAATTCCTGTCGATCCTCGGCCCGTCGGGCTGCGGCAAGACCACGTCGCTCCGCATGATGGCGGGGTTCGAGCAGCCGACGAGCGGCGAGGTGTTCATCCGCGGCGAGAACGTGACCGGGGTTCCGGCCTACCGCCGCCCGGTGAACATGGTGTTCCAGCACTATGCGCTGTTTCCGCATCTCTCGGTGGCTGACAATGTGTCCTACGGGCTCCGCCAGCGAAGCCCAAAGCCGGAGCGCGCCGAGATCGCCCGCGCGGTGGACGAGGCGCTGGCCATGGTGCGGCTGGCGGGCTTCGGCGCAAGGCGGACGCATGAGCTTTCGGGCGGCCAGCAGCAGC
>NZ_JBIIDX010000241.1:0-2779 GCF_044238155.1 Aestuariivirga sp. | reverse complement strand
CAATCGCAACGCCCGGAGAGCAGGCGTTGCTGTGGTTACAATTACTTGATCATATAGACATAAGCGGTAGTGACGCCATATTTCTCCGCCAGCTTTGCTGCAGGAATGCCTTTGGCGCGCTTGGCGAGAATGTCCTGCCGCATCTTTGCGGCATCTTCGGCAGACCGGCGACGGCGCCGGGGCACCCCATTGTGATAAGAGTTTCCTTCATGCTGCGCAGTTTCAAGTATTTTCTGCGCAATCACGATGATGCGGTTGAGACGGCCAATCTGCGTTTTTGAAAGTGACATGGGTTTTCCATTTGCCTTGCTGCGGAACTTGACAGGTTTGTTTTGGCAGAGTCAAAAACATCTTTTGCTTACAACCAACGACGGTAGCGGGCAATGACGTGTTTGTCCGACGGCCACAACTAAAGCCAGCAATGATGAAAAATTTGTTGTCAAATTTACTTGTCTGAATGTCAACTGCGTCTGCGTCGCCTGCGTTCGCCACCTTCATCACTTGTGGAAACGATTTCTTTGATCGGTGGAAGGGTGACGGCAGCGGACAGGTTTGGAAAAATGGCCGTCTTGTGCGGAATGGCCATGGCCTCAACGAAGTGCTGCTGAAACAGGGGCTCTACCGCCGTTTCGATCTTCTCGATCCTGCGGACCACTGCTTCGATCTCATTGCGCGCTCCGGCATTGAGCAGCGCGATCCTGGCGCCCGTCCCAGCAGCATTGCCCGCGCTTTGCACCTTGGAGAGATCGCAATCCGGGATCAGGCCAAGGATCATCGCATACTTGACATCAATATGACTGCCAAAGGCGCCCGCCAGCCTGATCTTGTCGACCTGCTCAATGCCCAGCTTGTCCATCAGCAGCCGGATGCCGGCATACAGTGCTGCCTTTGCGAGTTGAATCGCGCGCACGTCATTTTGCGTAATTCGGATGAGAGGCTCATTGCCATCTGGCCTAGGCGAGCGGATCACATAGTTGAAGGTGCGACCATGGGCCTCAACGCGTGGCGTCCGGGCAGACATGGAGCCATCGATCAGACCATCTTGATTGATGATGCCTGCAAGATACATTTCAGCGACAGCCTCGATGATGCCGGACCCGCAGATCCCGGTCACCCCTGATTGGCTGATCGCCTCTTCGAAGCCATCTTCATCTGACCACTTGTCGCAGCCAATCACCTTGTAGCGTGGCTCAAGTGTTTCCGGATCGATGCGGATTCGCTCGATGGCGCCTGGAGCGGCGCGCTGGCCAGAAGAAATCTGGGCACCTTCAAAGGCTGGCCCAGTCGGCGAAGAGCAAGCCAGTAGCCGGGCTCGCGAGCCCAGCACGATTTCTGCATTGGTGCCGACGTCAACCGCCAGCATGATTTCGTCCTGTTCGTGGGGGGCTTCCGACAGCACCACGCCTGCAGTATCGGCGCCGACATGGCCCGCAATACATGGCAGGACATAGGCCCAGGCGCCCGGATTGAGATGGAGGTCGAGTTCATGGGCGGGGCAGGTGATGGCGAGGCCCGTTGCCAGCGCGAACGGCGCCCCGCCAAGCTCTGTGGGGTCAATGCCAAGAAACAGATGGTGCATCACCGGGTTTCCGACCAGAACGACCTCGAGAATATCGGATAGTGCAATGGCGCCCTGCCGCGACGTCTCCTCAGCCAGGGTGTTGAGCGCCTGCCGGATGGCTGCGGTCATTTCCTTCTCGCCGCCCGGGTTCATCATCACGTAGGAGACCCGGCTCATCAGGTCTTCGCCAAACCGTATTTGCGGGTTCATCAAACCTGCAGAGGCGATGACCTCTCCCGTCGAGAGGTTGGTCAAATGAGCCGCAATGGTTGTTGAGCCGACGTCTACCGCAAGCCCAAATGCCTTGTCGTGAAACCCCGGCCATGTGGCAACCAAGCGATTTCCACCCCCCGGTGCGCGTGAGAACACTGCCGCGGTGATCTTCCATTCACCCTTGCGCAAGGTCTTCTGGAGATTGGCAATGATGGCTAGATCGCAGGATATGTTGTCGATGCCCCACTGTTCCTTCAGCGCTTTGTAAACGCGCTCAAGGTCAGAGGAGGGCTTGTGCATGTCGGGCTCTTCAACTTCGATGAAGCAGAGCCGTGTCGATGGATCCAGGGCAATGGCGCGTGTATCGGCTTCCTTGCGCACTACCTGCTTGTGAACCTGTGACTCAGGCGGTACGTCAATGACAAGATCGCCCGTGATGCATGTCTGGCAGGACAGGCGCCGACCCGCCGGGAGCCCCCGGATCTTGTCGTAGCGCTCTTCGACCCTGGAAATGCCTGTGACATGGGACGCAGTCGAGGTAATGCCATGCTTGGCAAACTCTCCTTCGCCGACCGTTATCTGACAGCGTCCGCAAATGGCTCGCCCGCCACAGACGGAATCAATGTCAACGCCAAGCGCCCGGGCAGCCTGCAATACCGGAGTTCCCGGTGCAAAGCGGCCACGCTTGCCGGACGGCGTGAAGACGATGAGGGGGTTGAATTCGGTCATTGCGGATATCCTGACTGTCGCCCCTGTCTACGCATGGTTCCGCCGCGACGATCAGCGGCGGCGGCGCGCCTCTCGTGCCGCGCGACGGGCAGCAATTTCCTCGGCGGTTGGCGCTATTTCGCCCGGCGCCAAGGCGGCAGCGGCGGGCGCTGGCGCCATGTCGCGGAACTTGTTGTTCCAGAACTTGCAATGAGCGTCTGTTCCATTCAGGACATTCGCACCGAAGATGGCATGCATGTCTTCGTCGTGCAGCGGGTTCATGATCGCCGAGGTCAT
>NZ_JBIIDX010000240.1:0-2782 GCF_044238155.1 Aestuariivirga sp. | reverse complement strand
GTGAACCCCTGATTGATGATGAGTGGGTTGGAGCGATCCATCTCGATGACATCGCCGAAGGGCCGGAAGGCCTCATGGGTAAGAGGTTGCGGAGCGATCAGCATCATTGTTTCACGTGATCCTGCATGAGATGACGCCGAGCAATCCATAGTCCGCGCTTACCGCATCGCCGGAGGAAACCGCCATCGGCGTGAGGCAAGTGCCAGTGGTGACGAATTGCCCCGCCATGACGCCGCCGCAGTAGTTGGCAGCTTCATTGACGAACCAGGTCAGCGCGGTGAAGGGATTGCCCAGCACCGCGCGGCCGGTGCCTTCCGAGCGGAGCTGCCCGTTGACAAAGCCCCGCACCACATGTTCCGAAAGGTCGAGGCCGCGCCAGGGAACGGTGACGGGAGGGCCCAGCACCAGCCAGCAGGCGCAGGCGGTATCGGCGATGAGCTGGGCTGCCCCGACCTTGGTAAAATCCTCATAACGGCTGTCTGGCACCTCGATCGACAGATGCAGTGAGCCCACCGCCGCCAGAGCCTCGGCTTCGCTGTAGGGGGTTGACCGTGCTGGCAGGTCCCTGATGAAGCCAAACGCGAACTCGGCTTCCGCCACGCGCATGATGTTGCCGGCAAGCGGCACGCTTGCGCCGGGCGGCAGCAGCCTCTTTGTGAATATGCGCCCTGCCAGCGGGCCATCGACATTGATGTGCTTCTGGCCGGCTTCGCTGGTGGCCGCAATCTTCCAGCCCGCGACGGCGCTGCCACTGCGCGCCGCCAGGACTGCCGCCACCTGATAGCCCTCGGCACGCGAGGAGGGGCGCACCGTCTCCGGCAGGTCCGCCAGGCGGCCTGACGTGGCCCAATGATCGAGAAGAAGCTCCGCAGCTGCGGCAAAGTCGGGCGTGGTCATGGCATCTGTGCTCCCCGTCACCTTGCACCATGAATGGCAGGCAAGCGTCAAGCCGTGACCGGCTTGCTTGACAAGCCGAGTGCCAGCGCCACACACTGCGGCCGAACAAGCGGAGATCACGCTCGCATGTATGCAAGGCCCGGGACGGTTGAAGAGGCGGCGCGCGCCATGGCGGTGCCGGGTGCCCTTGCGCTTGCCGGCGGCACAGATGTCTACCCAGCCCATGCCGGCAAGCCGTTGTCTGTTCCGCTGGTGGACCTTTCGCGCGTGCAGGGACTGCGCGGCATATCCGAGGTGGACGGCGTCATCCGATTCGGTGCTGCCACCACCTGGAGCGACATCATAAAGGCGGATCTGCCGCCTGCGTTCGACGGGCTCAAGGCGGCGGCGCGCGAGGTGGGCTCGATCCAGATCCAGAACCGCGGCACCATCGCAGGCAATCTGTGCAATGCCTCTCCGGCGGCAGACGGCGTGCCGCCGCTGCTGACGCTCGACGCCTCCGTTGAACTCGCCTCGGCCTCCGGCAGGCGGGCGCTGCCGCTGTCTGCCTTCATCACCGGCTACCGGCGCACGGCGCTGCAACCGGGCGAAATCGTCACCGCCGTGCTGACGCCGAAGCCGCCGGCAGGCGCGCAGTCCGCCTTCGTCAAGCTGGGTGCACGGCGCTATCTGGTGATCTCCATCATCATGGCTGCGGCGATGGTGGTGAAGGATGCGCAGGGGCGAATTGCCAGTGCCGCCGTTGCGGTGGGCGCCGCATCGCCGGTGGCCCAGCGGCTTGTGGCCCTTGAGCGGGAGTTGCGTGGGCTCGGTCCTGGCGCAAGACCATCGTTGCTGGTGGCACCGCGCCATCTCTCGCCACTCTCTCCCATTGCTGATGTGCGGGCCTCCGCCGACTACCGCCTCGATGCAGCGGTTGCCGTCATCGCCGAGACCCTGGATCGGGCAACAGGGCTTGTCTGACGTGATTTCATTCAAACTGAACGGCAAGACTGTAGCCTGTGGGGCTGATCCCGGCACGCGGCTCAGCGAAGCCCTGCGCGGGCCCATGGGCCAGCGAGGCGTCAAGAGTGGCTGTGATGCAGGCGATTGTGGCGCCTGCACCGTGCTGGTCGATGGCGCGCCGGCGTGCGCCTGTCTTGTGCCGGTCGCGCAGATTGAGAACGCATCTGTGCAGACGGTTGAGGGCTTGTCACAGACCGCTGCAGGCGCGCGTCTTCAGAAGGCATTTCTGACGCGTGGCGCCGCGCAATGCGGCATCTGCACGCCGGGCATGCTGATGGCCGCCGCCGCACTGCTGGCGCGTGAGCCCTCGCCCAGCCGCGCCGCTGTCGCAGATGCGCTGGGCGGCGTCCTTTGCCGCTGTACGGGCTATGCCAAGATCATCGACGCAGTCATCGATGCCGCTGAGGGCCGCACTGCAACGGTGGCGCCGCCGCTTGCCGGTGGCGCGGTGGGCGCGTCAATTGCGCGGCTGGATGGCGGTCCGAAGGTCAGCGGCGAGGAACCCTATGGCGCAGATGCAATTCCCCCCGATGCGCTGTGGGTCAGGGCGGTGCGCTCACCTCACCACCGGGCTGGATTCAAGTTCGGCGACCTTGCACGGTATGTGGCCTCCCATCCTGGTATAGTTCGTGTACTGACGGTAAAGGATGTTCCGGGCCGCAATGTCTTCGGGGTGATCCCGCCTTTCGCTGACCAGCCGGTGTTTGCCGAACGCGAAACGCGTTTCCGCGGCGAGGCCGTTGCTGCGGTGGCGGGCGAACGCGCCGCCGTCGAAGCGCTCGACCTTGCGGCTTTTCCTGTTGCCTGGGAGGAACATCCGCATGTGCTCACCATTGCCGCAGCGCTGGATGGTAGTGCGCCGCAACTGCACGGCAACCGG
>NZ_JBIIDX010000239.1:0-2791 GCF_044238155.1 Aestuariivirga sp. | reverse complement strand
CGCCTGCTGCACACCGACCGCGGCGGGAAGCCCGTAGCCCATGGTGCCAAGCCCACCGGAGGTCATCCAGCGGTTGGGCTCCTCGAAGCGGTAGAACTGAGCGGCCCACATCTGGTGCTGACCCACTTCGGTGGTGATGTAGGTGTCCAGATCCTTGGTCAGGGCATAGAGCCTCTCGACTGCATATTGCGGCATGATGACGTCGGAATTCTTCTTGTACTTGAGGCAATCCCTGGCCTTCCAGCCCTCGATCTGCTTCCACCAGGCATCCATCGCCTTCCTGTCGAGCGACAGTGACTTCGACTTCCAGACCCGGATCATGTCCTCCAGCGCATGGGCAACATCAGCCACGATCGGGATGTCGACCCGCACCGTCTTGTTGATCGAGGACGGGTCGATGTCGATGTGGATCTTCTTCGAGTTCGGCGAAAAGGCGTTGAGGCGGCCGGTGATCCGGTCATCGAAGCGGGCCCCGACATTGATCATCACATCGCAGTCATGCATCGCCATGTTGGCTTCATACATGCCGTGCATGCCCAGCATGCCAAGCCAGTTCTTGCCACTCGCCGGATAAGCGCCAAGGCCCATCAGCGTCGACGTGACCGGAATGCCGGTCATGGCGGCAAAGTCGCGGAGCAGTTTCGAAGCCGTGAGGCCTGAGTTGATGACGCCGCCGCCGGTATAGAGGATCGGACGCTTGGCCGAGGCGATCAGTTCCACTGCGGCGCGGACGGCCTCCTGATCGGGCTTGACGCGCGGACGATAGGTCTTGTGTTCGATATTCTTGGGGCCGACATAGCGGCCCTTGGCGAACTGCACGTCCTTCGGGATGTCGACGACCACAGGGCCGGGGCGGCCATGGGTCGCCACATAGAACGCTTCATGCAGAATGCGCGCCAGGTCGTTCACGTCCTTCACCAGATAGTTGTGCTTGGTGCAGGGGCGGGTGATGCCGACCGTGTCGCACTCCTGAAACGCGTCATTGCCGATCAGGTGAGTGGGCACCTGCCCGGTGATGCAGACCATCGGGATCGAATCCATCAGCGCGTCGGTCAGGCCGGTCACTGCATTGGTGGCGCCCGGGCCAGAAGTGACCAGCACCACGCCGCACTTGCCGGTCGAACGGGCGTAGCCTTCCGCCGCATGGGTGGCTCCCTGCTCATGCCGGACAAGGATGTGCCTGACCTTTTCCTGCTGGAAGATCTCGTCATAGATCGGCAGCACCGCCCCGCCGGGATATCCGAACACATGCTCGACACCCTGATCCTGCAGTGCCTTGAGCACGATCTCCGCGCCTGTCATCTCTCCGGTTGCCATCTCACACCTCTTGACCTTTGCCGTACCCTCAAACACGCCCGTCACGTCCGGGCAACAAAAAAGGCCCCCGAGGGAGCCTGATATCCGCGCAGCACCACATGAGCGTGGAGGTTTTAAACCTCCCCGGCGCTGCGCGGTCCTACTACTACAATCAAAACCATCTGGCGACAGTACGGGGCCGCGCGGTCGGCGTCAAGAGGCCTTCGTCTTCCCGGCCGCAGCCACAGTCGCCCGTGCCCCGTCTGCATAGCTGGTCTTTCGCAGTCCGGGCAGCAGGGTCCTCAGCTTGCTGTCATCGAGCAGGACCGGATGCTTAAGAAGATATCGCATTGTTGCAATCTCCCGCAGGGCCGGCACGACCAGGCCGAGCAGGGATTGCTGCCAGACCGGGAGCACCCGCAGCCTCGGCGGGCGTCCTGCTGCCTGATACATGAGCTCGGCCAGACCACGCAGACTGATGACGCCTGCCCCTGCCAGGTTGTAGGGCCCCGCAACCGCGCCCTGATGGCGCAAGAGATCGCGCACCACGGGGCCCACGTCTGGCGTGAAGCCAAATTCATGCGGTTGATCGGCAGGGCTTAGCAACAATCCGGTTCTGCCGGCAGCAGCAGCCTTGGCAACACCATACAGCATGCTCGTGGCAACCCGCGGGCCATAGAAATCGGGCAGGCGCAGGGAGATGCACTCAGGCCCGTTGCCCGAGGCTGCGAGGAAGATGTCCTCCTGGCGCTTTCGCCACTCACCCTTGACTGAACAGGGAACACGAGGATGGTCTTCGGCAACTTGCGCGCTCTGGGCCATGCCGTAGGCATAGATGTTGGTGATCAGCAGGACACGCTTCAAACCAGCCCCGCGAACTGCAGCGAGGAAGTGCTGCATCATTTCGGGATAGGCCGCGAAAGCCCTGTCGGAATAGGGCAGCCCGAAACTGTAGACGGCGGCGTCCATGCCGGCGACCGCAGCGCGGCAGCCCGCAAGAGTCGAGACATCCGCCGTCACGACCTCGTCTCCGGTTGAGGCAAGGGCTTCGAGAGGCACGGCCTGGCGACCGACCAGCCTCACCCTCTCCCCGGCCCGGTGGTATGCCTCGGCGACCGACCGTCCGATTGCGCCAGAGGCTCCGATGATCGCAACCTGCATGGCGCAAGCCTCCGCTGAACTCAGTAAATTGTTTTTATCTTATCATGTTGGGGGCCGGATTGCCAGTGCGCCATCTGCCCTCGCCACCAGGTCAGTTGCCGCTTGATGTAGCGCCGGGTTGCCTGCTTGGCGGCGGCTGTCGCCTCCTCGAGGCTGGCTTCACCCCTGAGATGTGCCAGAAGCTCACGAACACCGATCGCGCGCAACGCCGGAAGAGCCGGATCGAGCCCGATGAGCTGCCGCGCCTCGGCAATCGCGCCTTTCGAGAGCATCCATTCGAAGCGCGTCTCGGCCCTCGCATAGAGTTCGGGCCGGGGCACATCGAGAAACATCC
>NZ_JBIIDX010000128.1:0-10089 GCF_044238155.1 Aestuariivirga sp. | reverse complement strand
AGACCTCAACCGCTGGCTGGGCGGCCACTATGCCATTCCATCGGACGATCCGGATCCTGAACAGTCCCCTGACAGCGATTCGGACGGTTGAAAGCACGGCGTTTGATGAAGGACCTGGCTGCGGCATCCTGACGCAGAGAGTGATGTTCGGCCTTACACTTAGGCGCAATCTGGAGTCCTGGTCGAAATAAGTATATTTTTCAATTAGTTGAGTTTTTTCAGTGGCTAATGTTGATGCTGCAATGTTCGCGCATACGCTTGCACAGATAGATCCAGATTTGTCTTCATAATAAGTCCAGTCAGCGATTTGTCAGTCAATTCTATTTCAATCGTTTTAGTTGTATATTACCATCACGTCTGTAAACGATATTGGGAGGACTCATGAGACCTACGCTTTCAGACGTGGCCCGGCTTGCAGGTGTGTCGGTTGCAACTGCCTCCCGGGCTCTCAGCAATCCTGACCTGGTGGCCGATGGCACGCGGCGCGCCGTGCGGGATGCGGCAAACTCCTGCGGCTACAGAATCAACCTCGTGGCGCGTTCACTGCGCATTCAGCGCACCGACACGCTGCTGGTGCTGACACCGGACATTGAAAACCCTTTCTGCGCCAATCTGCTTCAAGGCATCGAAGATACTGCGTTCGACATGGGGTATTCCGTGATGGTTGGCTTCACGGCCAAGGGCGACAGACGCTGCGAGAGCTATGCCGAGCTCCTGTCCAATGGTCGCGTGGACGGGATGCTGGTACTCGACGGTGGAACCGGCATGAGCCGATTCACCGGGCCAAAGCCCGAGGTTCCGGTCGTGCAGCTTCTGGACCGGGTCTACGAGCCGCCAGTGCCGGTGGTACGGGTTGATGACGGCGCAATTGCCGATCTGGCAGTGCGTCATCTGTCAGGCCTTGGCCATCGCCGGATCGCGCATATCGCAGGCCCCCTGGTAGCTCAGCATGCGCTTGAACGGCGCGATGGCTTCATCGCAGCCATGGGCCGCCTCGGCCTGCCTGTTCCAGACACCTACATTCAGGCGGGCGAAGGTCAGTGGGATCAGGCGTCTGGGGCAATGGAACTGCTGCTTAACCTGCCAGAACCGCCAACTGCTGTTTATTGCGCAGATGACATGATGGCATGCGCTGCAATGGATGTCTGCCGGGCACGTGGCTTGCGCATACCTGAAGACATGTCATTCATCGGCACCAATGACATGCCAGAAAGCCAGCGCGCCTTTCCACAGCTTTCGACCGTGCGCGTACCTGATGCCAGCCTGGGCGCAAAGGCGGCAGAGCTGCTGGTGGCCATGATCCGCAGCCAGCAGGGCCTTGCCACCGATACGGTTCTGCCAGTCGAACTGCTCGCTCGCGCCAGCTGTTCGCCGGTCCGGACAGCGGTTGCGGCTTGATCGTTCTTATCTTTCGTAGTGCTGTGCAACGAGGTGATTGAGCAAACGTACACCCCAGCCAGAGCCCCAGCTCTGGTTGATCGGGCTGCGCGGCACATCCATTGCGGTGCCGGCCACATCGAGGTGGGCCCATGGCACGTTGTTGACGAAACGCTGCAGGAACTGTGCTGCCGTGATTGATCCGGCGTAGCGGCCGCCCGTGTTTTTGACGTCTGCCACGTCGTGATCGATGATCTTGTCGTACTCTGGCGCCAGCGGCATGCGCCAGACTTTTTCGCCCGTCGCATAGCCAGAATCACTGAGCCGCTGCGCCAGCTCGTCATTGTTTGAGAAAAGCCCTGCGTGCTCCTTGCCCAGCGCCACCAGGATCGCGCCAGTGAGCGTTGCCAGGTCCACCATGAAGCGCGGCTTGAAACGCTGCTGCACGTACCACAACACATCGGCAAGCACGAGACGGCCCTCAGCATCGGTATTCAGAACGGCAATGGTCTGGCCGGACATTGAGGTGACAACATCGCCCGGCCGCTGTGCCTTGCCATCCGGCATGTTTTCGACAAGACCGATGGCACCCACGGCGTTGACCTTCGCCTTGCGCTTGGCCAGTGCCAGCATGAGCCCTGCAACACAGGCTGCTCCGCCCATGTCCCCTTTCATGTCCTCCATGCCCTGTGCCGGCTTGATTGAAATGCCGCCAGTATCGAAGGTCACACCCTTGCCGACGAAGGCGAGCGGGGCCTCCCCCGCTTTGCCCCCGCGCCACTCCAGAAGCGCAAGGCGCGCCTCATGAGCCGAACCCTGGGCCACGCCCAGCAGCGCGTGCATGCCAAGGCGCTTCATCTGGGCGGGCGTCAGGATCGTCAGTTTCAGGCCAAGCTTGGTCAGTGGCTTCAGGCGAGCAGCGAAAGCCACAGGGTGCAGGATATTGGGTGGCTCGTTCACCAGATCGCGTGCCAGATGAACACCTTCGGCAACTGCCTCCCAGTTCAGGAAGCGCTTGCGCGCACCGCCAGAATCCGCCGTGAGAATGCTGACGGATTTCAGCAGCTTCGCGTCTGGCTGTTTCGACTTGTAGCGATTGAACGCATAGACGCGCAGCCGAATGCCTGAGGCAATGAGCGCAGCCGCTTCCGCCGGCGGCAGTTTTCCGAGTGTCGCGTCGATGAGGATTGCCCCCGACTGCACCTTGAGGCCCTGCAGCGTGCCGGCAATTGCCCCACCCAGCATTTCGAGATCGAGGGACCGAAGGGCAGCCGCCGCGCCAAGGCCAAACAGAACGACCCGCTCCAGACCACCACCCGGCGCCAGAACATCAAGGCTGCTGTCGCGCCGGCCCGTGAAGCCGGCCGCCGCCATGGCGCGCCTGATCTGGCCGCCGCAGCGTTTGTCCACGTCAGCCGCCATTCCCGAAAGCCCTCCGGTTTCAGGAACCAGCAGAATGGCAATGCCGGAACGCGGCAAGGCCAGCGAGGAAAAGTCGATTTTCATGTGAAACCTTTGCTTGAGAGCCTACCGGTTTAGCCGGTTTCGACTGCTTTGGGAATCGCCCGCAATCGGTCCGGCGAAAGGTCTGGTTGACCATGTTCAGCGGGAATCCAGCCATCACCGCAATCCCCAGCCATGCTCGACGACAGGACTTCACGGACCCACGGAAAGCCGGTAGGGTTTTTTCGATAGGAGGACCCGGGGGCGTAGTGCAACCATACCGTGCTGAGCAGTGTGCCGTTAAGACCTCCAGACGACGCCTTCGTCTTCTGGCAGCGATGGCGCTTGCCGGATGTATCCTTGCCTCGCCGGCATCGCTTGCCGGTATCGAAAATCAACCGCCCCTCGTCGAGCCAAGCGTCACGCCTCCGCCTAAGGGAACACGCGTTGACGTGATCGCCGATCGGTTGACCTACGACGCAAAGACCAAGGTGGCCGTGGCCACCGGCACCGTCAGGATCACCTACGGCCCCTATGTGCTGACCGCCAGCAAGGTCGTCTACGAGATGGCCACGGATACGTTCAAGGCAAATGGCTCGATCGTACTCCGGGAACCGAATGGCAATGTGTTCGAAGCCGACAGCGCCGAGTTGAAAAATTCTTTCCGCGAGGGTTTCGGAAACTACGTCAAGGCACTTCTGACAAACAATGTCACCATCACTGCGCAATATGCCCAACGCACCAGCGATGGCATCACGACCTACGAAAGAGCCAGCTATACCGCCTGCAAGACCTGTGTCTCAGAAGACGGAACTCCAGTCTGGCAGATCGCTGCCCGGGAGGCCAAGCACAACGAGAAGACAGAAACCATCTACTACCGTGATGCCACCTTAAAGTTTGGCAAGCTTCCGGTGCTCTGGACCCCCTATTTTGCCTATCCGGATCCTAGTGTGACACGCCGGACCGGGTTTCTCATTCCCTCCATAAAGTCAGGCGATTTCGGCTTCGGCGCAGCAGTACCGTTCTTTTGGGCCATGCGGCCCAACATGGACATGACCGTGACTCCATTGTTGACCACCGAACGCGGCGGAGCAGGCGATATCGAGTTCCGCCACCGACTGGAATCCGGAATCTACAGCGTCCATGGCTACGGCAATTACGATCCCAACGTCAGCGAATTCCGCAGCGACGTGGACAGCCAGCGTGGTGCGGTGCGGACCAAGGGTGATTTCCGCATCAATGAGGATTGGACCTGGGGCTGGGACGGGACGGCGGTCAGCGACAATTACTTTCTAGCCGATTATGGATATGACTCCCGCAACTTGCTGGCCAACTACGTGCAGGCCACAGGCCTGTCGGACCGTAACTACACAAAAGCGCAGATCATCGGCTGGCAGAGCCTGGTAGAGGGTGAAGAACAAGGTGACATGCCGGTGGCCACGCCTTTTGTGGTGGGTGACTATGTGCTCGACCGGCCCGTGATGGGTGGCGAACTCTCATTTGGCTTCAACGCCTATGCACTCCAGCGTAACGAAGCAATCGACGAATCGTATCAGGGCGTAAATGTCGGAACGCAACAAACCCACGTCATGGGCTATGCCGACTGGAAGCGACAGATGATTGCACCGGCTGGCATGTTGGTGACACCATTCGCGCAAGTGCGTGCCGATGCCTTCTATGCCGAGAATGTTCCCGGTGCTGCTGAGAGCAAGGACAGCGAATTTCATCTGACGCCAACAGGCGGGATTGATGTCCGCATGCCATTTGTCGCCTCTCATGGCGGACTGCAAAGCGTACTCACCCCCGTGGCGCAGCTGGTTGGCACACCTTCCGAGCCAGACCTGGATGGAACGGGCAACGAGGATGCCATCACGCTCAACTTCGATACGACGAACCTGTTCCTGAGCGATCGCTTCACCGGCTATGATCGCTGGGAGGGTGGCCTCCGGGCCAATACGGGGCTCATCTACACGCTCATGGGTGAAAACGGCGGCTTTCTGCGCGCCAGTTTCGGAGAGAGTTTCCACATTGCGGGTGAAAACAGCTTCCTGGCTGGCTCAGGCCTCGATGGCACTGCCTCCGACCTTGTAGCCGGCGTGGCACTTCAGGTCTTGCCCAGGATAACGCTCGGCTATCAGGCCAGGATGGAGGAGGATCTGTCGAGCATCAATGTTCAGGAAGGCACGGTCGGCCTCAATTTTGGCCAGTTTTCCGGGTCTGTCAGCTATGCGGACATTGGCCCTGCTGCGAATTACGGCCGGCCCGGAAGCGAAGAGCAGGTCTGGGTGAACGGTCGCTACAATCTCAGCAACGTCTGGAGTGTGTTCGGCAATGTGCAGTACGATCTGAAGAACCAGAAACGAATGAATGAGAGTCTGGGCGTGGCATTCAACTGTGATTGCATGAAGGCAGAGCTCGTTTATGCCATGTCGCAGACTGACGAGTTCGGTCCGAACGGCGACACCCAGTACCGAGTCTTCCTGAGCGTAGAGCTCAGGACGATCGGGCGGATTGCCTACGAGTACATTCAGCAATGACCAGTCGCATGACCTTCTTGATGGCCGTTCTGGCAGCGGCTCTGCTTTTGGCTCCGCATCCGGCGCCAGTACGGGCAGAGATGGAAGGGATTGTGGCCATCGTCAACGATCAACCCATTACAGAACTTGATCTCAAGCAACGCATCGTTCTGCTTGAAATCCTCGGTGATCTTCCCCGCAAGGGCTTGGACAGACAGCAGACGCTGCAAGCCATGATTGATGACCAGGTCAAGATTGTCGAAGCCACGCGATTTGGCATGTTGCCTTCGGATTCGGAAATCTCGGAACGCATCACCCGCATCGCCAAGGGCATGAATCTCACTCGAGACCAGCTGATGGCCAAGCTCAAGGACAGAGGCATCAGCGAGGCGAGCTTTCGTCGCTACCTTCAGGCATCAATTGGTTTCAGCCGGTTGGTGTCTGCAAAATACAAGGAAGACGTCAAGGTGACAGATGCCGAGGTCGATGCCAAGATGGCAGAGATCAAGGCTGAGATCGGCTCCGAAACCGCCAAGCTGATGAGTGACCCGCGCATGAAGCCGGTCACAGTTTATTCCTTGATGGAAATCGAGCTTCCGATCGACAGTGAAGATCCGATGATGATGCAGTCTCGCGCCATTGAGGCGAGACAGGTGGCAGAGCGGCTGAAGGGCTGCGGGTCCGTCAGGGCGGCCTCGGAGGGTATCTTCGACGTCAAGTCGGGTAAGAAGTTCGATGTCGATGCGGCAAAGATGCCCAAGGAGTTGAGGCAAGCCCTCGACAAGGCCGGAGTTGGCCGTGCCGTCGGGCCTGTGCGTAGCAAGAAAGGCATTCAGCTCATTGCATTCTGCGGCTCGCGCACGATCACGCCACCAAAGCCTGACTTCAAGATGCCTACGCGTGAGCAGATCGAGCGAATGGTCATCAATGAGCGCTATGACAGTCTTGAGGCACAATACCTCGAGCAGGCGCGCGACAAGGTCTATGTCGAATACCGCGATGCGGCCTACACCCAGCAGTAGAGGGTGAATGGCTTCTTCACCTCTTCTCCTGACCTGCGGCGAACCGGCCGGCATAGGCCCTGAGATCACCGCTCATGCGTGGGCAGCGCTCCGGCACGAACCCGACTGTTGCTTCCTGTTGCTAGGTGATGCGCGATACTGGCAGCGACGCAACCCTGAGCTGCCGATACGGGAAATCGGCTCTCCCGGGGAGGCGCGCCGTGTGTTTCCTGACGCGCTCCCGGTTCTCAACCGGCCTCTTGCCGCTCACCCTGAACCCGGCACGATCCTGCGAGAAACTGCGCCACAAGTCATCGCAGCTATTGAAGAGGCGGCAGAACTTGCCCTCAGTGGAGCCGTTGCCGGACTCGTAACCAACCCGATCCAGAAGGATGCACTCTACAGCGCAGGCTTTCGCTATCAGGGACACACTGATTTCCTGGCTGACCTCGCGGCCCGCAAGGGCCATCGCGTTGACGAGGTGATGATGCTGGTGGCGCAAGATCTGCGCGCCATTCCAGTGACCGTGCATATTCCGCTCAAAGATGTTCCAGCCGCACTCACCACGACAGCGATCATCAAGCAGGCAAAGGTCGTGGCGCGAGACCTTTTGCGCTTCTTCGGCATTGCAAGGCCGCGCCTCGCCTTTACGGGCCTCAATCCGCATACGGGCGAAAATGGCGCCATGGGACGTGAAGAAATCGACATCATCCAACCTGCGCTTGATAGCCTGCGCCAAGCGGGCCTCAACGTGCTGGGGCCGCTGTCCGCCGACACCGCGTTCCATCCAGAAGCCCGCGCCAGCTATGATGCAATCTTGTGCATGTACCACGACCAGGCTCTGATCCCAGTCAAAACGATCGACTTTCATGGGGGTGTCAACGTGAGCCTTGGGCTGCCGTTTATCCGCACCTCGCCCGATCATGGCACTGCCCTTGGAATCGCAGGTCGCGGGCGGGCAAACCCGCAAAGCCTTACGGCAGCCATCCGCCTTGCAGCACGGATGGCCGGGGCCCTGGAGTGACTGAAGATCGCCTGCCACCCTTGCGTGAGGTGATTGCCCGGCACGGGCTATCTGCCCGGAAATCCCTAGGTCAGAACTTTCTCTTCGACATGAACCTCACGCGCCGCATTGCCCGGGCTGCAGGACCGCTGGAAGGCTTCACGGTGATTGAGATTGGCCCTGGACCGGGCGGACTCACCCGTGCTCTGCTGCTTGAGGGCGCCTCCCATATCATCGCCATTGAGCGGGATGAGCGTGCTCTTGCTGCACTGGGCGAGATTGCCAGCGCGTTTCCCGGCCGCCTTACAATCATGCCCGGCGATGCTCTGACCGTAAACTATGAACCGCTCGCCGCCGGGAAGCAGGTGAAGATCGTCGCCAATCTTCCATACAACATTGCAACCCCCCTTCTGACGGGCTGGCTTGAAGGCGAGGTCTGGCCTCCATTCTATGCTTCGCTGACGCTGATGTTCCAGAAGGAGGTCGCAGAACGTATCGTTGCCCGCCCCAACGGCAAGACATATGGCCGCCTGTCGGTTCTCTGCCAGTATCGATGTTCGCCAAAGATACTCTTTGATGTGAACCGCTCAGCCTTCACGCCACCGCCGAAAGTGACCTCGAGCATCGTGCAGCTCGTGCCTCTTGCCCGCCCCCAGCCACCATGCCCGATTGCGCGCCTCTCGCGAGTGACCGCGGCTGCCTTTGGCCAGCGCCGCAAGATGCTTCGAACAAGCCTCAAGACCCTCATCGATGCGCCCGAGCCGCTGCTCCGTGAAACGGGCATCGATCCGGCACTCCGGGCCGAGCAGCTGCCCGTCTCAGCCTTCGCAGCGCTTGCGGCGCGCCTGCCCTGACCGCCTACAGATCTTTCGTCAGCTCACGGACAAATTGGGTCAGGCCAACGCGCCTGCGGCGCCTCAGGCGCTCTGCGCGCAGAATTGCGTATATCTCCGCGCTCGCCAGGTCCAGCTCGTCATTGATGACGATATAGTCATATTCAGGCCAGTGGCTGATCTCGTCAGCTGCTTTTGCCATGCGCTTTGCGACGGTGGCCGACGAATCCTGGGCGCGGCCGATGAGACGCTCGCGCAGTTCTTCCGCGGAGGGCGGCAGGATGAAGATGCGGACCAGGTCTTCGGGCATGGCCTGGGCAAGTTGCTGCGTACCCTGCCAGTCAATATCAAAAAGAACGTCACGGCCAGCCTGCAGCGCCTCCAAGACCGGGCGTTTCGGGGTCCCGTAGAAATTGCCAAAGACCTCGGCGTACTCGAGCAGGTCGCCGCGGTCCCGCAGCCGCGCAAACTCATCCTGGGTGATGAAGTGGTAGTCCCGTCCGTTGACCTCGCCCGGCCGAGGCGGGCGCGTGGTGACGGAAACAGACATGGCGATGTTCGAGTCTGCCGCGAGCAGACGGCGCGACAGCGTGGTCTTGCCGGCTCCTGAGGGAGACGACATGACAAGCAATAGACCGCGACGGGAGATTTCAGTCATAGGCATGATCCTCACTCGATGTTCTGGACCTGCTCACGCAGCTGGTCGATTACGGTCTTGAGTTCGAGGCCCGTCGCCGCGAGAGACCGGTCTGATGCCTTCGCACAAAGCGTATTGGCCTCGCGGTTGAATTCCTGTGCCAGGAAATCGAGCTTCCGGCCGATGGCGTCGGGTGTGACCAGCAAGGAGCGGGCCGCCTGTACATGTGCGTCAAGCCGGTCCAACTCCTCCTGGATGTCGGCCCGGCTTGCCATGATCACGGCCTCCTGATGCAGCCGGCCAGGATCGAGGGCCGTGCCAGTGTCAAGCAACCGGGAAACCTGCTCGGCCAGTTTTGCACGGATGGCATCGGGGTTGCGGGCGGGACTGGATCGTGCCGCAGCGGCGAGCTCTTCGATGCGACTCACTTGGTTTGCCACAATGGCGTGGAGACGTTCGCCTTCTGCCCGGCGAGCCACGGCCAGCCCCATCAGTGCTTCATTGAACCCCTGGAGTATGGCAGCGTTGCGCTGGTCAAGCGCTGCCTCGTCTTCGGGAACCGGGGCTACATCGACAACGCCGCGGATGGACAGGAGCATATCTGCACGCAGCGGTTCACCGCCAATGCGCTCCCGCAAGGCTTCACCTGCCGCCACCAAACGATCCAGTATCTCGGTATTGATGCGGAGCGTCTCGCGCGGCAGGCCGCCACCCACCACCAGCGTTGCCTGCAGGCTGCCGCGGCGGATAACCCCTGTCAGCGCGGTTCGGACTGGAATGTCCAGAGCCTCATAGCCCGGTGGCAGACGCAGCCGAAGATCGAGTGACTTGCCGTTGACGCTCTTGATTTCCCAGTGCCAGAGAAGCCCCTGGTGCTCACCTGCGGCGCGGGCAAATCCGGTCATGCTGGAGATGGGCATCAGAACTCCGGACGTAAGAATCAGCCAAGGATTAGCGCAACGGGCGGAGCCGGGGAATGGGCGCGGGACGCCCCTCGACCATGACGATGGTTCCAGGCTGGAGGTCTGTCGTGCTGGCCTTGGGGGGCAGGACAGGTGACGGGGCAGATTCCGGCTCGGGAATGACGTCAGCAAGCGGCTGGTCAGCCGCGTCGGGCCCGATTTGCGAAGATGCCCCGGGGGCCTCGACTCCGGGTTCAGGATCATCGGCCGCAGCAGATGCCGCCGCGCTGGCCAGCTTCCGCCAGGCACTGACATTGCGATTATGCTCTTCAAGTGTAGACGCAAAGGCATGCCCGCCTGTTCCATCCGCCACAAAA
>NZ_JBIIDX010000127.1:0-10145 GCF_044238155.1 Aestuariivirga sp. | reverse complement strand
TCGAGCATTTTGACAGTCCATAGAGCTTGAGCGTCATGTCTTGTTCACCTCTTGAGCGAAAGCGTCTTGTCAGTAAGGATCTCCGACCCTCCGATCTGGTCCGTAAATGCCCGGAACAGCTTCTCGATCATAGATCTTTCGATATCCTTGACAATGAACACGAAGCGGGTCCTTTCATCAGCATCGGGCCAGGCCTGAAGTCTCACTGGTGGATGGAATACGTGTTGAACGCCGTGCAGGACCACCGGCCGACTCGGATCATCTGACACCCGCACGATTGCCTTCATGCGCAAGAGATTCGAGCCGTGATAGGATTTTAGCAACTCCATGAACAATTCAAGTCCCTGTGGGCTTACGGGGTTGGTTTCAGTAAAACTGAAGGACCGAATATGCTCGTCATGACGTGACACATCATGATCGTGCACATGTCTATGCCCATGATCATCTTGGCGATGCCGTCGGCCTCGTTTTTCTCCGGTCACATAGGCTTCCGCAGAAAGCCAGCCTTGTACGTCGAGTGTCTTGGTCTTTGGATCAAAAAGACCCATGGTGAATAGCCGTTCGGCAGTAGCCTCGTTACGGTGGGTGGTCAGCAGGCGGGCAGCCGGGTTGAGTTTGCGCAAACGCCCGATGATCGCAAACAGCATCTCCTCGCCCTCGCGGCCAACGAGAAGGTCAACCTTGGTCAACACGATCCGATCGGCGACAGCAACCTGCTTCACAGCTTCGGGATGTGAGTCGAGTGTTGCCATGCCATTGACCGCATCAACGACCGTTATGACCCCCTCCAGCCGACAGGCAGCCACCAGGCTTGGCTCGCTCATCACGGCATGAAGAACTGGTGCGGGATCGGCAAGTCCTGTTGTCTCGATCAAAATCCGGTTGAAGGGGCGGACTTCGCCCCTCTGCCGCCGTGCCAGCAGGTCATGAATAGTAACGATGAGATCTCCCCTGATGGTGCAGCACAGGCATCCTGAGGCAAGTTCAACGATATTCTCATCTGATCGTTCGACCAGCAGATGATCAATGCCTATCTCACCAAACTCATTGATGATCACGGCCGCATCGGCCAAAAACGGGTCCTTGAGAAGAAAATTGAGAAGTGTGGTCTTCCCGGCCCCCAGAAAGCCAGTGAGAACTGCAACAGGTAATGGGATATTCGCCATGAACTACTTCTTCCATCGTCCGTAGATCGTCGACGCCACGAGCGCGGCAAGAACAAGCCCCCCTCCAGCATATTGATTCATCTGCAGCCGCTCCCCAAGAATGATCGCGGCAGCAGCCGTGCTGACCACCGGTTCGAGATTGAAGAAGGGGGCAACCGTGGATGCCGTTGCAAATCGCAAAGAAAGCATATGCGCCATATAGGCGATGATATAGACGACGGCGAGTCCACACAGGAAGAAAATGCCCATCATGTTGGCGGTTCCTCCGGGAAGCACCCTGAGTGTTCCCGAACCTGCCAAAATAGCGATCAGCAGGATCGGAGGCAGAATGACCATATGCACGAGGCTCCCGAATACTGCCGGTGTCATGTAGCGTGAGATGGCACGGCCCGAAAAGAACTGCAAAGCCGCACCAACGGATGCAAGTGCTGCCAGCAGTATTCCCCGTACGTCCAGGCCTTCGATACTGGGACCGATTGCAATCGCCAGTCCGCCAAAGGCAACCAATGCAATTGCTATTCTAACCATGCCAGGATTTCGGCCCTCGACGAGAGGCGCCAGCAACATGATCAGCACTGGAAACGAGAAGAAGATGATAACGGCCAGACCAACAGGAATGAACTGTACAGAAGCAAGATAGGCGACGGAAACAAAAAGGGTCGAGATGGACTGCCCAACAAAACTTGGGAGCGCTGCTTTCGGAATGAAAAACCTCTCATTTTTCGCGATGGCAATGATGGCAAAGGCGACTGAGATCATGAATGTTCGGAACAGAGTACTTTCAATAGGCGGTACACCATTGACATAGGCCGCACGGACAAAATTTGGTACCAGACCATAGAGTGCGGCTGCGCCAAGTGCGCAGGCAATCCCCAATCCTGCACGATTGATCATGTTGGTCAGCTCTTGCTCTTCTTTTTCACCGGTACACCGGCCTTAGGTTTACGCTTGTTTTCGCCTTGAGGAGTTGAGGATGAGCCCTGTGTCCGATCAGGCAAAAGCGCTGCTATCTTCGCAAAAACAGCCGGGGAGATGACTTCACATGGCGCGTTCTCACGGTGATATCGAATACAGGCTGCAACACTGGTTGACTCATCCAGATTCCACACGGCAGCCGCAAAGCCACGATTCTCGGGTAGCCTGATGATGCCTGGCGAGCCTGGAAGGCCAATGCCCGATGGGCTCAACATCCTGCCGCGTAGCGCCATATCGGCTGTAGCAGCCGATTCATAATTGCCGAAGGAGATCCCCCATCCACCTAGCTCGGAAGAACGCGCCAATGTCAGCGGTTTGTTTCTGCAGACAGAATTTGTCATGTCGGCCGGAACGAAGGAGCCGGTCGGAACGTTTTCGAGCGTTTGAAGCTGGGGTCTCTTGTCTACAGATCGCGAGAAGCCATCTGTCAGAAGCATCTCGGCAAGGTCGGCTCGATGCTTTCCACTGCCAGCTCCCAGGATCACAGCGCCCAGTTGCCGCCCATCACGCGTTGCTGTTGCAACGAGATTGAATCCCGATCCACACACAAAGCCAGTTTTCATGCCATCAGCTTGCGGCATCTGCCGCAGCAGCGAGTTCCGATTTGCCAGCTTCCGCTTGCCCACCGTCATGAATGGCTTCGAGAAATAACGGCCATATTCGGGAAAATCCCTGAGAATGGCAGAGGCAAGAAGGGCAAGATCGCGAGCCGTACTTATCTGGCGAGGATCGAAAAGCCCGTTGGGATTGACGAAATGACTGCCATTCATCCCGAGGCGGCGGGCCTGTTGGTTCATCTCCATGGCGAAGGCCGCAACTGTTCCAGACGAGGCCTCCGCGAGCACATATGCCATATCATTGGCAGAATAGATCAGCATCGCCTCAAGCGCGAAGTTCACGCTCACATTGGCGCCAACTGGCATACCAATCTTGCTTGGTGGCTGTGAATTGGCGGCTGCCGAAACTGGAACCTTTTGCTTGAGGGTCAGTCCACCAGCCTGAACCTTCTGGAACACGATGTAGGCCGTCATCAACTTGGTGAGAGAAGCCGGATACCAAGGCTCACCGGCGCGGTCCTGAGAAAGAACTTCTCCACTCACCGGGTCAAATAGCAGGGAGGGCCCACCAGCCACAGCTGGTACAGGCCCGATCAGCAGCAGCAAGATCAAAAGGATACGCTGAAGGTGAGGCAAGCCTGTTCAACTCCGGAACGTCAAGCAGGGACCAGCCCCTCGCACATCACGACCACACGCCCGCCTGCGCCAGCAGGACACAGGCTGTTGGTGCCCCTGGAGGGACTCGAACCCCCACGCCCTTGCGAGCAACAGATTTTGAGTCTGCCGCGTCTACCATTCCGCCACAGAGGCACGCTAGAAATCGCATAATTGCCCGCTCTTGCGCCGTCAACCTTAAAGGAGGAGAAACGGGTCCATGATCCGGATCACCGACTCAATTGCCATTGATGAAGATGACATTGCGTGGTCCTACACCCGCGCCTCAGGGCCAGGCGGCCAGAATGTGAATAAGGTATCGACTGCCGTCGAGCTTCGATTCAACGTCGAACGGGCTTTCTTGCCACTCGACTTGAAAACCCGGCTCCGGGCGATCGCAGGCCGGCAATTGACCCAGGAGGGCGTGATTTTGATCACCGCACAGGAGACTCGATCGCAGGAGCGAAACCGCGAAATAGCGTTACAGAAACTCGTGGAGCTTCTGCGCAAGGCAGCTCATCAGCCGAAGCGGCGCATCGCCACCCGTCCAACGCGTGCCTCGAAGACGCGGCGTCTGGACGCAAAGGCGAGGCATGCAAGAACCAAGAAGCTGCGGCGTTCTCTGTCAGAGAGTGATTGAAGAGAACATGCTGAGACGCCTTTACGATTGGACACTGGCACTTGCAGCCCGTGAGACAGCAGAAGCCTGGCTTGCCGTTATCGCTTTTGTCGAAAGCTCGGTTTTTCTGGTTCCGGCAGATGTCCTGTTTGTTCCAATGGCGCTTGCCCGGCCAAAGAGGGCCTATCGCTTTGCCCTTATTGCAACAATAGCATCCACCCTGGGTGGTATTGCTGGCTATATCCTCGGTTACATGGCGTTTGAGGCGGTGGCGCGGCCAGTTCTCGATTTCTACGGCAAGTTCGATGAGTTCGAGCACTTGAAGATTTGTGCGGGCGAAGACACGCTGATGCTCCTGCTTGTGACATCAGGCCTGAGTCATCTTCCGCCGATCAAGGTCGTTACCATTCTTGCGGGTGTGGCACAGATCAGCTTCTTGTTTTTCGTGGTGTCCTGCGTGCTTGCCCGTGGGGCTAGGTTTTTTGCCCTTGGCTGGGCACTCCGGAGGTTCGGCGAGCCAGTCAAGCAGTTCATCGAGCGGCGACTGGGTTTGCTGGCAGTCTTGCTGGCAGCGGGGATGATCGGGTTGTATGTTGCGATCAAGTATACTGGAATTGTTGGGAGTCTGAGCGCATGTTGAGTGAACTCAAGCCGCGGGCTGCGGTACTCTTCATCCTTGTGGCAGCCTCGGCCACGATTGTGGGAGCGTGGCTTTTCGAATACTTCGGTTATGCTCCCTGTGAGCTATGTCTCAAGCAGCGCTGGGCCTATTACGCAGCGGTGCCCCTCGCTGCAGTTGTTGCACTTTTGCTGCCAACGAACTCTCGGCTTGCGCAAATGGGATTTTTACTGCTTGCAGCCATCTGGCTGGGTAGCATGTCGTTTGGAATTTATCACGCCGGCGTCGAATGGAAATTCTGGCCAGGGCCCAGTTCCTGCAGCGATCTTGGCGGGCTGTCCGGAGGTCTTCCCGATCTGAGTCGCGCTGTGGTGCTCTGCGATACCCCGGCGATCCGAATCCTCGGCCTCTCGCTGGCAGGTTGGAACGCATTGATTTCACTTCTTCTGGCAAGTGTTGCGCTTGCAGGCTTCCGCGGTCAGGGATCGAGTTCCGTATCCCAGTAGAGATAATCCTGCCAGCTCTCGTGCAGATAATTGGGCGGGAAGAAACGGCCATTGCGATGCAACTGCGCGACGGTTGGGCGCACGGGCTTCTGGGCTGGGTACATGTTGATGTGCTGGGGCAGATGCCCGCCCTTCACCAAGTTGCACGGCGAACAGGCTGCGACCACATTCTCCCACGTGGTCTGTCCGCCCTTTGAGCGCGGCACAACATGATCGAATGTCAGATCCTCATGACCACCGCAGTACTGACAGGTGAATCGATCACGCAGGAACACGTTGAAGCGGGTGAAGGCCGGGGTGCGGGAGGGCTTCACATAGGTCTTGAGCGATACAACGCTGGGAAGCCGGAATTCCGAGTTGGGGCTGCGAACAACCCGGTCATATTCCGATACGATGTTCACACGGTCGAGAAACACGGCCTTGATGGTGTCCTGCCAGCACCACAGTGACAGCGGATAGTAGCTCAACGGGCGGAAATCCGCGTTGAGGACCAGGGCTGGACAGGCTTCCGGCGCAACCGGCGCGAATTGCAAGCACACCTCTCGGTTCCGAATCCTTAGGCTTTTACTATATCTAGTATGGCGATCCTGTGAAGCCCCCTCATCCACTTGGGCCTGACCGGAGCCACGATGTATACCCGGTTTGACCTTTGCCGGGATTGATCGCAAGAGGCCATCATGAGCGTTCCCGTCTTTCGCTTTGCACCCTCGCCCAATGGCTTTCTCCACCTCGGGCATGCCTATTCCGCACTGTTGAACTCCAGCTTGGCAGCCAAGTATCAGGGTCGGTTCCTGCTCAGAATCGAAGATACTGATGGGAGCCGGGCTCGATCCGAATTTGTAACGGCGATTTTCGAGGACCTCGCCTGGATTGGCCTTGAGTGGGAACGCCCCGTGCGCATCCAAAGCGAGCATTTTGCGGATTACGAGGCCAGCCTCGCCCAGCTGAGGAAGATCGGCGCCATCTACCCTTGCTTTTGCTCCCGCAGGCACGTGCAGGCAAATGCGCTTGCAGCGCGGGATCCTGACGGGCAGCCGCTTTATGGGGGGACGTGCCGGCTGCTGCCGAGGCCAGTGGCCGAGCGCCGGATTGCGGGCGGAGACGCCCACGGCTGGCGGCTCGACATGGCAAGCCTCGGCGACAACGCGGCGGCAGTCTGGGGTGACGCCATGATCGCCAAACGCACGGTGGGCTCAAGCTACCATGTTGCTGTGGTTACAGACGATGCACTTCAGGGCATCACACATGTGGTGCGTGGCCGTGATATCGAGCCGGCGACGCCCCTGCACATGCTGCTGCAGCGGCTTCTGGGCCTGCCCACGCCCCAGTATCAGCACCACGATTTGATCAAGGGTGCAGATGGCAGGAAGCTATCCAAGAGCGAAGGCAGCACAGCCCTCCGCCAGCTCCGCAGCGAAGGTATGGCTCCTTCCGAAATTCGGCAGATCCTCGGCTTCCCCTAGTCAGAAATCAGACGCGAGACCCTTGTTTTCCCAGTCACCGTACCGGGTCGGCTCAGGGCCTGCCCTGCCATTCACCTCGCGCGGAAAACGCGGTGTCTGTCGCATCTTGTTTCGTTCTTCAGCCTCGGCCAGCGCGCGCCGGGCTTCAGGTGAAAGGATCTTTGAGTTCATGACCTTGCTGTTTTTGGTGTCTGGCATCATATGAGGGGCGTCGCGTTCGTTTGGCAAGGAGGAGTTTGGCGTATGAACACGCTGCGGACCGGTTTGCTGATGGCAGGACTCATGGGGCTGTTTCTCGCGGTAGGCTATTTGCTTGGCCGGGAGCAAGGCATGCTGTTTGCCTTTTTGCTGGCCGCCGGCATGAACCTGTTTGCCTACTGGAACGCCGACAAGATGGTCTTGCGCATGTATGGCGCGCGGCAGGTTGATCGCCAGTCCGCGCCCGACTTTTATGCCCTTGTCGAAGACCTGGCACGGAATGCAGGGCTTCCGATGCCCAAGGTCTATGTCATCGACAATCCGCAGCCCAACGCCTTCGCAACCGGGCGAAACCCCGAAAATGCCGCTGTCGCGGCGACAACCGGCCTGCTTCAGATTTTAAGCCGCGATGAACTTGCTGGCGTGATGGCCCATGAGCTGGCACACGTTAAGCATCGCGACACTCTTGTGATGACGATGACCGCCACAATTGCCGGTGCGATTTCCATGCTGGCAAATTTTGCCATGTTGTTTGGCGGAAACCGTGACCGCAACAATCCTCTGGGGGTGATCGGCGTTATCTTGATGGTTGTTCTGGCGCCGCTGGCCGCCATGCTGGTCCAGATGGCGATCAGTCGGACACGGGAGTATGGCGCGGATCGCGGTGGAGCGGAAATTTCGGGCCAGCCGCTTGCGCTGGCCTCGGCGCTTGCAAAGATTTCCAATGCGGCTCACCGTATTGAGAATCCCGCAGCTGAAGCCAATCCTGCCACTGCACACATGTTCATCATCAATCCACTCTCGGGTGCACGTATGGACGGGCTGTTCTCCACACACCCGAACCCACATAACCGGATTGACGCGCTTCGGCGCATTGCCCAGGAGATGGGCGATGAGGCTCGGCCTGTTGGCCCGTGGAATACTTCCGCGCCTCGTGCTTCAGGCCCGTGGGGCTGAGCTCTCGAATGGCGGAATCGCCTGGCCTGGCAGTTCGCCAATTCGCATGTGATGTGCTGAAAACGATCATCAGCAAGAGGCTCACGGTCGACGAGGCGGTCAGGGGCCATTCCGGACTTGGACGTCTCGAGCACCGTGATCAAGCACTGGTCTCTTCGATTGTCCTCACGGCATTTCGCCATCGCGGCGAAATCGGAAAGATCCTCGAAAAACTCGTCGACCGCCCCCTGCCACGCAAGTCCGGGCCGACGCATGACATTCTGACTCTCGGGATATCCCAACTCTTGTTTCTTGGCATGCCCGCGCATGCAGTCATCGACCTGGCGGTTCGTTCTGCAAAGGCGGACGGCCATGCCCGACATTTTGCAGGCTTGGTCAACGCGGTTCTGCGCAGGGTGGCAGTGGAAGGCCCGGCGCTCCTGCAAGACCTCGACGCCCCGCGGCTCAACACCCCCGATTGGCTCTGGGCTCGATGGCAAAGGACCTACGGTCTTGCAAACGCGGGTGACATAGCATCTGCTCATTCGCAGAAGCCTGGACTGGACATCAGCTTCACGGAGAGCGTTGCGCCATGGGCGGATCGACTGGGCGGAACGATCCTGGCAAACGGCCAGTTGCGGCTTGCTGCAGAGTATTCCGCCATTCCAAGTATTCCCGGATTCCAGGAGGGCGCCTGGTGGGTGCAGGATGCTGCAGCAACCATCCCGGCCCGTCTTTTCGGGGAACTTCGCGGAAAATCGGTTCTCGACCTCTGTGCAGCACCAGGTGGCAAGACTCTGCAAATGGCGTCCATGGGTGCTCACGTCACTGCCGTGGACATATCGGCAGACCGCCTCAGACTTCTGCATGACAATCTGGCGCGCACCAGGCTCACGGCGGAGGTTCAGGTAGCCGACGTCCTGAGCGGGCGTTTGTCAGGTCAATGGGATGCTGTTCTTCTTGATGCCCCGTGCTCAGCAACTGGAACAATCCGCCGCCATCCCGAACTCCCCTGGATCAGGCAGGAAAGCCAGGTCACGAGACTGGCCGATACTCAGCACCGGCTCCTGCAGGCAGCGACAAGGCTCGTCAAGCCTGATGGTCTCCTCGTTTACTGCACCTGCTCACTCGAACCCGAAGAGGGGGAAGAACAGGTACAGACATTCCTTGAAGAAAATCCCAATTTCGAGCTGACCCCGGCCACGGAACCTGTTTTGCCCGATGGTGCCCTCCGGCCAGAGGGCTGGGTGCGAACCCTGCCCTCCATGGCATATGGCCAGGAGGCCGGCATGGACGCCTTTTTTGCAGCTCTGATGCGTCGACGAGCCTGAGGGTTGTACACCCACGCCAAGCTGCTAGACGTGATTCTGGATTGATCAAGCCAAACCTCGCCAGCCGATCTGAACAGCGACGACCCAAAATAGACCAGTGGTTGAGATGACCGAACCGATTCGCCGCGCCCTGCTCTCCGTGTCTGACAAAACCGGGCTCACTGCATTCGCTCACGGCCTGGTCTCCCTTGGAGTCGAGCTCATCTCGACCGGTGGTACAGCGAAAGCTCTGTCAGAAGCTGGACTGCCGGTTACCGAGGTTGCAACCATCACCGGAATGCCGGAAATCATGGATGGCCGGGTGAAAACACTCCACCCGGCCATTCATGGCGGGCTTCTGGCCCTGCGCACCAATCCAGATCACCGGGCCGCGATGGCGGCGCATGACATTCGGCCAATTGATCTGCTGGTGGTCAATCTCTATCCCTTCGAGGCGACACTGGACCGGGGCGCCTCGCGGCAAGAGGTGATCGAGAACATCGACATCGGCGGGCCAGCAATGATTCGGGCCGCTGCCAAGACTCATGAATTCGTAACCGTCATTGTCGATCCCGCAGACTATGGGGCGGTCTTGACCGAACTGACTGAAAGTCACTGCCAGACCACCGTGATGACACGCCAACGGCTGGCCACCAAGGCCTTCGCACGCACCGCGAGTTATGATGCGTCGGTTTCACAATGGATGGCGGAACTGGACGGTGAGCAGCTCGGTCCTGTCTTCGCCACCGGAGGTCAGCGCTTGCAGAGTTTGAGGTATGGAGAAAACCCACATCAGAAAGCTGCATTCTACACTGCACCGGGAAAGCGCTTTGGTATTGCCGCGGCACGCCAATTGCAAGGCAAGGAGCTCTCTTACAACAACATCAACGATACGGATGCAGCTCTGGAATGCCTCGCAGAATTTGAGAATTCCGGTAATCCTGCCTGCGTCATCGTCAAACATGCAAATCCTTGTGGTGTAGCAGTCGGGACATCTTTGCTTGAAGCCTATCGAAATGCGCTTGCCTGTGATCCAGTAAGTGCCTTTGGTGGCATCATCGCTGTCAACAGACCTCTCGATCCTGAAACAGCCGCCGAGATTACGGAACTGTTCACTGAGGTAATCATTGCTCCGTCAGCTG
>NZ_JBIIDX010000238.1:0-2817 GCF_044238155.1 Aestuariivirga sp. | reverse complement strand
CTACGCCTCTCAATTTGCCGAGGCCTTCGAGGATGCGGTAGGCTTCGGCTGGACCACCGGGAATGTTGCCTTCGACTGGCGCACCCTGGTGGCCAACAAGGACCGCGAGATTGATCGCCTCAACAAGTCCTACGTGCGCAATCTCGAGGCAGCGGGAGCCGAACTCATCCTGGAGCGTGCCACCCTTGCTGGGCCTCATGATGTAGAATTGGCCTCGGGTCGCCGTGTTTCTGCGCGCTACATTCTGGTGGCAACGGGGGCCACCCCTTTTGTCCCTCGCCACCTGCCTGGGCATCAACTGGCCATCACGTCGAACGAGGTGTTCGACCTGCAGCAACTGCCTGCCCGCATGGTAATTGTGGGTGGAGGTTACATCGCGGTGGAGTTCGCTGGGATTCTCTCGGGGCTTGGCGTGGAAACGGTGTTGGTTTGCCGCGGTGAACAAATCCTGCGCGGCTTTGACGACGATCTGCGCAATCATCTTGCAGCCGAGATGACAAAAAAGGGTATCGAGCTTCGTACCCGGACAAGCGTCGCGAGGCTCGAAGGGTCCGGTACAGGCATTCGCCTGACGCTTGATGATGGCAGTCAGTTTGGAGCCGGGCAGGTGATGTTTGCAACGGGCCGGGTTCCCAATGTTGCCGGGCTGGGGCTTGAGGGTGCCGGCGTGGAACTGACGCCGCACGGGGCGGTCAAGGTTGATTCCCATTCGCGCTGCAGCGTTCCGTCGGTCTATGCCGTGGGTGATGTAACCAATCGCGTAAACCTAACGCCTGCCGCGATCCGGGAAGGTCATGCCTTTGCCGATACGGTATTTGGTGGCAAGGAAGTCACCGTGGATCATTCTCTGGTTCCAACGGCTGTCTTCTCGCAGCCCGAACTTGGTACAGTCGGCTTGACCGAGACAGTAGCCAGGCAGGGTTTCCGCAAGGTTGACATATACAAGACAAGTTTCCGTCCAATGAAACACACGCTGTCAGGCCGTGATGAGCGAATGTTGATGAAGCTCGTGGTTGATGGCGAGACAGATCGCGTGCTCGGCTGCCACCTATGCGGCCCCGACGCCGGCGAAATGGCCCAACTGTTGGGCATTGCGGTGCGTATGGGTGCGAAGAAATCTGACTTTGATGCCACCCTCGCTGTCCACCCGACGGCCGCGGAAGAATTCGTGACCATGCGTGAGAAGTGGGTGGGCTGAGCGCGCCTACTGGTCCAGCACCTCGAAATGGGCCTCTGTGGTGATGCCGTTGTTGATCGGTAGCATGTCTTGCGGGCAAGCGGAGAAAGCCACGATCGCATCCATCTCGGCACGGAACACGACATAGTCGCCGGGCTTGCAGAGGCAGTTGCCCCACTCGAGACTGCCGTCCGGATGCCAGGGAATGTTCATGAAGAGATTGAGCGAGTCCGGCGTGTAGGGGATGTAGTGCCCCAGATCGGCCAGACCGGCGTGAAGGTTGTCCCGACAGTTGTCATGGTAGTGAGTGCAGCCCAGCAGACCGTAGCGCTCGTTGTCGCAGGGTGCGATCAGTGTGTCGTGCCGACCCGGGCTCGCGTCTCTGGTCATGGTTAGTATTGGGCGGCGGCGGTTGGTGATCATCTTGTCGCCTTCGATCGGGAAAAGTCTGGTCCAGAAAGCCCGGCAATGCTCCATGCCGAGATATTCCCGCAGGTCCCCGGCATTGAAGGCCCAGAAGTCAACCACCTGATTGCCATGGGTGTTGATGACTTTTACCGACTGGCCCTTGTTGAGGCGAACGGCCTTGCCCCGGCGGGCCGGGATGGTCTGCAAAGTGGCGTTCATGCTTCGTCCTCCGTGTCTGTCCGCCAGTATCCTTAATCAAGAACGGCCGTCGCTTCCAGCCCCGCTGCTCTCTGGCGGCAAGGCTTTATTGCAGCGAAAAACCTGCTAGAAGCCGCGTAAACCCTAGATTTGGACCTGATCCGCCAATGGACGACAAGCAATCAAAGACCGATCGATACCGTGACACGGTTTTCCTGCCAAAAACCTCCTTCGCGATGAAGGCTGGCCTGCCGCAGAAGGAACCCGAGCTGTTGAAGCGCTGGGAGGCGCTGGATCTCTACGGCACTCTACGGGCTCAAAGTGCCGGACGGCCAAAATACGTGCTTCACGATGGTCCACCCTATGCCAATGGCAATCTTCACATCGGCCATGCGCTGAACAAGATCCTGAAGGACATCGTGACCCGCTCGCGCCAGATGCAGGGTTTTGATTCCAATTATGTCCCCGGCTGGGACTGCCATGGCCTGCCAATCGAGTGGAAGATCGAAGAGCAGTACCGTGAAAAGGGAAAGAACAAGGACGAAGTCCCTGTAAATGATTTCCGGAAGGAATGCCGGGCCTTTGCCGAACACTGGATTGAGGTGCAGCGCAGCGAGTTCAAGCGCCTTGGCGTGACTGGGGACTGGAATAATCCCTATCTCACCATGGATTTTCGCGCTGAGGCGCTGATTGCCAATGAGTTGCTGAAGTTTGCAGAGTCCGGGCAGCTGTATCGAGGCTCAAAGCCCGTGATGTGGTCAGTGGTGGAAAAGACCGCACTTGCCGAGGCCGAGGTCGAGTATCAGGACTATCAGTCTGACATGATCTGGGCGAAGTTCCCGGTGCAGGAAATCGGCCAACACTCTTATCAGCGCATGGCGGCTGGCGGTAGCAGCTCCGATTTCGTTGCCCGGCTCCAATCGGCAAGTGTCGTGATCTGGACCACGACGCCATGGACCATCCCCGGCAACCGCGCCATCAGTTTTTCGTCAAGGATCGGCTATGGCCTCTATGAAGTCACCGCAGCACCGGAG
>NZ_JBIIDX010000126.1:0-10292 GCF_044238155.1 Aestuariivirga sp. | reverse complement strand
CCGAGGGCTCGTCGTAATCGCCCAGTTCGGTCGTCGGCATGTGTACATCGCGTCTTGCCCGGTCAATGCGCAGGTTGCGGGCAATGGTGAAAACCCAGGTCGTGACTGAACCCTTGGACGGCTCGTAGAGGCCGGCCTTGGTCCAGACCGCAATCATGGCTTCCTGCACAAGGTCCTCAGCAAGCTCCGCCGAGGTATTCTTGCGCATCATAAAGCTCTTGAGTCGCGGGGCGAAATGATCGAAAAGCACCGCGAAGGCCTGTCGGTCCTGCCGTTGCGCCACCTGCACGATCAGGTTGCGAAACTGTACCTCCAGGCGCTGTTTCTCAACGTCCTGCCGCTTGTTTGCCGAGTCCATGACGGCATACATAGCACATTTCCTCTGTTATGCAGGGTTTACGCTTTCCTCTGTCAGGTGGATCACATGATCCGTGCCGGAAAGGAAGTCGTAGGTTCGTAAAAATGCGGAAAAGGTCCCGTGAAACCACGTCATGTCGCTGTTGTCGGATCTGGCATATCTGGGCTTTCTGCCGCTTGGCTGCTGTCAAAACGGCATCGCGTTACGCTGATTGAGTCCGATGCCCGTCCGGGCGGGCACTCCAATACGGTCGATTGTGAGATCGATGGTGTGGACGTTGCCGTCGATACGGGCTTTATCGTCTACAATCCGCCCGCCTATCCAAATCTTACGGCTCTTTTCAATCAGTTAGACGTTCCAACCGCAGCGTCAAACATGAGTTTTTCGGTGTCGATGGGCGATGGGGCCTATGAATATGCGGGCTCGTCCCTCACCCAGCTTATTGGCCAGCCAGGCAATTTGCTCAACTGGGGCCACCTGCGACTGATGCGCGATATTCCGCGCTTCTTCCGAACGACCCTGCGCAAGCTTCCCACCCTTCCGGATAATGTGACCATCGCTGAATTTCTCGAGACCGAGGGTTATTCGGATTATTTCATGGACAGGCATCTGTTGCCGATGGCCGGTGCAATCTGGTCTGCAGCTCCTGGCGACATGCGGGACTATCCGGCCCGCGCCTTTCTCCGGTTTTTCGACAATCATGGCCTGCTGAGGATCAGAAACCGCCCACACTGGCGAACGGTGCGGGGTGGCGCTCGGGAGTATGTCGCGCGGCTTATCCAGGACGGGCTTTTCGAAACACGGCTGAGAACGCCCATTACGGCCATTCGCCGTACAGCGAGTGGAGTTCAGCTCCGCACAATAAGCGGCGAGGAGCAGACATACGATGACGTGGTCATAGCGACCCACGCTGACCAGGCTCTGGCAATGCTGTCCGATCCGACCCCAGACGAGCGCCGGCTGCTTTCCTCTTTCAGATATTCAAAGAACCGTGCGATCCTGCATCGCGATGATCGCCTGATGCCGCGCCGCCAGAGCCTGTGGTCAAGCTGGAATTATCTTGCGTCCCTGCCACCGCACCAGACAAGCAGCAGTGCCGTGACCTACTGGATGAACAGCTTGCAGCCGCTTCCAGTCAAGGCACCACTGTTCGTGAGCCTCAATCCGCTGCGCGAGCCTGATCTCGCCCAGGTGTTGGCGGAATTTGATTACTCACACCCCATCTTTGACCCGGCTGCAATGGACGCCCAAAGACAGCTTTGGAGGATCCAGGGGACTCGCAATACGTGGTTCTGTGGAGCCTATTTTGGCTCGGGCTTTCATGAAGATGGCATTCAGTCCGGACTGGCTGCAGCCGAGCATCTGGGGGGTGTGAGGCGGCCCTGGTCGGTTGCCAATGAGTCAGGCAGGATCCACCTGTCCTCGCGGCAGCCTGAAACACCCCATATTCAGGCAGCTGCCGAATAAAATGCCCGAAACCTGCCTCTACTTTGGCGAGGTGGTGCACAAGCGGCTCAACCCGATACGCCACGAGCTGCGCTACAGGGTCTTCAACGTGTTCATGGACATCGATGACCTCGAGGCGTGTGCAGGTCGGCTGTGGTTGTTCAGCTATAATCGGTTCAATCTGTTCTCATTGAGCGATTACAACCACGGACCAGGGGACGGAACACCAATCCGTCAGCATGTCTGGGATCTGGTCCGCAACACGACGGCAGGCACCGAAATCTCGAAAATCTTCATGTTCTGCTACCCGCGCGTGCTCGGTTATGTCTTCAACCCGCTTACTGTCTACTATGCTTATGACGCAAAAGACCATCTCCGTCTCATGATTTACGAGGTGAACAACACGTTTGGAGGCCGACACTCCTACGTCATCCCGGTGGCTGAAGGCTTTGCCCAATCAGCTCCTAAGCACTTTTTTGTTTCACCTTTCAACGCTGTCGAGGGGCAGTATAAATTCCACTTCACCGCGCCGGCGGGCCGAATGGCACTGGGTGTATCACTATCCGCCAACGGAACACCGATCCTGAACGCCTATGTGAGCGGGATGCGCCGGACGCTTTCTGACTCGAACTTGCTGAAGGCCTTCCTGGAAGTGCCGTTTCTCACTCTCAAGGTCATTGGCGCGATCCACTTGCAAGCCATGCGTCTTTTGTGGAAAGGATTACGGCTGAAACCACGCCCACGAGTGCCTAACAACACAGTCGATTTTCTTCCAAAAGCCGGTTCTGAACCATGACAGCTGATACGATCCATGCCCGAGACGGTCTTGTTGGACATCTGATCGGATCAATTGGGCGAAAGCTATTGCCGAAGGATCTGGCTGGAGGCCTTACGCTCACTCTTCCGTCAGGACGCCAGCACCGGATCGGATACACGAAACCCGGAGTGGATTGTGACCTTCAGCTGCGCAATTATCGACCAGTCTGGGCGGCAATGCGCCGTGGCGCATTAGGCTTTGCCGAGAGCTTCATGGCGGGGGATGTTGACAGTAGCAACGTTACAGCCGTTCTACGTTTCTACCTTCAAAACCGGCCGGCACTGAACGATGCCGCACGGCCGGTCTTCTCGAAGAGCCCAGTCGACCGGCTGTTTCACATGCTGCGACCCAACACCAAGACGGGTGCGCGTCGCAATATCAGTGCTCACTACGACCTTGGCAACGAATTTTATGCCCTGTGGCTAGACCGCACCATGAGTTACTCATCCGCTTACTTTGGCAAGGGCGCAGAGACGCTCGAGGCTGCGCAGACTGCGAAATACGATCTGGTACTTGGTGCACTGAGCCTGGACCGTCCCTCGGAGATACTCGAGATCGGTTGTGGCTGGGGAGGCTTTCTGGAGACCGCCGCACAGCATGGTCACCACTTGACGGGCCTGACAATTTCGCAAGAACAGCTCGACTATGCAAGGCGGCGCCTTAAGGGCCAGGCAGAGGTCCGTTTCCAGGATTACAGAGACACTCAGGAGCAGTTCGATGCCATCGCCTCCATCGAGATGATCGAGGCCGTTGGCGCAGCCAACTGGCCTACTTATTTCCGCGTCCTGCATGACCGGTTGCGTCCCGGCGGCAGGGCTGCGGTTCAGGCCATTACAATTGATGAACGCCTGTTTGAGGGTTACCGACGCAAGGCAGATTTCATCCAGCGATATATCTTTCCGGGAGGAATGTTGCCCACCAAGAAAATCCTGTCAGAGCAAGCGGCGGAGGCTGGTCTTGGCTTTGAGGTGATAAAGACCTTCGGCCAGGATTATGCCCAAACGCTGGCAATCTGGCGCGATCGGTTTGAGGCGGCCTGGGCCGGGGTGGCACAGCTCGGCTTCGACGAAAGGTTCCGCAAGCGCTGGCACTACTATCTTTCGTATTGTGAGGCAGGCTTTTCCGAGGGTTCAATCGACGTCGGGATCTATCGTTTCCTGCGCAAGGGGTGATCGGCTGAGGCAAACGGGCCGTATTGCCCCTCATGCTGAAGAAAAACGATTCTGCCCGATTTGATCTTCTGGCCTATTTTGAGGGCCATACGCTGGCGCATGGCGTATTTGAGGACCGTGGCGGCCGCATCAAACGCCGGTTTGCCGTCGAAATGACGGGGCGGTGGGAAGCCGGCGCAATGGTGGTTGATGAGGATTTCCTGTTTGATGACGGTGAACGCCAGCAGAGGTGTTGGACGCTGGTACCGAAAACCAGTTTGACGTTCACAGGCACCTGTGCGGACGCCGTCGGCGAGGCGCATGGTCATATATCTGACGGCTGCGCCTATCTTCGATCCACGCTGCGCATCAAGGTTGGAAGTCGTTTGATTTCAATGGACTTTGATGATGCTTTCTATGACGGTGGCGGGGGTCTTGTTCTCAACCGGTCGACCGTTCGCAAGTTGGGTATTCGTGTCGGGCAGGTGCTGATTGCCTTCAGGAAAGCCTGATCAACGTTCTCCGTAGATCATGGTATAGAGTATTGGACGCAAGGTCAGCATCAGGCTGTCGGCCAGTACCGCATGGCCTTCAGCCGTTGGATGGAGGGCGCCGGTTGTTTCGGAAAACACAGCGGATGAAACCTCTTCGTCAATGCGGCCCGAACGATCCTTTACCTTTTGATTAACCACCATATAGGCGTCGTTGAAAGTGCGAACCCAGCGTTGGCGCAACACAAAGGGATAATTCTGGCTTGATGGATCATAGGGGCGCCATTTTCCAGGCTCTCCGGATAAAGTCATTTGGCACGTCTCGGTATCGCGTGTGGCGCTACCGAAGCACGGGATCATAAGCTGCTCTGCGGGATCGCCGATGCGTCGCAGGTCCTGCGCGCAGAAACCATGGCCATCAAACATGCGGTCGCTATAGATGCTCCCGGCAAAGTTCCAGCCATGATCTCCCGCGAGATCTCGCATGCGGCGGTAGAGCGAAGAAAACTGTGATCTCACGTCCGCAAGACGCGACGCCCGTGCCGTCAACCATGAAGAGAACATGTCCAGCGACTGATTCGCCGGATAGCGATCTTCCTCATCAGTATCCCCCGGCGCTGCCATGCAGATTCCGCCAGTCTCGTCTGTAACAAGATCAGGATAGGCGGATAGAACAACACGCGAAGGATCAAACACACCATCGCTCGCAGACATCAAGGGCAAACTGGCTTCGAAGGCAGCAGCAAGTTTTGCATAAGACACCGGCAGCACATCACGCATGCGCCTTGAAAATTCCTCGGCGCTCACCGTAGCGCCAAAAAATGCGGCTACCTTCGATGATGCGCCCTCCCGCAGCGAGGCCCAGGCGACGATATTGGAAAAGCCGATGTCGTTGCCACCGACCGTGAGAAAGAGGAAATCGAGCGGCCGGCGAAAGTTCCGATCTGGACAAAGCGGCACGCCTGCCTTCGTTTCGGGGTCAACCCGGCAAAGATCGTGAACCAGCTTGAAGAGTTGCCCATCTTCTTCACCACCCGAGATATAGGGGGGCGTGAGGGATTGGCCACGCTCATTTACCGATTGGCGCTCGACATAGGTTTGTGGCTTCAGGATCCCTGCATCTATGCCAGCGCCGGAACACGAGTAGTCCAGAAAGGTGACCGATACCTGCGGATTTTCAATGGCAATCTGGAGTGCAGCCCGGAGCTGCGCTCCATAGAGGGATCGGTGACACAACGTGTCCGTCCAGGCAGCATCGCCTCTTGCGTCGTTCATCCGTCTTTCAGGATAGAAGTTTCGGAAGCGGCGGCCTTCATCAAATGCGACGGGAATATTTGGATTTCCTTCTCCAGAAGCAAAACTGTCTCCAAGTCCGGCAATCAACAAGTCTTTGACCTGAGCCTTGAGGAAAATGGGTGTTTCACCCTTGAGATTCACAGCAATTTCAGCCCCACCAGGATAGGGCAGGTCAATGTTTTTGCCAGATACGCGCGTTGAGCAAGGCGCTTGAGTTACAAGCGTACCATCAATGCGCCACTCACACTCCGCTCCAGCAGGCAGGATACCACCCGAACTGGATAGCCACAGTTCAATGCCATGAGAAGTCGGAAGCAGGTAATCTTCAAGTGAGCCGCATGACGAATAGCGCCTCTTTCGGGAATTGTAGCACAATTCATCATGAATACTGGCCGCCCATCCACGCCAATCAAAGTTCTTGCGAAGAATGTTGCTGAACGCAATGAAGCGATCATTCAAAACATGTTCGGATCCAAGCACGGATGTGCGTGCGATGAGAAGATCACGCTCGCTCGAACTGAGACCCTGTTGATCGGCGTGTAGCTGGTATTGGCGCCACGCATTTTCGTGAAGCTTGAACGATTTTTCATTTGAAAACAGCCGAAACCGGTTGATGACCTGCCATTCAATCCTGAATTGGCTCGCCGTAAGGGTCTGAGCCTGTGTTTCAGCAGCATGGAGGGAAAAAAAGAGCGCAATAAACAGTAAAGGTCTGAGCATAGGACGGAGTTTCAATGGAATCACGGCCAAGTTTAGGCAATCCCTAGGACGCATCTGGTACTGGCTTGGCGATAATCACACGAATGCCAGCATCGATCAGCATGCGATGGTTCGAATCGGTGATACCATCATCGGTGATAAGCGTTCCAACTCGAGACAGGGGCATCATAGGATTTCTTGCACGTACACCAAATTTTCGACTGTCAGCAAGGACGATCACTTCATCGGCTCGCTGCAAGAGCTGTTCAGTCTCGCGGACGACAAGTGGATGAGATTCATGCATGCCGTTGGGGGTGATTGCCTGTGCACCGAGAAAGAACTTTGAAGCAAAAAATTCTGGTCGGCTGGATTGGGGAGAAAAGAGGATACCAGGTTCACGATACAGTTCACCTCCTGCAAGTGACAGATGACAAGTGCCGTTCTGCCAGAGAGTGGCAGCAAGAGGCATCGAATTTGTGAAGATGCGAACGTTTCGTTCAGCCAGCAGCAGGGCGAAGAGATAGCAGGTTGAACCGCCGTGAATGATGAGTGCGTCACCATCGTGGACAAGCGCCGCAGCCTCCAGCGCAATCGCTTTCTTTGCCGCTACCCCTAGCATTTGGTTTTCAGTGAACGGTCGTGCTGTTACGCGGTCAAAGGGGTTCGCGGCCTCGGCGGCTGCGATCCCTCCAAAGACCTTGCGCACGGAACCCGTAGCGTGAAGTTTTGCTATATCCCGACGGATCGTGGCCGGTGAGGCATCAATAACTGCCTGCAAGTCGCGGACAGTGGCGAAAGGACGGTCCTTCAGCACTTCCAGCATGACTCTGTGACGTTCCGTTTCAGTCATGATGCCCGGCTCAACCGTGATTGAGAACAATCATTTGTGCAGCGCAAAAATCACTTAAGACGCCCAAACTAACTCACTTGACGTTTTTTGATCACGAATGTTTGTTATTACTCACCAACGGGCCGATGTAAACCACCCGGACAAACCGACACGGAAACGGCCTGACTGCAGATGACGGCTTGGGAAAGGTAACAGGCGGAATGCAGCGCCAGCGGACCGATGACGTTACGACAGAAAGTGACGGACTGCCGGTCGAGTTGCGCGCTGTCTCAAAATCCTTCGCGGGCATCAAGGTGGTCAGCGATGTCAGTTTCAGCATCCGCCCCGGCGAGGTGCACGCCCTCATGGGGGAGAATGGTGCAGGAAAATCAACCCTGATCAAGATGATGGCAGGCCTGCACCAGCCAGATGACGGCCAGATCCTGATCAATGGCAAATCTGTAAGATTCTCATCACCCCGCGACGCCCATGCGGCAGGAATTGCAACGGTTCATCAGGAACTTCTTCTCTTTCCAGAACTGACAGTGGCGGAAAACATTTTTCTTGGTCAAACCCCGAAAACACCACTCGGAGCAATTGATTGGTCAACCATGCGACGGCGGGCACGAAGCTTGCTCGAATCGCTCGACAGCGGCGACCTCGATATAGACCAGAAGGTCGCCGCACTCTCTGTAGGAAACCGACAGCGCATAGAAATTGCACGTGCGCTTGCACAAGAGGCCCGCGTCCTGATCATGGACGAGCCAACCGCGGCACTTGCCGAGCACGATGTACAGCGCCTCATGGGTATTGTTCGTAATCTGTGTCAGCGCGGTGTTGCGATTGTATATGTCAGTCACCGCATGCCAGAGATTTTTGCGCTGGCAGACCGTGTAACAGTCCTGCGAGACGGGAAACATGTGGCGACGCGCCCTGTTTGCGACGTTGACGAGACAACCCTTGTTTCCATGATGGTAGGACGATCAATTGATCGACTTTATCCGGCAAAGCAGGGTATCGATGGAGATACAATCCTCCAGCTTCGTAACGTGTCCTACCGATCCGTCGTGCAGAATATTTCGTTCACTCTTCGTCGCGGTGAGATTCTTGGGCTTGCAGGGCTGGTTGGCTCAGGGCGGACGGAAACGGCCCTGACCATTTTTGGCATTACCCCTGCTACAGAGGGTGATATCCTGATTGACGGCAGATCTGTCAATGTCAGATCCCCCGAAGATGCCCGCAACCTTGGCATAGCGTACATACCTGAAGACCGTGGACAGCAAGGGCTCATCCGCACACAGTCGATTGCCGAAAACATTGCGCTTGCCAATCTGCAACGACTGACACGCGGTCTTCTCGTAGATATGAAACGGGTTATCGAGGAGGCAAGGCGAGCCATTGCACAGTTTGGCATACGTGCCCGGGGGCCCGATCAACTGGTAAGGCAACTTTCTGGCGGCAACCAGCAGAAGGTAGTGCTTGGCAAGTGGCTTGCGACAAGACCCAGGATTCTCATCATGGATGAACCAACGCGTGGTATCGATGTTGGTGCAAAGGCTGAAATTCACCAGCTGATGCGACAGTTGACAGGCGAAGGCATGGCAATTCTCATGATTTCGAGCGAATTGCCTGAAGTACTTGGTATGAGTGATCGCGTAATCGTCATGAATGCCGGCCGTATCATCAGTGAATTCGAAAAGTCACAGGCTACGGCGGAAGTTGTCGGCACTGCGATGACACGTAGCCTAGAGACAGGTCAGGCAACATGACGGCGATGGAGACACATCCCGGCCGATCACTGCTGCATAGGTTTGTTAGCGGCTATGGTCAGGAAATTGTAGTTCTGCTCTCGATTGTGGCACTCTTCGTAATTGTCGGCCTGATAAACCCTCGATTTCTGTCCGACACCAACATAAACTCGATATTCGCTGGTAACGCCTACATCGCCATAGCCGCAATCGGCATGTCGATGATCATCATTGCCGGCCATATCGATGTATCCGTAGGGGCACTGATTGGTGTTATCGCCACGATAGCCGGCTCACTTGCTGTCAACGGCTACCCCGTGTGGATCGCATGGGGCATCCCAATACTGTTTTCCATAGCTGTAAATGGTGGCGTGGGGGCGCTGGTGGCCTACACGCGGATCCCATCGATCGTAGTCACGCTCGGCATGCTGTCTATCCTGAAGGGTGGGCTGATCAGCATCACTGCAGGTGAATGGATCAGCGATCTCCCCCCAGAATTCATGATTGCACAGATGCGGCCATTCGGTATTCCCTCGGCTGTCTATTTCATGATCGTTCTGACGGCTGCTGCAGCTCTCTTTATGCGCTATACCGACTTTGGACGATCAATTTATGCCGTCGGTGGCAACATGGAAGCGGCCCGTGCAGCTGGAATAAATCCAGAGCGCACCGTTGTCGGCCTCTTTATGCTGCATGGACTGTTTGCCGGTATCGCTGGACTTCTCTTTGCGACGCAATTGCAGGTTATCCAATCCACGGTGCCGCCTAATCTGGAGCTGACGGTGATCACTGCTTCGGTGATTGGCGGCGTATCCATCCTGGGAGGTACCGGCACAGTCATCGGCTCGACGCTTGCAGCCATTCTATTCGCCTGTATCGGCTCAGCACTCATATTCCTCAATGTCTCCGCCTACTGGCTCCGCGCGGTCCTTGGTCTGCTGATCCTCGCAACGGTTCTTGCGGATATGGCGCGCCGCAGGAGAGCGTCATGACAACGACGGCTCTACTCCGACATGAAACAGTTCTTGCTGTCTTGACAGTGATTGCACTGATTGTACTCGCATCCTTTTCTGACAAGTTCTTTACGGCTGAAAACCTTCTTAACCAGGGCCGCTTGATGGCCGAGGTGGGCCTTGTGGCGCTTGCCATGACGTTCGTAATTGTGACTGGTGGTATCGACCTCTCGGTAGGTTCTATTCTTGGTCTGACAGCTATTCTACTTGGCGTATTCTGGAAGAATCTGGGCCTGCCTTTGCCAGCAGCAATTGTGCTGGCCATTGCCTGTGGCACGCTGGCCGGATGGATCAACGGATTCATCATCACCCGCTTTGGCGTTCCGCCACTGATCGCCACGCTTGCGACATTGGCACTCTATCGTGGCCTGGCAGAGGGAATCAGCGAGGCCCGATCGGTGCGGGGATATCCCGAATGGTTCTTTTTCCTAGGTCAGGGAGAAG
>NZ_JBIIDX010000237.1:0-2863 GCF_044238155.1 Aestuariivirga sp. | reverse complement strand
GGGTGATGAATGAGGGATCTCTCTATGACAGGGAACTTGCTGCACTCGCCGTCAAGCAGGCCCGTGGTGATCTGATCGAGGCGATCTTCCTGATTCGCGCAACACGCACCACGCTGGCACGCTTTGGTTACGCCGAGCCGTTGGAGACGCGGCATATGCGGGCAAAGCGGCGGATATCTGCCGCCTTCAAGGACATTCCCGGTGGGCAGATCCTGGGTCCGACATTCGACTACACCCACCGCCTGCTCGATTTCTCACTAGCGGCTGACGAAGAACCAGCCGAGGCAGCAAGTGCGCCTTCCGGTCTCGGTCATGACATGCCCCGCGTACTGGAGTTGCTAGGCGCTGAAGGCCTCATGGAACAGCCATCGGATGGCCAGCATAACATCGGCGACTTGACACAAGATCCACTCAACTTTCCAGCTGGACGTGAGTTACGCTTGCAGAATCTTGCCCGTGGCGATGAGGGTTTTCTGCTTGCGCTCGCCTATTCAACCCAGCGCGGCTACGGTCGCACTCACCCTTTCGCGGGCGAAATCCGGGTGGGAACGGTGGAGGTCAGCTTCACCCCAGAAGAACTGGGTTTCCCGGTGGTGATTGGCGAGATCACCGTGACCGAGTGCGAGATGATCAACCAGTTCAAAGGCTCAGCCACAGTTGCGCCGCAGTTTACCCGGGGCTATGGCCTGGCCTTCGGGCAATGTGAACGAAAAGCCATGTCCATGGCTCTCGTTGACCGTGCTCTCAGGGCTGGAGAGCTAGGTGAGGAACGCGTTGCTCCGGCACAGGATGAAGAATTTGTTCTCTCGCACTCAGACAATGTGCAGGCGACAGGTTTCGTCGAACATCTGAAACTGCCCCATTATGTCGACTTCCAATCTGAGCTCGTCATGCTTCGTCGCATGCGTGAGGAGATTGCGGCCGGAAGAGACCAATCAAAGGCCGCTGAATGAATTCACCCGCCCATAACTTCGCCTATCTGAACGAGCAGACCAAGCGGATGATTCGCCGTGCGATCCTGAAGGCGATCGCAGTCCCAGGATATCAGGTACCGTTTGCCAGCAGAGAGATGCCAATGCCTTATGGCTGGGGCACCGGTGGTGTGCAGATCACAGCTTCCATTCTTACGCCAAACGACACGCTGAAGGTGATCGACCAGGGCGCAGATGATACGACCAACGCGGTCTCTATCCGTAAGTTTTTTGTCAAGACGGCAGGTGTCGCCACCACCGAGCGGACCAGCGAAGCGACCGTAATCCAGACCCGGCATCGTATTCCCGAAACGGTACTCACCGAAGCGCAGACCCTGGTATTCCAGGTACCCATCCCCGAACCGCTGCGATTTCTCGAACCACGCGAGACCGAAACCCGCAAGATGCATGCGCTTGAGGAGTATGGCGTGATGCATGTGAAACTCTACGAAGATATTGCGCATTACGGCGAGATTGCTACGACTTATGCCTACCCAGCAAAAGTGGCTGACCGTTACGTATTCGACCCTTCGCCAATTCCAAAATTCGACAATCCCAAGCTCGACAACTGTCCAGCTCTACAACTGTTTGGTGCGGGGCGAGAAAAAAGGATCTATGCGATTCCTCCCTACACGAAGGTCAAGAGCCTCGATTTCGAGGATCATCCCTTCGAGATCCAAACGTGGGATAAGCCATGCGCCCTGTGCGGATCGCGTGAAAGTTTTCTTGACGAAATCGTGATGGATGACCGTGGAACACGGATGTTCGTCTGTTCCGACACGGATTTCTGCGCAAACCACCGGGGAGCCGCATGAGGCCGCTGCTTTCAGCAGACAGCATAAGTAAGACCTATGGCGTGCGGACTGGCTGCCTTGAGGTCTCCTTCGATCTATTCCCTGGGGAAGTTTTGTCGATTGTCGGCGAATCAGGCTCGGGCAAGACAACCTTGCTGCGTTGCCTCTCCGGCCATGTGCCGACAAGCTCAGGCAAGGTTTTCTACACCACGCGTGACGGACAACGCATGGCACTTGACGAGATGAGCGAGGCGGAACGCAGGCTCCTCATGCGGACCGACTGGGGCTTCGTGCATCAGGATGCACGCGAGGGCCTGCGCATGGGGGTTTCGGCAGGCGCAAATGTTGGCGAACGCATGATGGCCGTTGGTACGCGGCACTATGGCAAGATCCGGACGGCCGCGACGGACTGGCTGGCGCGAGTCGAAATCTCCGAGGACCGGATCGACGACAGCCCGTGGGCCTATTCGGGCGGCATGAGGCAACGCCTGCAGATCGCCCGCAATCTGGTGACTTCGCCACGGTTGATTTTCATGGATGAGCCGACGGGTGGACTCGACGTTTCTGTTCAGGCACGACTGCTGGACCTGATCAAGGGTCTGGTCAAGAGTCTCGGTCTTGCCGCGGTCATCGTGACACATGATCTGGCGGTGGCCAGGCTGTTGTCGTCACGCATGATGGTGATGCAGCAGGGCCGTGTCATCGAGCAGGGACTTACTGACCAGATACTGGAAGATCCACAGGCGGCCTATACGCAACTGCTTGTCTCATCCGTCTTGCAGGTATAAGCATGTCTGCAATCCTCAAGATTGATCGGCTTACCAAGCACTTCATGATGCACCAACAGGCCGGTGCGCGCATCGCAGTGTTAGATGGTATTTCAGCGCAGGTGAATGCCGGAGAGGCTGTTGCTGTTTCGGGCCCATCTGGTCGCGGCAAGAGTTCCTTGCTCAAGCTGATCTATGGAACCTATCGCGCCACGAGTGGAAGCATCCACGTGCGGGACGGTGAAGAGTGGCGTGATGTCGTGACCGCACAGCCCCGTGACGTATTGGCGTTGCGCAATTCAACCATAGGTTATGTCACGCAGTTCTTGCG
>NZ_JBIIDX010000125.1:0-10363 GCF_044238155.1 Aestuariivirga sp. | reverse complement strand
CGAGGCAGTTCCGGAGTGTGAAGCTTCAGACATCGGCAACCTTCAAATTCAGAATTTTCGTCCGCCTAACACGCGCTCGATCATGCTGCAAGACAAGATATCGCTTAGGCATGTTGCAGCTCGGCGGCACTCTCATGGAGAGCGCAATCATGGCAGTGACCTCAGGGATCTGACTGACACGGACGCCAATTGCAGAACCTGATCCACGTTCCACGGCCTGCCACCCACTACCAGCGTAGCCGATGCCAGCGCGACTTCATACCTCTACCAAAACTCGTATATTCATAAACTTCCGCCGTGGAGTGACCCTTGCCGCCCTCACGGCCAGCCACGAACCGTCGTCTCGAGGCAGAGCGACCACGTCTTCCATTCCCGGCCACCGTGCGGACTTCTCCAACCCGTCCAAATCCCCTAATCCACAACGACAAATAAGACCCACTTTCAAGTTACCGGCGAGCGAGAGCCTCAGCGGCCCCAACATGTTGTCAAGCGCGTCGACACTTGAGCCCCGCCGTGATCCCGTGCAAGACTCACCGGCACAGTCCGAAGCATGCCGCCAAAACGAAGAGTTCAAACTGTGATCATCCAGCGATCAGAAAACCAGGAGATCTCGAACTTCTTGATCTTGGCGATCGCGCTGCTGTGCACCTTGTCCCTCGTTCTCCGCTTCAGCTTCCTGGGTGAGATACCCGGCGCCCCATACTTCGATGAGGCAGAAACGGCGTCGAACGTCATGTGCCTCAGTCAGCAAGGGACTTCAGCCTCAGGTCAAAAATGGCCCTTGTTTGCAGAACTGTGGGGAGGCAACTGGGAATCCCCCCTGATCATTTATCCCGCAGCGCTGATTGCCCTTGTCGGGGATGGGAGCATCGCAAGCTTCCGTTTGTTTCCCGGACTGGTGGTCGTACTGACCATCGTCGGGCTATTCCTGATTGCCCGCGAACTCTCAAATCTCCGAACGGCCATGTTCGCTGCCCTGCTGGCGTTCCTGTCACCCTGGTCGTTCGTTGCAGGCCGTTTGTTCTGGAAGTGCCCTCTCGCTCCCCTTTTCGTCATCTGGGGCGTTTATCTGTTTGTACTGGCGCTGCGCACAAGGAACACATCGACTGCCTTGCTATCGGCACTGGCATTCTCACTATCTCTCTATTCCTATCAATCCGCATGGGCTCAGACACCTTTGGTCATAGCTTTCATGCTGGTTCTTGCGTTCTTCCAAGACAGGCAATTCGCAAAGCGACTACTCGTCATCTTCACAATCTCAGTGCCACTGGCCTGCCTGCCAGTTCTAATACTGGCTATCAATGGCGACTTGATGCAGCGCGTCGAAGACACCTCCGTGTTTCGGGACGGCCATTTCGCAGGCCTTATTCTGTTTCTGCAGAATTTTCTCCCTCACTTCAGCCCGTCGTTTCTATATTTTTCCGGTGACACAAACCTCCGTCACGGAATGGGAGGCCTGGGGCAACTCAGCTGGCTGGATCTTCTTGCCCTCGTGCTCGGAGTGCCAGCACTCCTGTATTCGCGGCGTTTTCAAAGGCCACAATTTCCCATTCTCGGACTGCTCGCGATCGCGGGTACAATCGCCGGCACTTTTTCAGCAGCACTCACCATAGAAGGCATACCACATGCCCTTCGTGCGAATGGCATGTGGCCATTCTTCGCCCTGCTCGGCGCCTGGCTCATAGCACAGGCTCCGATCCGACCGCGGATCGACATTGCGCTCATTGCAATCGCTAGCTGCTTCCTCGCGTGGTTCACGTATTACCACTTCGCAGTCTACCGCGATCTGAGCAGACCCTATTTCGACGATAGCATGCAGAAACTTGCAGTCTCAGAGGATCCAACGCGCTGGCAGAAAATCGCTACAATCGAGTATCCGTATGTCGCTGGCTACTACATCATGCATTACGGGCAAGTGTCTTGTCGCGAGGCGTTCGAATTCATTACGTCAATACGCAAATAGGTCCGATACTCTCTTCGGATCCGTTTTCTGCCAGGGAGAAGCACTTGTGAGCAATCAACCGGCAAGACTTGCCATCATCGTACCCTGTTTCAATGAGGAGGAGGTTCTGCCCGATACGTCAGCACGCCTGACGGGCACCTTAGAAAACCTGCTGGCAACACAAAAATGCACCCGTGGCAGCCAGATATTTTTCGTTGATGATGGCAGCACCGACGAGACCTGGCAGGTCATTGAGAGGTTGATTGCAGGCAACCCTCTTGTGGCGGGAATCAAGCTATCCCGGAATTTCGGGCACCAGAACGCTCTGCTCGCAGGATTATTCACCGCTGACGCTGACGCTGCCGTCACGATTGATGCCGATCTCCAGGACGACATCGACGCAATAGAGACGATGCTGGATCGATATCTACTGGGTTACGATGTGGTTTACGGGGTCAGAAGACGGCGTGACCTGGACAGCATGTTCAAGCGCCAAAGTGCGCGCATGTTCTACCGAACAATGCAGGCTCTAGGCACAAAGACGATCGTCGATCACGCCGACTATCGTTTGCTCAGCCGACAGGCAATACTTGCACTCCGGGAGTATCGCGAAGTCAATCTGTTCCTTCGCGGAATTGTTCCCCTCTTGGGATACAAATCAACGATTGTTCAATTTGATCGCCACAAGCGGCTTGCCGGCCAATCAAAGTATCCCTTAAGAAAGATGGTTGAATTTGCAGTTGATGCAGTGACGTCGTTCTCAGTGGTGCCGCTCAGGCTCATTTCGGCCATCGGGGTCCTTCTGTTTTTTCTATCGATGATTTTCGCAGCATGGGCCACGTGGATCGCACTGGGTACTGAGGCGGCAGTGCCCGGTTGGGCATCGACCCTACTGCCCATATTGCTTCTGGGCGGAATTCAAACACTGTGCCTGGGAGTTCTGGGGGAGTATCTCGGGAAAATATATGTCGAGGTGAAATCGAGGCCACGCTACATCATTGAATTGGTGGAAGGACTAAGAGTTTCCCGCCCCGCCAGTGCTGCAGATGTAAAACACAGTGATTGAGCTGACTTGCCCGTGCCACCAAAGCCCCACACACAAGTCCTTGTCTTCCTGCTGAACGGGGCAGTCTCCACAGCCATCCAGTTCGGCGTTATGATCTCGTTCGTAACATTCTTCGGGTTATCGCCCGTGCTGGCATCGGGTGCTGGCTATGTAATCGGCGCGCTTGTCAATTACTGGCTCAACTACAATTTTGCATTTGAAAGCTCCGCACCTCACCTGATTGCCTCGTATCGCTTCACCCTAGTTGCATGCGGAGGACTTCTCCTGAACTCAGGCTTCATGTTTGTGATGCTGCATGCATTTTCATTTAATTATCTCGTTGCTCAGGTGTTTGCGACAATGGCTGTGGTGGTCTGGAGTTTCTGTCTGGGCAAGTCGTGGACCTTTTCTGCCACGCAAGACTGACCACCGGCCGGGAGATCAGCTTAATTGGTGCGTTGTGAACTGCTGAGTTCTCTTAGCCTCGCAGCGATTTCAGGAGTACGAAATGCTCTGGTTGTGTCATGCTTTCCAGGCAGCAACAAGAGAGCATCCGGTTTGCATGGCTGGCTTGACTCGGGAATTGATCGACACGCTACATCTTCCGGATAAGGAAGTGGAGCCATGCTGTTCTGGACCTACAGTCAGTGCGCCATTCCAGATTTAGCAATCAACGAGCGGAAGGAGTTTGCTTGAACTTCATCAAATGAACGCCAGCAGTCAATTTTGCATCTCCAAGAAACAAAAGGGGGGAAGGACGTCAGAATACCCAGTTCTCTTGCAACAGATATGAGGCGATCGCTACACTTGCGGCTGCTACTAAGAGTGTAGCGAGACGGGGCGTATCGAAGGCCATGCCCAAAGCGACGATCAGTGAAGAAATGCACAATGTTATGAATGAGGCAGCAAGGAAGCGGATAAACGCAAGTTTCCAATTCGTGGCGCTGGCAAAAGTGAATTTGTAGTGCCCAACGAAGGAAACCAAAAAGGCACAGAGATAAGCCAGGCCATGAACGACGATCATCCGCCAGCTGAAAAAGCTTACAGCTACTAATATAACGGTGAAGTGGACAGCTGTCGCCATCGCACCGACCAAGCTAAAGCGGAATACCTGATGGATATCCGGGGTGAATTTCTCTCGGCTCATTTTGTTAGCCGGGCGACGACGGACAATCCTGCAAGCTTGTTCCATCTGGCCATTGAGACCTCTAAACTGCACATTCCTGTCAGAACCGAATTGACAAGTTCTGGAACCGGCCTCATGTCGGAAGCATCTTCCCCACTATAACGCCGGACGAGTCGAACAATGGCGGCAAGAGGAAAAACAGATCCAAAGAAATAATGCAGGCGGTCGGGCGTGGCGCCCGCTTTCCTTATCGTACGGCTGAGTGAACCGAGCGTATAGCGTCGACGATGCTCAAGATAAACATCATGAGAACTCCACAAAAAGTTGAAGGCGGGCACAGTGATGATGAATGTTGTTCCAGCCGGCGCTGAACCCCAGTATCGAGCAAGTAGCCCGACATCATCATCAACATGTTCCAGCACATCCATCAGGAGCACAAGGTCCTGGTCGATGCTGCTCACTGATCGACGAAACAATAATGGCAGTCCTGCCACCGATGATTCGCAGTCTGCCTCATAACCAGGGTCGACACAGATGGCTGATTGGCCATATCCATTCTCGAGCAACCAGCGACTGAACCAACCTTCACCAGCTCCGACGTCAAGAATCGAATGGCTGGATCGTTGAAGGTGGCGCGTGATCATGCGCGCCTTCGAAACATAGTACCAATGCCTCGCAGCCTGCTCACCAAGTGCATGTCTTTCTTTCAGGTCCACGACCACCTCCCGTTTCACACTGTTTTTTGCGGCCAGTCGCCGGAACAAACACGTCGACTTTCGCGTCTAGCAGGCCAGGTCAGGCGCAAGACAATCACCTTTTCCCAAGACGTGTTGGTTTTGCGCCTAGGGCCGCCAACTCAACCGCTCAAGACAGCGATTTTTCGGCGCGCGACTTTATCAGCGCAGTTGCTCCCAGATAGCCCAGTCTACAAAGCGGCAAGACCATGGTGCGATCGTGCGCCGTGCTTTCCACACATCTGGTGTGACTTGTGCCTAGGACATTCAGCGAGTAGAAGTAAACGATTGCGTTAGACTGTTTGGAATAGTTCGAATTTGTTATTTTATTCAACTAAAGGTTGACCACATCGTGAATACTGCCGAGGACCGGGAAACCTTGTCATTAGTCGTTCCTGTGCTGAACGAAGAGCAGGCGATTCCCATTTTCCTCGGTCGCATCCGGCTGCTCGCTGACCAGCTCGGCAACCTCGATATGAAACTCGAAGTGATTTTCGTCGACGACGGAAGCCGGGACATGACCGTACACCGGATCCTGAGCGCCCGAAGCGACGGCTTCCAGATCAGGCTCGTCAAACTCTCGCGCAATTTTGGCAAGGACAGCGCCCTCGCAGCAGGCCTTGCGCACGCAACTGGACAAGCGATCATTCCACTCGACGTTGATCTCCAGGATCCGCCGGAGCTTATTCCCCTCATGGTGGACGCCTGGAAGAACGGCGCGAAAATCGTGAATGCAAAACGAAAATCCAGGGCGAGTGACAGTCTGTTCAAACGAACGACGAGCCGTTGGTTTTACAAGGTATTCAACAGGCTTTCGGATTATCCGTTGCGCGAGGATGTCGGTGATTTTCGCCTGTTTGACCGGCAGGTTGTTGATATACTGAACGAGATGCCGGAGAGAGTGCGCTTCATGAAGGGCATGTTCGCCTGGGTCGGCTTCGAGCCTGTCACGATCGAATATGAACGTCCCAAGCGCTCCGCTGGCAACTCAAAGTGGAAGGCCTGGAACCTCTGGAACTTTGCCCTCGATGGCATCACCGGTTCCACAACCCTGCCCCTTCGCGCCTGGACCTACGTCGGTTTCACGATCGCATTTCTCGCCCTGCTGCTGGCGGCACGGCTCGTCGTGAATGTGCTGATATACGGAATCGACGTGCCGGGCTATGCATCGCTCATGGTCGTCACGCTCTTGCTGGGAGCCAGCAACCTTATCGCGGTGGGCATCCTCGGGGAATATCTGGGTCGCGTCAGCATCGAGGTGCGGCAAAGACCCATTTATATCGTTGATTCGGTGACGGACGTCAGCAATCGGGAGGCGCGCACGGAGAAGGGCAAGCCCAAGGTAACCGCGTGATCGAGGCTACAAGAAAACCATGGTGCCGCCTGCCAATGCGGCATACCGGCCTGTTGAGGACATCCATCAAGTGTGGACCCTGCTTCTGATCTTGGTATAGTCATATTCGCTGCATCTTCCGAACGCCCGATACAACCAACCCAGCCAGACAAATGGTCATGCAAAAGAACACGACAATCTGCCTTGCCATGATCGTCAAGAATGAGGCATCGGTGATCAGGCGATGCCTCGACAGCGTGATGCCCGTCATCGATCACTGGGTCATCGTAGACACTGGTTCCACGGACGGGACACAGCAGATCATTCGCGATCATCTCCATCAACTGCCCGGAACTCTCTATGAACGTCCCTGGCGCGATTTTGCTCACAACCGGTCTGAAGCCCTCGCCCTTGCCCGGACGTGCGCCGACTATACGCTCATCATCGACGCCGACGACACGCTTGAGCAATCTCCGGACTTCAACTTCAGAGCTCTTTCCGCGGATGCCTATGCGTTTGAAATCCGCGATCCGCCGATGCTGTATCACAGGACACAGCTCGTACGTAATCGACTGAACTGGTTCTATCGTGGCGTTCTGCATGAATTCGTCATGAGCAACGAGGCGAACCAGACTGTCACTGCGCCCGTTGGCATACGACGCAATCATGATGGCGCAAGACGCAAGGAACCTTCATGGTTCCTGCGCGACATTGAGGTGCTCGAGGGAGCGCTGCAGACGGAACAAGATCCCTACCTCGTGGCGCGATACAGCTTCTATCTCGCGCAGAGCTATCGCGACGCGAGGATTCCCCAAAAGGCAATCGATTGTTACCTCCGCCGCGCCACGCTTGGCCAGTGGGAGGAAGAGGTATTCTTCAGCCTCTATCAAGCTGGAAAGCTGATGGAGACGTTGAACTACAATGATGACGAGGTGCTCGACGTCTATCGGCGGGCATTCAGCGCCGTGCCCTCCCGAATTGAATCCCTGCACGCAGCAAGCCGCCTGTGCAGAATCCGGCAGCGTTATGAGGAAGGCTTTGAGTTCGCGAAGCTCGGTCTCAACAAGCCAGTGCCACCCTATGCCATGTTTGTCGAAAACTGGATCTACGAAACCGGATTACTCGACGAATATGCCGTAAATGCCTATTGGATCGGCAGATACAGAGAGTGCAGGGAAGCCTGCCTGCGACTTCTGAGTAGCGGCAAGCTATCACCAGACGACGATACAAGAGTATTTAACAACCTGAGAGAAGCGATGAACAGAGAGCAGCCTTCCGTGTCGGATCTTCCCCGATTGCATGTCATTTCTCTTCCACACACCGAGACGACCCGGCAGTTCGACTGGTGTGCCTTCACAGCAAAGACACGCAAGTTTGCTACCATGATGACGCAGCTGGGCTATGACGTCCGGCTTTATTCAGGGGAAGTGAACGAGGCGAAATGTACCGAGCACATTCCGATCGTCAGCCGCGCTGAACAAGCAAAGTGGTTTGGCCAGTATGACTGGTCCAGGCACATGTTCAATGATTTCGATTCCTCACGCGAATTCTGGCAAGTCACCAATGCACGGGCAGCGCGAGAGATCCGCGCACGGGCCAGACCGGGCGACATTCTTGGTCTCGTGATGGGGGCCTCACAACAGCCAATCGCCCGCATGCTCGGTGACATGGGTCTGCATGAGGTGGAGATCGGCATCGGATACTCTGGAATTGTATCGCCATTCCGCGTGTTCGAGAGCTATGCCCTTCGGCATTTTCTCGCCGACCGGGCGCCAAATGATGATGTCCGGCCATTTGATGTCGTGATACCGAACTTCTTTGAACTGGATCAGTTTCCAGAGGGTGACGGCAGTGGTGACTACTATCTGTTCATGGGTCGCCTGATCAGGCGAAAGGGGCCCAAGATCGCCGCTGACGTCTGTCGCCAGATTGGGGCCAAACTGGTCATTGCGGGCCAGGGCATGGCCAGCACAGCACCAAACTTCGTCACCTCTGACGGGACCGTCCTCGAGGGAGACATTGAATATGTGGGCCTGGCTGACCCGGTCCAGAGAGCCCGGCTGATGGGAGAAGCCAAAGCTGTCTTTGTTCCCACAATCTACCTCGAACCCTTTGGTGGCGTTGCCGTGGAGGCGATGCTGTGCGGAACACCCGTCATCACCAGCGACTGGGGTGCCTTCACTGAAACCGTGATCGATGGGGTCACTGGATTCCGCTGCCACACCATGTCGGATTTCGTAGAGGCGGCAATCCGGGCCCCTTCTCTCGATCGAAAGGCAATTCGTGCCTACGCAACCAGCCGATATGCGACATCGGTGGTGGGCAAGCAGTATGATCGCTACTTCAGGCGCCTGACCACGGATTACCCGGCATTCGTCGAGCAACAAAAACAAGACAAGCTGAAGGCGCTTGCCCAGCAACGGAGCCAAGCTGAGACCCAGCCCACATTCGATAACTGGCTCAACCTGTCGAGGGATTATTACAATGCGGGGCTCTACCGCGAAACGATTGATGCCGCGAACAACGCGCTCAAGCTCAATCCGAACTCGGCTGAAGCCTACAACAACATGAGCGTTGCACACAAAGGCCTGAGGGAGTGGGATCTCGCCATCAAGGCAGCCAACACCGCACTGAAGTTCAAGCCCGACTTCGAGTTGGCGAAGAACAACCTGCGGGCGGCACTCGAGGAGCAGCGCCTGTTCCTCTAGGCTTGTCGATCCTGCCTGACCTGAGTTTCCTGTCCGTCTCCGGATGCCAGCGGCGCCGTTCACGGACTTTGAGTTTCGTACCAGACTTCTTGAACGGGCAGCCTCGCTCTCCTTTTGCCAAGCCTGATCGCAGATGCAGATCAAACTGCAGCTGCCCCGCTGCTGGCGCCTGTACGAGCAGGCTCACTCAATATCGAGAGGGATGGAATAATCGTGGCCTGATCTGTGAGACAGGATGCAAAATCATCCAAGCCAGCAGATCACCGGATCACAATTGTGGACGTATGCCTATCGGCCGTGTGATGATTGCAGCGGCAGTCAGCGCTGGCGAGAGCCAAGGCCTGGCTGACTGGATCGGGCCTGCTGGTCTGCACCACCACGCATAGATGGAGCTGTTTCAATAAAGCCAGTTCTTGCTCTAAGATCGCCGGATCATTCTTGAGGTTTTCCTTATCTTGGAACGACATGCCAATATCGTCATAGGTGGCGGATTGCTCGGTTGCGGCCTGGCCCTGGAACTTGCAGCGGCGGGCCGGCGCGTGCTGCTGCTCGAGCAGGACACTGAAGTCATGAACCGCGCAAGCTTGCGCAACGAGGGAAAGATACACCTTGGCCTGATCTATGCAGGAGATCGTTCGGGAAGGACCGGGAAGCTGCAACTCGAGGGCGCGCTTGGCTTCCGGCGCATTGTCGCGTCATGGATCGGCGAGACGGCGTTTTCCCGTATTGGAATTTCAACGCCCTTTACCTATCTCGTTGCAGAAAACTCCCTTCTGAAACCCGAACAGTTGAACACGCATTACCAGAACCTTTGGGAGGCATATCGCACGGCGATGCGCGCCAGTCCGCAAACGGTGGACTATCTCGGCATCTGCCCGGATTTCCTTGCACGCAGAGTTGATCTGGAGACGCTTCCGGACTGCCTCGCCCGGCAGCCCGTTCTGGCGGCTTTCGAGACATCCGAGCGCGCGATCAGCACCGATCACCTGGCAGCCGAGGTTCGGCGCGCAGTCAGTCACAACGCTCTCATTGATTTGCGATGCGGGTCAAGGGTTGTCGGCATGTCCCGGCATGGTTCCGGATTTGCCGTGACGACATCATCAAGGCCGGACGATGGCCTGTCTGAATACTTCGGAGACACGATCTTCAATGCAACCTGGGAGCAGAGATTTCGGCTTGACGGGATGCTGGGCATTCAGTCCGCGCCAGGGTGGCTGCATCGTCTGAAGTATCGGGTCATTGCGAGGCTTCCAGAAGGCTTCGAGCATGCTCCTTCCATCACCATCGTCCTTGGCCGATTTGGCGATGTCGTGATCAGGCCAGACCGGACGGCTTATTTATCCTGGTATCCAGAGGGGCTACGGGGATGGAGCCATGACATAGCGCCGCCGATGGCCTGGGAGCCGGCCTGCAAGGGCAAGGAACAGCCCGCCGTCAGCAACTCCATCGCAACTGCCATTGTTCGCGCCATAGCC
>NZ_JBIIDX010000124.1:0-10542 GCF_044238155.1 Aestuariivirga sp. | reverse complement strand
GCATGCGCCAAAAGCTGCAGAAGCTCATCCGAACCTGCACCACACACGATGGACTCCGCCTTGAGGCGGTAACGACCGGCAATCGCCTCGCGCAGGAGAGTCGCGCTCCCATCCGGATATAATTCAAGAGTCGATGCTGCAGTTCTGTATGCCTCGATTGCTTCTTGACTTGCCCCAATGGGAGACTCATTCGACGACAACTTATGAATGCGTGCACCCTTGGTTCCGCTTTTTCCCGGCACATACGGAGCGATATCCAGGATTCCAGGATTCGGTTCGGGCCTTTTATTCTGAGAAGTTGGCATGCTCATACCTTATTGGCCGAGGGCAGCGGCCAGCAACCAGGACACCCGGGCGATGCCTCAGATACTCCCGAAGCGGATCAACCTCAACAGCAAGGAACCCCGGAAGACTTACAAGTACAAATCTGCCAACAGCCATGTGCCACAGCCTGGAAGATGGCATTGGGACATTCGGAGGCAGCAGGAGCAGTGTTTCATCATCCCCGCTTGGCTGAGGATCAACGTGACCAAGAACAAACAATTGTGGTTCCGCTCCACTGGCCAAAGCCGGCAGTGTTGCAACAATCTGAGTGGGAATCGGATCTCCTGAAAAAATATCATCGCCCCAGCCAGAGCCTGCTGCCAGTACGGCAAGGTCACCACGTTTTTGACGAATATGCTGGATGACCTCGTTTGCACCGTCGTGGAACAGAACGCTGATACCAAAAAAATGCTGAGCGACTATGGTGCGGGCAACCATATCATGCTCATCTGTCTTGGCCATGTGAAGCGTGACAGGGGCCTGCGACTGGATAGAGGCAGATAGTATGACGCGCCACAGCTGCACGATGAGGTCTGGTGAAAGGCTTCCCCGGCTTTCTGAAATCAGCCGCCGCAACATCGTTGCCTCACGAGCTGGCCGAAGTGGAGACACCCCCAGCGATCCATCGAAAGCCTTGTTGGCCCGAACACGGTCAGTCGTCTCAAAGCGGCGGATGAGAAGCCGGAGCAGATCACCATCGATTGCGTCAATCTCTTGCCGCAGGGCATCCAGAGATATTTCAGGCTGTCGGGTGGTCATGGATCGGAAGGCTCATCTCGCTTGGACCCCGGTTACGTCACCGGGACGGCGCGCTATTCATAGGCGCCGGGCCGGGAAATGCAATCCCGGGCTAGAAATCGGCCCTGAAGCGCCGCGTGGCCGGTATTGGGGCAAGCGTTGGCCGGGTGCGCGCCAAGAGCCGCCTGGCTCGCTTGCCTGATGCAATTGCGTAGACTTGCTTGACGGCTTCCACGACGATCACGCCGGATAAAGCCGGCATCAGCCTGGAACCAATGCTCTCAATTGCCGGCGCAGCAGAAAGAATGGCGCTGCTCGTCGATGGAGGAAAATACAACGCATGCGCCCAGGAAATGACCGAAAACTGGCTTTCTCTCAGCAGGGCTGAAAGTTGGGGCCGCGAATAGGGCTGTCCATGTCCGAATGGCGAGGTGTCGAAACGGGCCCAAACCCCTCGCCTGTTGGGCACCACCAGCAACAGTCGACCCTGAGGCGACAACACCCGCCAGATCTCCCTGAGCATGTCTTGGGGCGCATCCGTGAGCTCCAGTCCATGGACCACAAGGGCAACATCAATCACGCTCTCCAGGAGTGGCAGGTCACTTTCATCGACCAAGGCAGACTGTACCGACCCATTCTCCGGCCAGCGAAAGACGCCCTGCCGCGCCATCATGAAGGCGAGCTGTGCTTGCGAAGCTTCAATGCAATCGACGAGATAGGGCATGGCATAGCCCAGCCCCATGACACGCGCCGCGGTCACTCCCGTCAATCGAGGCCTCAGCTGACCTGCCAGCGAGCGGCGGGTAGCCAAACCGAGACGGCTGCCGTAGAATTCCCTGAGGTCAACACTGTCCATGTGCGCCCAGCATATCGCGCTCCGAAAAAAAGGCCATGCCCATGTCACATCTCGTGTTTCGTGTTTTCCTCTGCAGGGCTGACAATTATGGTGTCTTGATCAATGATACGGCGACCGGCAAAACGGTGTCCATCGATGCACCAGATGCTTCGGTCATCATGGCAGAACTGGACAAATCTGGCTGGAGCCTGACACACATTCTGACGACCCATCATCACAGTGACCACGTCGAAGGTAACATAGCCCTAAAAAAGCGCTTTGCCTGCACCATCATGGGCCCAAAATCAGAAGCGGATCTGATACCAGCCATCGATCAGCAAGTCGGAGGGGGTGATCTCCTGTCTTGGGCAGGCCATACCATCGGCGTGATGGATTGCCCCGGGCATACCAAAGGTCACATCGCCTACCACATGCCATCAGAAGCTGTCGTCTTTGCCGGCGATACGCTCTTCTCACTCGGCTGTGGTCGCGTATTCGAAGGGACGATGGACGAAATGTATCGTTCGGTGTCTCAGTTCAAGAAACTGCCAAAGGAAACAAGACTATACTGCGGCCATGAATACACGCTATCCAATGCCCGCTTCGCCCTGTCCGTCGAACCCGGTAATGTGAACCTGCAAGAGCGTGCCGCAGAGGTCAATGAGCGGCGTGCGAGACATCAGCTGACCTGTCCATCAACCATTGGAGCGGAACTCGCTGCAAATCCCTTCCTGCGCACTGACAGCCCAGAGATCCGAACTGTTTTGGAAATGAATGGGGAAACAGACGCGAAGGTCTTTGCCGAACTTCGGAGGCGGAAGGATGTCTTCAAGTAGAAGGTGGGGTCCTCAGCAGCAGATCTTTAGCGGCAATCACCGCGCCAAGCGTAATGAGAAAACAGGCGGTGACAACAGACATGGTGAGCGACGCAAAGCCTGCTGCAACAAGAACCATAGTTGACAGGAGTGGCGATGCATAGGAGGCAGCACCCAGCACCATGATGTCGCCGTGCTTGACGCCATAATCCCAGGTATAAAAAGCGATCCCCACCGGGAGCAGGCCCAGCCCAAGCACCGCTAGCCATTGTTGCCAATCCTGAGGCCATACAGTTGTTTCAAAGATCATGTGACAGATCAGTGCAAGGACAGCCGTCAACAGACAGAAACCTGCAACGACATCGGTTGGAACGTTTCCAAATCGACGTGACAAAACGGAATAACCTGACCAAATGATTGCACAGGCGAAAGCCAGCAGATGACCGTATCCAATACTGGAAAACATGGATCTCCCTTGTCCACCAGTCATGATCACCACTGCTCCGGCAAGCCCAAACACGACGCCTAGTACGTGATGCAACCTTATTCGTTCACCAGGCAGCAACGCAGAGAAAATCACAAGAAACAGCGGCCAGAGATAGGCAATCAGACTGACCTCAACTGCTGGTGCGTTTCGAATGGCACTAAAATATACGAAGTGATAGCCAAACAGGCCACCAATGCCTACAAGCCAGACCTTCCAGTCTTGTCGCATCGAGGAAAATGCTGATCTGCGGAACGGCCATGTCATGGCCCCGATAAGGCCCCCGATCAGGAATGTCATGGCTGCAAGCTGAAATGGCGGAACCGTGCCACTTGCGGCCGTCATCAGAGCCAGCAAAGCCCACATGACAATCGCAGAGAAGCCAATCAATGTTGCAGCAGAGCGGTTCACTATGTGGGCCCCACGTTTGCACGCCTCATCCAACGATCACCAAGAATGGAAACCATGACTGCAAGAATAATGATGCTCCCTCCGATATAAGCTGACTTTGCAGGAAGCTCGCCAGCGCCAATCCAGGCCCAAAATGGGCTAAGCACAACATCCAGCATCACGACCAGGGTAAGTGTCACCGCAGGAACATGTTTTGCTCCCTTTGCATAGAGAATGAGCGGGATCGAAAGTTGCAATGGCCCCATGAATGCAAGCAAAATCATTTCCTGTGGAGAAACAGGAAAGCCTCCTCCAGGATGACCACCAGCGACATACCCCATGACGCCTGCTACGATAAACGTCACGAAACCACCAACACAGATGGCTGGAACCATATCAATTCCGCGGTAGCGACGGAGTGCAAGGGTCTGACCTGCAAAAGAGATTGGAACCAGCAGACAGACCACCATGCCCAGGAGATTGCCTGCGGTGATGCCATCCCAGGCAATTACACCGGCTCCTCCCAACGCCATGAGCGCCGCAAGCCAGGAAGCCAATGTCGGACGTTCGTGTGTGATCCAGGGACTTAGAATGCCAGCAAAGATCGGCGAGAGTGCGCCGATAACTGATACGGTCGCAGTTCCTGTCAACGTAAGAGACGTGACATACAGCGTGGAACCAGCTGTAAAAAAGCTTGCAACTGCAATCAGGGCTTTCGGCGGTATGTTACGGAACTTGGTGCCCACATCCCGGCCATATGTAGCGACCAGATAGACCAGGACGAATACGGACATCCAAAACCCGCGCCAGCAGTTGATCTGCCACCCATCAAGACCGGGAAGAAAGCGGACAAAAACGCCAGCAAGGCTCCAGCCAACAGTAGCCAGCAGGACGAAGATTATGCCCGTCTCATAGCGGGGTTCAGAGACCGTCATCACCTTGGGCCGTTTTGGGTGGTTTGACCCTGCTTATCGACCCTGATCAAGGCTGGAAGCAATTACTGGATTGATCAGGCACGAAGCGCCTTGTTTTCGGGATCATAGGGGCTTTCAGGAATGACCGTGGCCTTGAACAGATCACCAAGGATCTTGATATGAAGTTCCGTTCCAACCGCTGCAAACTCCGGACGAACCATACCCAGCGCGAGAGACTTGTTTACACGGTAGCCGAAACCACCATTCGTGGCACGTCCAATCAACTTGCCCTGGCTATAGAGTGGCTCTGAACCACGGGCATCCGAGTGCTTGTCAGTTATACCGTGGACTTCCATAGTAACGAAATTCCAGTTCAACCCACTCTGCTTGCCATCTACGAGAGCGTCACGGCCAATAAACTGACCCTTGTTGGGATGAACAAACCTGTCCAGACCAGACTCATAGGCCGAATATTCGATTGAGAGTTCACGCGGTACCAGACGATAGCTCTTTTCAATCGACAGTGACGACATAGCCTTTATACCATAAGGGCGGATGCCAAGATCCTTGCCAGCGTCCATCAAGAGATCAAACAGCGCAACCTGCTGTTCTATCGGATGATGAAATTCCCATCCGAGCTCACCCACGAAATTGACGCGCAGGGCATGAGCGCTGCAGTGACCGACACTGATCTCCTTTCCAGACAGCCATGGAAAGGCATCATTCGAGAGGTCGGTATCTGTCAGTTTCTGCAGAACCTTTCTTGCCTTCGGACCCGCGATCACCAGCACACCAAGCCGTGTTGTGATCGGTGCCAGTCGCACCGAACCATCAGGAGGACAGAGTTTTCTCAGATAATCGTGATCATGCCGTTCATATGCGCCAGCCGAGACGAGATAGAACCGGCCTGGAGCCCACTCGTAAACCGTGAATTCAGCCCTTACCCCACCACGTGGTGTCAACAGGTGACACAAGGCAATTCTGCCCTGCTTCTTTGGGATCTTGTTGGCCAGAATTGATTCGAGCCAATCACGAGCACCCGGGCCCGAAACTTCCATCTTGGCGAAGGCCGACATGTCCTGAAGGCCAACATCAGTCATGACGTTGCGGCATTCCTCGCCCACGAACTGGAAGTAGTTCGACCGGCGGAAAGACCACTTCTCAACAATACGGCCATCCTCAGTAGGTGGTGCATGGTTGTGATTGGTCAGAACATCTGGGCTTTTCAACTCTTCCTTGCTCAAACCATAGCCCTTCGGTGCAAACCAGCCTGGACGTTCCCAGCCATAAACAGAGCCAAACACCGCACCCAGCGCTTTCATCCGATCATAACAGGGTGTCCGCTTCAGGGGACGTGCTGCCGCCCGCTCCTCATCAGGATAGTGAGGCGTGAAGACGTTGGCATAGGCTTCTTCATTCTTTGCTTTGAGATAGCCACGTGTTGCATAAGGGCCAAACCGACGGGGATCGACACCCATCATGTCAATTGTCGGCTCACCCTCGACAATCCATTCGGCAAGCTGCCAGCCTGCGCCACCAGCAGCCGTGACCCCAAAGGAGTGACCCTCGTTCAACCAGAAATTCCGCTTATCCCATGCCGGTCCAATGATGGGTGAGCCATCTGGCGTGTAGGCAATGGCGCCATTATAGACTTTCTTGATGCCGACCTCGCCAAAAGCAGGCACGCGGGCGATTGCAGTTTCGATATGTGGTGCGAGACGATCAAGATCTTCCTGGAACAACTCGTATTCGCTCTGATCTGAGGGACCGTCCACGTAGCAGCAAGGAGCACCATGCTCATAGGGTCCGAGGAGAAGACCTCCATTTTCCTCGCGCATGTACCAAGACGAGTCAGCCTCTCGCAGAACTCCCATTTCGGGAAGTCCCTTGGCGTGGCGTTCGCGGATCAGCGGATGAGGCTCCGTGACGATGTATTGGTGCTCAACCGGGATTACCGGAATGTCGAGCCCAACCATTGCGCCAGTCCTGCGGGCGAAGTTGCCGCTTGCCGAAACGACATGTTCGCATGTGATCTCGCCCTGATCCGTCTTCACGATCCACTCGCCATTCGGCTTCTGATCAATGCCAGTTACGGTGGTATTGCGATAGATCTCTGCGCCTCTTGACCGCGCACCCTTGGCCATTGCCTGGGTGAGATCAGCAGGCTGGATATATCCATCATCAGGATGCTGGATAGCCCCAAGAAGCCCATCAGTTTCGCAGAGCGGCCAGATTTCCTTCACCTGGCCAGGGGTAAGTTGGTTGACCTTGACCCCGATCGTTTCTGCCACGCCAGCGTAGTACATGAACTCATCCCAGCGGTCGGGCGTGCGCGCAAGACGAATGTTGGACACCTTTTTGAAGCCCACAGGTTGGCCCGTCTCAGCCTCGAGGGAGTTATAGAGATTGACGGAGTATTTATGGATCTGACCTACAGAATAGGAAAGGTTGAAGAGCGGCAGAAGCCCCGCCGCATGCCAGGTCGAGCCGGAGGTCAGCTCTTTGCGCTCAATCAGAACGACATCATTCCAACCCTTTTTTGCTAGGTGATAAAGCGTGCCAACGCCGACCACGCCCCCGCCGATCACGACCACGCGCGCATGTGTTTTCATAGCCGAAAATCCCCGTAATCCGGAAAAACCGATACCGAACAGATTAGTGAGCTAGATTCAACAGGCGTGAGGCGGAACGACTGGGGCCGTGTCAAATCCGACATTGGCCCCTCACCGACCAAGCCCGGCGTGGGTCTCTATGAAACTTGCCAGTGCCGCGACATCGTCTCGGTCAAAGACCGGTACGGGCGCATCAACCACAGGCCCGTTGGCGGCGACCGCAACAATGCTTCGATCGGAACCAGCAAGTGCTGGATGAGAAAGAGCTAAATTCCGGACCTCGATCTTGTCGTGCTCATCTCTTTTGTAGCCCTCCACTATGATCAGATCGCAAGGCGCGAGTTTCTCCAGTATCTCGGAGAGCGTTGGCTCTGGATCATCGCGCAACTCGGCAATGATGGCCCATCTGTGGCGCGATACAACAGCTACTTCAGACGCTCCGGCTTTTCGGTGCCGAAAACTGTCGCGGCCTTCATGGTCAATGTCAAAAGAATGATGAGCATGTTTTACGGTCGAAACACGGTACCCGCGCCGGGTGAGTTCGATGACCAGTTTCTCGACAAGGGTCGTCTTGCCAGCATTCTTGAAGCCAGCAACACCAATGACTTTGGTCATATGAGGAGTTCCATCGCTATGCGCCGGGCTTCAGCAAGATCATTTGGTGTGTTTACATTGAAGAAGGGGTCATAAGGCTCGACAGGCCAGTCGACGGCAACAGCCTTGCAGTATGCCGCCCAATCCTGCAGTCGAAAGAGCTGGCCCTCAAACAGAAATTTTTCCAGTTTTGCATGCAGGGATGAAGCCCACAGACCGGTGAGATAATGCATCTGGCCTGCAGAGGCTGCAATGACAGCGTCAGACTCACCCCCAGAGAGCCTTGCCACCAGATCATCGGGCAAGAACGGTGTATCGCACGGAACTGTCAGTACAGAATCGAAGTTCTCATGTCGTGCAAATTGCAGTGCAGCATGAAGACCTGCAAACGGACTGGTGGATATCTGGAGAATATCCGGGACAAGCCGATAACCTGTCTTGGAGTACTGATCCTGGCCATCACGGGCATTGATCACGATGAGATCTGCCTGAGGCTTGAGGCGAGCGAGTATACGGGTCAAGATGCTCTGCCCGTTGATTTCTTCAAACGCCTTATCCCGGCCCATGCGGGAGGAGCGGCCGCCCGCTACGATGACGGCGGCAACTCTCATGTATGTGAATAGATCCGCTGAGGAGGGATCCAGACCGAGATCTTGTCGCCCACCCGAAGCCTGCCCTCTGCTTCAACCCAGCCGACCACGCCGCGCTTGTGCATGGCAGCCTTCACAAATCCCACAGTTACCTCAGGATGATGCCGAGCTATGATCTCAGTCGGGTAACGGCAGGGATGATTCTCGGCATCCACCACGATCATGGCACCCGAGCCAAATTGCAGTCTGGTGGAGGGCGGCAGTAAAGTGAGATCGGGAATGCCCCTGACAACAAGGTTTGCACCGAGCCAACCCGGCTTGATGGCCGGGATCCCCATGCGGCTGGCAACATCGGCCAGTTCCTCGAACGAGACAATGGACAACTGCCGCGAATTCCGCACTTCCGTGCCGCGGGTATATTGCTTTGACATGCGGCTATCGGACTTGCGGGTCAGCCCGGCATGACAATCACCCTCGACGCCGGAGAAGCGGAGCTGAACCTCTGGAACTGGCTGTTTTTCGAGGCCGCGCTTGCGTTGCGGAGTAGCCAGCAGCAGGTCCACCACGCCGCAGGCTGACAGTTTGGTCAGAAGTTCCGGCACGGTTGTTGTCTCCCCCCGTAGGATGCTATCTTGTAGCCTGGTCATGCCCCGAAATCATTCAGAAAAAACACTCGACCTCTCCGGCCTGCTCTGCCCGCTTCCAGTGCTGAAGGCCCGCAAGCACCTTCAAACGATGCCATCCGGAACGGTGCTAAGGGTGATTGCCACAGACCCCATGTCCGCAATAGACATGCCGCACTTCTGCAATGAGCAGGGCCACACCCTTCTGGACGAGGAGAAGGATGGCAGCGCCCTCATTTTTAGGATCAGACGGAAATGAGCTTTGATTTCGGTTCGTTCAACAACTGGGGCCAATTGAAGAAAGTGGCAATCCGCGATGTGGAATCAGCCTTCATGAGCGATGCCAAGATTGACGCGGAATGGAAGGACCTCAATTTTCATTCTCGTCCCGACCTCGCAAATGCGAAACGGGAATATGCGCAGGTAGAAAAGATACTTGCCAGCACAGGCGCCGAGATCATCAAGCTTCCCGGCGGAGAAGGACTTACCCTTGATTCCATCTACACCCACGACGCCCTGATCGTTACGCCCCGCGGACTTGTCAAACCACGGATGGGCAAAGCGCAACGGCGCAAGGAAGCCGCAATAAATGGTGCCGCGCTTGAGGCACATGGCCTTCCAATTGCCGGCGAGATTACTGGCGAGGGCAAGATTGAGGGTGGAGATCTGGTATGGATCGACCGCTTCACGCTGCTGGCCGGAGTTGGCTACCGCACCAATCTCGAGGGACTGCGCCAACTGGGTGAACTGGCTGGTCCTGACGTTGAGATCCTCTGGTTTGACATGCCTCATTACAAGGGGCGCTCGGATGTGTTCCATCTCATGTCTTGTCTGTCACCACTGGACCATGACCTTGCGGTCGTCTACCCACCACTTATGGCAGCCCGTCAGATTGAGTTCCTCGAGGCAAGAGGGATTGATTTTGTAGAGGTTCCGCAGGAAGAATTTGATACCATGGGCTGCAATGTTCTCGCCCTTGGTCCACGCCACGCGATGATGGTCGAGGGCAATCCCGAGACGGAGCGCCGCATGAAGGCCAAGGGCGTTAGGGTAGAGGTCATCAAAGGCACCGACATATGCCGCAAGGGCGAGGGTGGCCCCACCTGCATGACACGACCACTTGTACGTAACTGACCTTGCAGGATGAACCTGGCCGGGTGATCCCGGCCGGGATGACGGCGATCAACCAAGAAGCTCTTGAATTTTCTTGGAGAATCCAACAGTCACAGTACCGTCCTTGTGCTCGATCAATGGCCGGCGGATCAGCGAGGGATTATCGACAGCCAGCGCGACCGCCTTTGCTTCCGTGAGATTGGCAGTCTTCGCTGGAGGAAGCCCTCGCCAAGTATATCCCGCCTTGTTGATCATTTTGTCCCAACCGCCGAGCGCCTTGGACCATTTGGCAACCTGATCCTTCGTTACGGGGGTCTCCTTCACATCTGAGAAGCTGTGTCTGATTTTCTTTCCGTCAAGCCAGTCGATTGCTTTCTGGCAAGTCGAGCATTTTGACAGTCCATAGAGCTTGAGCGTCATGTCTTGTTCACCTCTTGAGCGAAAGCGTCTTGTCAGTAAGGATCTCCGACCCTCCGATCTGGTCCGTAAATGCCCGGAACAGCTTCTCGA
>NZ_JBIIDX010000123.1:0-10553 GCF_044238155.1 Aestuariivirga sp. | reverse complement strand
GGCCGAGCCTGAAGGATTCCGGCCGCACGAACAGGATGGCCCTGTCTCCGGCCTTCAGGGCCTTGGGGTTGCGGCCGCGCAGCAGCCCATGTGCCGTCTCGATCTGCGCGAACTCGCCCTCAGCCCGCGCCACCCGGCCGGCAAAGGGGTTGTTCTCGCCCACAAAGGACGCAACGAAGGGCGTGTCCGGGTTGTCATAGACGGTCTTGCCGTCCGCCACCTGCTGGATGACGCCGTCCGACATGACCGCGATGCGGTCCGACATGGTCAGTGCCTCGCCCTGGTCATGGGTGATGTAGATGAAGGTGATGCCCACCTGCCGCTGAATGGCGCGCAGCTCGTTGCGCATGTGCTGGCGCAGCTTCAGGTCAAGCGCCGACAGAGGCTCGTCGAGTAGCAGCACCTTGGGCTGTACCGCCAGCGCCCGGGCAATCGCCACGCGCTGCTTCTGGCCGCCGGACAGCTCGCTCACCAGCTTGCCCCCCTGGTCGGGCAGGGCAATCAGCGACAGCAGCTCCTCCGCCTTCTTCATGCGCTCGGCGCGCGAGACGCCGCGCACCCGCAGCCCATAGGTGATGTTCTCGGCAACCGTCATCAACGGGAAAAGGGCCAGATTCTGGAAGATCAGCGCCGTCGGCCGCCTGTTGGGACCGATGCCCGACATGTCCTGGCCCCCAATCCTCACCCGGCCCGCAGAGGGATCGAGAAACCCCGAAACCGTCCTCAGGATAGTGGTCTTGCCGCAGCCTGACGGCCCCAGAAAGGAAAAGAACTCCCCACCCCGGATATCAAGCGTCGCATCGTCCACCGCCGTGAACTGTCCGAACTTTACCGTAACATGATCGAGCTCAACGCCGGCGCTCATGCGCTCCCCACCCCTGAATACAAAAGACTGGCCGTCTTACGCGGCCTCTTTAGCCGACTTTCTATCGAAGCGGCTGCAAATTCAAGTAGAACCAATCACTGGCTGAAAAAGAACCAGCCCCAATTTCGGGGCTGGTTCCATGTCGTGCAATTGACCGTACTGATCAGGCGGCCTTGAACTTGTCCGCATACTGCGTGCGGAGTTCGGCAAACCATGACGGCTCCGGCGGACGGTTCCAGAGGTTCTTCAGCGCATCGCCCGGATAGGCTTCCTGGAAGTTCTTCTTCGCAGCGTCCGAAAGGAAAGCATCGGCGCCCGTGACGACCGGGTTGTAGCCCGAACCGTCGGCAACTGCGCCGGAAACTTCCGGGGTCTGCAGGTATTCGAGGAGGGCATAGACCTGATCAATATTCTTCGCAGCCTTGACGAGCGACAGGCCGTCGAGCCACGCGATCGCGCCTTCCTTTGGTGCCTGATAGGACACGGGCTTGCCTTCCTTCTTGAGCGACAAGGCAGGACCATCCCAGGTCTGGCCGATCCAAACGTCGTTCTCCATCAGTCCCGACTTTGTGTTGTCGGCCGAGTCCCAGAACTGCTTGATCCAGGGCTTGTGTTCGATGGCGAAGGGCAGGATCTGGTCGTAGATCTTCTTCATCGAATCCGGATCCTTGAACGCATCGAGCATGCGGTTCGAGGGCAGCTTGCCGGAGGCGTCCATCCACAGGCCGATGCCGAGCAGCAGCGAGTGCGGACGGCCCTGAACATGGCCCTTAACGTCCTCGGCCCACAGAGAGCCGAAGCTCAGGTCAGCGGGGTTGCCCTTGTAAAGGTCGGTGCGCCACGAGATGGCCTCCGAGCCCCAGCAATGCGGCAGGTGATGCAGGCCGCCATCCCACGTCCAGACGCTGCTCGAAGCCTCAAGCATGGACGGCATGACATTGCCGATGTTCTTCATCTTGTTCGTGTCGAAGGGTGCGAGCACGCCCAGGTCCTGGAACTGTGGCGCGCGGTCACGCGTCGGCTGGCAGAGGTCGAAACCTTCGCCGCCGGTCGCCTGGAGCTTGTTGATCTGCTCCTCGTTCTGCGAGAAGGGGGTCTGGTTGACCTTGATGCCCGTGGCCTTCTCGAAGTTCGGGATCACCGGATCCGGGAACTCGTCCGACCACATCAGCAAGTTGATCTCGCCCGAGGAGGAGAGCGCATTGCGGGTATAGAGTGGACCGGCCAGACCCACCGCGCCCAAGGCAGCGGCGGATTTCAGCAGTGTGCGGCGCGAAAGCGCCGCGGCGCGCATGGTTTCCTGCGCAGAAGTAAGCTTCGTCATTCGTGACATTCCTCCGTGTTCGCTGGGGCAGAAGCGCCCGAGCGTCGTCAAAAAAACTCCCCGGCCGGTTGATCCGGCTTCTTCTTTCATTTCAACAGAATATGACGATCATGCGACGGCGTGCAATGGGCTTGTTTGGCTGGTCCCATGAGGCATCACCCACTGGCAGCGGAGTGGGTTAGGCGGCCACCCGGTTCCGGCCGCCTGATTTGGCCTCATACAGCCTGGAATCCGCCCGGGCGACCAGGCCGCTGGTACCCTCACCATCGGTTAGTTCCGCCACCCCGAACGAGGCGGTCACCCGGAGCATGGTGTTGGGCGCGCCAGGCTTTTGCCAGACCTGCTGTTCCAGTTGGGCCTTGATGTGGGCGGCCACCTTGCAGGCGTTTTCCAGGGGAGTGGCGGGCAGAATCACGGCGAATTCCTCGCCGCCATAGCGAGCCACAGTGTCGCGGCCCTTCACATTCCCCGAGAGGATCCTGGAAAACCACTTCAGAACATCGTCTCCTGCCGGATGACCATACCGGTCGTTGATGGCCTTGAAATGATCGATGTCGGCGAGGATGAGAGACAGTGGCGGGCCACCGCTGCGGCAGGCCGCCACCTGAGATGACAGGACCACGTCGAAGCCCCGCCGGTTCTTTAGCCCGGTCAGCGGATCGCTGAGCCCCTGGGCCTCGGCCGTTGCGAGATTGTTCTTGAGGCGTTCGATCTGGCGCTGCGAGGTTTCGAGGTTGGCCTGCAGATTGGCCGTGCGCGCCTTCATCTTGTCGTTCTCGATCATCAAATATGAGATGATGATGCGAACCTGTTCGGCCTTGAGGCTCTCGTGCAGGTCATCACGTGCGCGCTCGAGAACATTCGAAAAGTTGCCGTTGGCCTCGGCATGTTGGCGCAGCAGCGCCAGAAGCTTGCTGACCTCAAGCTGAACCGCGTTGCCATCCTCTGCGCTCGACATGAGGGATGTGGCAGGCCCTTCCGCTGGCGGAGTGGCGCTCGGGCCTGCCGCGGGCTGCTTCTTCACTACGTCTCCCACCGTGCTGATCAGCGTGATGGCCAGCAATAGCGTGATCGCAGCCACCTCCAGGGCCTTGCCATAGACAGGCTGGCCGGGGCTGTTAACCAGATAGAGTGCAGCAAGGCCCGTGATACCGGAGACCACCGCAAGAAGTATGCGCAGCATCGACGTCATGGGGCGCCGGAAAAGTGAAAACCTGGGCGACACCTATCGGGCGCACCTTGCCGCAAGCTTGCTTTGTCTGATCTGGCAAACTTCCGCGTGACGCAGCCCCCTGGCCCCGGTAACTTGCCCCCGAAGTCATGCCAAGGGGAGCTTTCGCATTGCGCAAGAAATCCAAGACCATCATCACCTGCGCCATTACCGGATCCATCCACACGCCCTCGATGTCGCCTTATCTGCCGGTCACGCCGGACGAAATCGCGGCGCAGGCCATTGCCGCTGCCGAGGCCGGCGCTGCCGTCCTCCATCTTCATGCGCGTGACCCTGAAAACGGCAGGCCCTCACCGGCTCCCGATACCTACAATGCCTTCCTGCCGCGAATCAAACAGTCCTGCGATGCCATCGTGAACATAACGACGGGCGGCGGCCAGGGCATGAGCATCGATGATCGCATCGCTGCCGCGGAACGCTTTTCGCCCGAGATGACGTCGCTCAACATGGGGTCGATGAATTTTGGCCTTTATCCAATGCTTAACCGCTACAGCGACTTCAAGCATGACTGGGAACGCGCTCACCTGGAGGCATCGAAGGACGCGATCTTCCGCAACACCTTTGGCGACATCGAGAAAATTCTCGAGCGTCTCGGCAGGGGCCATGGCGTGCGCTTCGAATTTGAGTGCTATGATGTGGGGCATCTCTACACGCTCGCCCATTTTCTTGATCGCAAGCTGGTGACGCCGCCGTTGTTCGTACAGACGATCTTCGGCATCCTTGGCGGGATCGGCCCTGACCCGCAGAACGTGCTCACCATGCGCGAGACGGCGGAGCGCCTGTTCGGCGACCAGTATCACTGGTCGGTCCTCGCTGCGGGCCGCTTCCAGCTTCCCTTCACCACCATGGCGGCCACGATGGGCGCCAATGTGCGGGTTGGGCTTGAGGACAACCTGTTTCTAGGCAAGGGCCAGCTTGCGCCATCCAATGCGGCACTTGTCGCCAAGATCAGGCACATTCTCGAAGAGCTCTCGATCGACATCGCCACGGCAGACGAGGCCCGCGCCATGCTGGACACCAAGGGTGCTCAGCACGTGAAATTCTGATCTGCTGTCTGGATTGAGGATCATGCCGAAGCGCGTCATCGTCATAGGTTCGGGTATCATCGGCTCCTCCGTCGCCTATCATCTGGCCAAGGGCGGCGCCAAGGTGACGGTAATCGAGGCGGACGCGCCGGGCGGACTCGCCACGCGCGCCAGCTGGGCGTGGATCAATGCAAGCTGGGGCAATCCGGAGCCCTATTTCCAGCTGCGCATGCGTTCCATTGCCGAGTGGCGGCGCCTCGCGGGTGAGGTGCCTGGTCTGCACGTCGACTGGTGCGGTGGCTTGATCTGGGATCTGCCGCCTGCGGAACTTGATGCCTATGCGGCCGAGCGCGCGGCCTGGGGGCATCCCATCCGCCGGGTAAGCCGCTCTGAGATTGGCGACATCGAGCCCAATCTGACCCAGCTGCCGGACCATGCCTATCATGTTGCGGGAGAAGGCATGCTTGAGCCTCTTGCCACGGCCCAGGCCCTGCTTGCTGCCGCGCAGGCGCGGGGCGCCGAGGTAATGGCGGGAACGCCGGTCAGATGGCTGGTCGAGTCGCATGGCCGGGTCTGTGGCGTGATGATCGAGGAGGGCGTGATCCATGCCGACGAAATTGTGGTGGCTGCCGGGGCCGCCACTGCCGCTTTGCTGGACAGCCTTGGCATCATGCTTCGCTTGACGGCGCCGGCGGGGCTGCTCGCGCACAGCAGGCCCGCCCCGCGGTTGCTGACCGGCCTTGTGATGACGCCCGGCCTCCACCTGCGCCAGACCAGCAGTGGCCGTTTGGTAGCGGGCACTGACTTTACCGGAAATGACCCTGTGGACAGTGCTGAAGCGCTTGCCGAGGAGCTTCAGTCCAAGGTCGAAGGAATGGTGAAAGGCGCGCAGGGGCTTGGACTGGACGGCTTCACGATCGGCTATCGACCCACTCCGGCCGACGGATTTTCGGCAATTGGCCGGCCGCAGTCCCGCGACGGGCTTTACACCATCGTAACCCATTCCGGCGTGACGCTGGCGCCAGCTCTGGGTCAGTTTGCCGCGCAGGAGATTCTCACCGGGATGCGCGATCCACTCATCGCGCCGTTCGGCCCAAGCAGAGCGAGCCTGATATGAGCATGCAGCCATTGAGAGATGCCCCGCGCAGTCTGCTGGCCGGGGTGCGGGCCGTGCTGACCGACATCGACGACACGCTGACCCTGCATGGCAGGCTTCCGGCCGAGGCCTTCGATGCGTTATGGAGCCTGCGGCGTGCGGGGATAAAGGTTGTTCCGATCACCGGGCGGCCAGCTGGCTGGTGCGACATGATTGCGAGGCAGTGGCCGGTCGATGGCGTGGTCGGTGAGAATGGCGCCTTTTATTTCCGCTACGATGAGACCGAAAGGAAAATGATCCGGGCCTATGCCCAGACTGCTGATGAACGCCGCGCCAACGCGGCGCGCCTCTGGGCGATTGCGCGAAAGGTTCTGGCAGAGTTTCCAGGCACCGCCATCGCCTCGGACCAGGCCTATCGCGAGATCGATGTGGCGATTGATTTCTGTGAGGATGTTCCACCGCTGCCAATCGCTGCCGCGCAGGAGATTGCGGCTGCCTTCCATCGTGAAGGTGCAATGGCCAAGGTTTCCTCGATCCATGTCAACGCGTGGTACGGGGCCCATGACAAACTCACCATGAGCAGAACCTTTCTCGCCGATTGTTTCGGCATTGATGTCGACCGTGACAATCAATCGATTGCCTATTGCGGAGATTCTCCCAATGATGCGCCGATGTACGCAGCCTTCAGGTTGGGCATCGGTGTTTCAAACATAAGGCCCTATGTGAAGATCATGGCGCATTTGCCGCGTTATGTGACGGCTGGCGAGGGTGGGCATGGCTTTGCTGAATTCGCCGCCGCCGTCCTTGCCGCTCGGCAGGCTGCGGCATGACGTTGCAGGACACGCGGTGATGGAAACGCTTGCGCTGCTGCTTTCCTACAAAGGGCTGGTGGTTCTGGTGGTGCTGGTGCTGCTGCTGGTGGCCGAGCGCATCTGGCCGGTGGCGCTGGCGTTGGGCGGTCTGCGGCGTGTTGCGAAAAACCTGTCGCTGGCCGGGGTGAATGCCGTGCTGTCATGGGCCGTGGTCGTGCCCCTGTCTGCATTTGCAGTCTCCTACGCATTTGACTGGCGGCCGGCCTGGTGGAGCGGCTGGCTCGGTCTGGGTCTTGATCTCGTGCTGCTTGATTGCTGGATCTACTGGTGGCACCGCGCAAATCATGTCTGGCCAGTACTCTGGCGCTTCCATGAGGTGCATCATCTTGATGAGTTCCTCGATGCCAGCTCTGCCCTGCGCTTTCATTTTGGCGAGGTGCTGCTGTCCTCCCTGGTGCGGGCGGGGGTGATCATTGTGCTGGGCGTGCCGCTGATCAGCGTGATCGTGTTCGAAACACTTCTGGCCGTCTCGGCCATGTTCCACCACTCCAACCTACGCCTGCCACCGCGCCTTGAGCGGGCGCTGTCCTTCCTGATTGTCACGCCCTCGATCCACTGGGTGCATCACCACGCCCTTCGTCGCGACACCGATTCCAACTATTCGGCACTGCTGTCGCTGTGGGACCGGCTGTTTGCAAGCCGCAGCGCCAGCCGACGCAGCCCTGAGATGCCGATCGGGGTTGAGGGGTTGCATGACAGCGGTCTTACGCGTTTGATCGCACGGCCCTTCGGCGAGCGCTGAGGCGCGCAACTGGCATGCCGCATGCATGCTGGTCGCAGGGAGCGATTTTGCCCGGGGCGCGCATCCCGTTTTGGGACGCCCCGGGCGATGAGCGAGGAGATGGCCAAATATGGGTAAGCCGGTCGTCATTCAGGACAGGGATGCCATGGTGATTGCCTTGCGAGAGGCCCGCCTGGCCGAGGCAGTTCATTTCGAGGCTGCCCGCGACCTCCGCGATTCAAAGTCGCTTCGGCTACAGATCCTGAAAGACGATCTTCTGCCGGCTGTTCAGGCCTCGCCGGAGGCCAGGGCGCTGTTCGACCTCACTCTTCTGCCGGGCGAAACACCAAAGCTGTGGATTGATCTGACCTCCTATGTGGTCATGGAGCCTGACCACCGCACCTACCGGTTCCTCCAGGACCGTCAGGATGAGAGGGAAGTCTTGCTTGAAACTGCTGATCGCGACGCCGCTGCGGCGGCCATTCGCCGCCACATGGCCCACCGGCTGGTAGTCCGGGAGCGGCAGGCCGCTGCCTTGCCGCAGGCTGCCGTACCGTCCGGCTATGGTCTGGCATCGCTCGTTCTCGCCTGGCTTTCGGGCCTGTCGTTTGGCGCCCTCGCTATTCTTGCGGCGGTACTTTATTTTAATGGCATAACATTATGATTTATAACTTCTATTACTAAACTGAATTCGTCTGTTACAATTTGAAACAACAATTGATTTCCTCCGACTTGGCGGGGCTGATACGAAAAATTATGGGTTAATGGGCATTCCTCCGGCAGTTAGGGGTGGGGTGTGGACGGCGGACATAGTAAATGGGGTTCGATTTGATGCAGAGCGCTTTGAAGCGGAGCGACGACGCCGCATCGGCGGCTGTGCCGACGCCCACATCAAATCGGAGCCTCGTTCAGAATCTTGCCGGTTTCGACACGCTCGCGGAAGGCCTCGACTACGCGGCGCGCGGCGTGACCGGTTTCAACTTCTTTTCGGCGCGGGGTGCCCTCAATTCAGTCCTGCCTTATTCCGACTTGCGTCGCCAGGCGGTTGGCACTGCGCGCCGGCTGCTGTCTCTCGGGCTCAACCGAGGAGACCGCGTAGCCATCGTGGCCGAGACCGGGCCAGACTTCATGTTCGTTTTCTTCGCGTGTCAATACGCCGGCCTCATAGCCTGCCCGCTGCCCTACACCATGTATATCGGCGGGAAGGAGCCCTACATCGATCGCGTCGCGGGCATGCTCGCGGCGGCCCGCGTTCAGGCGGCAATCTGTGGCGATGATCTCAAAGGCCATATTTCTGTGGCTGCCGGGCGGGCAGGCGTTGCGCATGTGTTGACCCATGCAGAGCTTCAGGCCCTGCCTCAGGCTGCATCCAAGCTGGAGCCCTTTGGCCCGGATGAAGCCGCCTATATCCAGTATTCCTCGGGCTCGACCTCGAACCCCAAGGGCGTGCTGATTTCTCAGCGCGCGATCATTGCGAACGCCCGCAGCATTCTGCGCGAGGGTTTGCGGACGACCGCCGATGACCGTGGCTTCTCCTGGCTTCCGCTCTATCACGACATGGGGCTGGTCGGTTTCTGCCTGTCGCCAGTTCTGGGCCAGGTGAGCGTCGATTTTCTGGCTACGTCCGCTTTCGCCCGCAGACCAGCGCTCTGGCTCAAGCTCATGTCGGAGAACAAGTCCACCATCACATACTCTCCGAGCTTCGGTTACGACCTGGCTGCCCGCCGCATCAATGGTGAGGCTTCGAGCCTTGATCTCTCCCGGTTGCGTGCGGCAGGTATTGGCGGCGACATGGTGCGCCCCGACGTGCTGGAAGCTTTTGCAGAAAGGCTGGCAGTGGCCGGCTTCCGGAGCGAGGCCTTTCTGCCAAGCTACGGTATGGCGGAGACGACGCTTGCCATTTCATTTGCTGACGCTCCCCGGCCCATCCGGATTGATGCGGTGGACCGCACGGCTCTGAAGTCCGAGGGGCTGGCGGTTCCTTCGTCAGGTGGAAATGTCCGGCGTTTCGTCGCCTGTGGCCGTCCGCTCGCAGGCAGCATCGTCGAGGTAAGGGATGCCGAGGGCCGGGTGCTGGACGAACGTCGCGTGGGACGGGTCTTCGTGCGGACACCGAGCCTGATGGATGGTTACTTCCAGAGCGATGAAGCCACCGCCGCCGTTGTCGGTCCGGATGGTTTCCTTGACACCGGCGACATGGGATATTGGCTGGCGGGGGAACTGGTCATCACCGGTCGCGCCAAGGACCTGATCCTGCACAATGGCCGCAACATCTGGCCACAGGACATTGAATGGTCGGCCGAGCAGATCGAGCCGTTGCGGGACGGCGATGTAGCGGCTTTCGCCGTCGAGACTGACCTTGGCGAAGACGAGGTCGTGGTGCTGGTCGAGTGCCGCCTTAAGGATATGATGGCCGCCGAGGCCTTGCGCCATGAGGTTGCTGCCGTGGTGCACCGGAGCGCTGGCGTTGACTGCCGTGTGGTTCTTGTACCGCCCAAGAGCCTGCCCTTCACGTCTTCAGGGAAGCTTTCACGCGCGTTGGCACGGCAGAAGTTCCTGTCTGGTGAAATCGCCGAATTGACCGTGGCCTCGCTTGCCCCGGCACAGGACGGCCTTGAGGCCGCACTCTGACCCCGGGCGCCGTAAGCCGGGGCTTGCAAGGTTCATGACGGAAACAATCGCGATTACCGGTGCGACCGGTTTTGCAGGGGGTCATCTTGTGGCCGAGCTCGTGGCGCGTGGCCAGCGTGTGCGTGCGCTGGTTCGCAAGCCTGGCTCTGTGGCTCTGCCTGCTGGCGTGGAAACAGTCGTGGGCAGCCTGTCTGATCATGAAGCGCTGAAGGCCCTGCTCAAGGGTGCTGATGCAGCTGTTCACTTGGCGGGAGCAATTGCCGCGACCACGCGCGAGGGCTATTTCACGGTCAATGCAGACGGAACCCGCGCAGTCATCTCTGCGGCGCATGCTGCCGCACTTCGACGCCTCATCCATGTTTCCTCGCTGGCTGCGCGTGAACCGCATCTGTCTGCCTATGCGGCTAGCAAGCGTGCCGGCGAGGACCTGATTTTGGCAGAAATGCCCGCGCTCAACGCCATGATCATCAGGCCGCCCGCCGTCTATGGGCCGGGTGACCGCGGCACGCTGCCACTCATCCGGGCCCTTTCGGGCCCGATCGCCGCAATTCCGGGCCGCTCCGACTCAAGGTTTTCCCTCATCCACGGGCGTGACCTTGCGCGACTCATTGCCAATGCCATTGCTGCTGGCCAGCAGGGCCTACATGAGGTGAGTGACGGCAGGGCTGGCGGCTATGGTTGGGCAGATCTTGCCGCGGTTGCTGCCGCCTTGCGGGGCGGGCCTGTGCGGACTGTCTTCTTGCCGCGCCCCGTTGCCGAGGCCGTCGCGCATGGCGCAGAGGCTGTGG
>NZ_JBIIDX010000236.1:0-2940 GCF_044238155.1 Aestuariivirga sp. | reverse complement strand
CTCCTGCCAGTTCCTGCCAGCGGCTGGCTTCCTCTCCCAGGAGGTTGGTCATCACCACGTCAGAATGACGCTCTGCCGTGCCCAGAGGCCAGCCACATACGGCCCGGATGTGCTGCTCGAACTGTGAGACATGGCAGGCGTCCATCGTCCAATGCCCGGAATTATGCACACGCGGAGCGATTTCATTGACGATGACCTCATTGCCCGCAACGAACATTTCAATGCCGATGACGCCGACATAGCCGAGGGCCGCGATGATCTGCCCGCCGTAGGCGCGCGCACGGTCGGCCACGGCTGTCCCGATCCGGGCAGGCACCGTCGAGGTTTTCAGGATATGGTTCTCATGGTGGTTTTCCGGAACGTCGTAGACGGCCACTTCGCCATGCCAGCCGCGCGCCGCAATCACCGATATCTCGCAGGAAAACCGGACGAAACCTTCCAGTACCGCGGGCTGGTGGCCAATCTCCGCGAAGGCTGCCGCTGGCTCGGTGGTGGCAAGTATCTTGCTCTGCCCCTTGCCGTCATAGCCGAAGCGGCGGGTCTTCAACACCGCAGGCCGCCCGATTCGCTCCAGGGCTGCCTCGAGTTCGGCGAGACTGGACACGGCCGCAAACGGCGCCACGGGGATGCCGAGGCCGCTGATGAAGGTTTTTTCCAAGGCCCGGTCCTGGGCGGTCTTCAACGCGGCGACAGCTGGCGCCACCGGCACGCGCTCTGCGAGGAAGGCGGCTGTGTCCGCGGGAACGTTCTCGAACTCATAGGTGACGACGTCCACCTGTCTGGCGAAGGTCTCGAGGGCGGTGAAATCATCATAGCGGGCAAGGCTGCGGGCGGCGGCCACGGCAAAGGCCGGGCTTTCTGGCTCGGGCGCGAAGATGTGACAGTCGAGGCCAAGTCGGGCCGCAGCCAGGGTCAGCATGCGGGCCAGCTGGCCGCCGCCCAGAATGCCGACCCGGGAGCCGGGGGGCAGAGGCTGCGGGAGCGGCATCATGGCTGGTCCGACGGGCGCTCGGCCACGCTGGCGGTCTGCCGGGCACGCCAGCCCTCCAGCCGCCCGGCAAGGGCGGCATCGGTCAGGGCCAGAACGCTGGCGGCTAGCAGTGCCGCGTTGATGGCGCCGGCCTTGCCGATCGCCAGAGTTCCGACCGGAATTCCTGCCGGCATCTGGACGATGGAAAGCAGCGAGTCCTGTCCGGACAGGGCCTTCGACTCAACCGGCACCCCAAATACCGGAAGGCGGGTCATGGCGGCCGTCATGCCGGGCAGATGGGCCGCCCCGCCCGCCCCGGCAATGATCACCCGAACCCCCCGGTCTGCCGCCGTGCTGGCGAACTCATAGAGCCGCTGCGGCGTGCGGTGTGCCGATACGATCCTGTCGTCATGGGGAATGCCCAGAGCGTCAAGCGTCTCAGCTGCATGCTTCATCGTGGCCCAGTCGGACTGGCTGCCCATGATGATGGCGACGGGAGGCGGTGGATTGGTCACGGGCGGTTCCGTTTCTTCAGGCGATGATATCGGGAATCAGCATGTTTTCGATGATCTGGATCTTGTCCTTGATGTCCAGTTTCATCTTCTTGAGGCGGCGCAGCTGCAGCTGGTCGCCGGTTCCGGTCTGTTCGAGCGAGTGTACCGCGGTGTCGAGGTCACGGTGTTGCTGGATCAGGTTCTGCAACTGATTGCGCAATTGCACCTCCTGTATCACATCCAGTTTTGGCATCGTCCCCCAGTATCTCCGGATTTCACGAATTCCTTGGCAGCTTATTCACTAATGCCCTTGGCAAGGGTTCGACAAGCCCCCAAGTCTATGGCATCATCCACTCATCGCAATCAGCGGAGGTTCGCATGAGTCTTCAAGCGCATCTGAATGAGTTGCAGTCCCGGCACAAGGCCCTTGAGGCTCAGTTGTCCGATGCCATGAACCACCCGGCATCGACCGATGCCGAGATCGCCGAGCTGAAGCGCAAGAAACTCAGGCTCAAGGACGAGATCTCCCGGCTCCAGCACGACCACGCCGCCTGATCTACAGTGCGGGCGGGCGGGCCTTGTGCCATCCGGCGGCCCGCTCATAGGCGTGGGCGGCGCGGAGCACGGTTCGGTCATCGAACATGCGGCCTACCAGCTGCATTCCGGCGGGAAGGCCCTGCGCAGTGAAGCCGCACGGTATGCTGGCGGCGGGTTGCTGCGTGAGGTTGAAGGGGTAGCTGAACGGGGTCCACGTCACCCAGTCGTCGGTCGTGTCGATGACCTGTGGTGCGATCTGGCCTGCGGCGAAGGCAGCCAGGGGTAGTGCCGGCGTGACCAGCAAATCGAAATTGTCCATGAATTGGCGCATCTGGGCGCCCAGAAGGCCCCGCGCGCGCACCGCATCCTGGTAGTCGTCGAGGGTGATGTCGCGGGACCGCTCGACAACATCGGCCAGTGCGGGGTCCAGCAGCGCAAGCCTGTCAGGCGCCAGACGTCCCAGCAGGGCGCGGGCGCCGGACCACCATAGTGTGCGGAAACATGCCACGGGATCGGAAAAACCGGGATCGAGTTCATCCACATCGGCGCCCAGGTCTTCAAGCACACGCACCGCCGCCCTGACGCGGTCCGCGATATCTGGATCAACCTTCACGTAGCCAAGTGTTGGGCTGAAGGCGATCCGCAGGCCCCTGAGGCGCTTATCCAGCTTCGCGGTATAGTCGGTGGCGTCATAGGGCAGGGCGTGCCAGTCGCGCGAGTCGGGTTGGGCGATGACATTCATCATCAGGCAGGCATCTTCCACAGTGCGGGTCATCGGGCCGACATGCGCCACGGTGCCAAACGGCGACAGTGGCCAGGCCGGAACCCGCCCGAAGGACGGCTTATGGCCAAAGATGCCGGTGAAACCGGCTGGTATTCGGATCGAGCCGCCGCCATCGGTGCCGAGTGTCAAGGGCGCATAGCCCGCCGCTGCCGCGG
>NZ_JBIIDX010000235.1:0-2957 GCF_044238155.1 Aestuariivirga sp. | reverse complement strand
GATCAACCGCCGGTCGATGGGGCACAGCGTCAGGGTCTCGAAGCCCAGCATCGCGCGTTCGCCGCCGTCGATTTGCCTGGCTTCATGCACCATGATGAGGTTCTCGATGCGGATGCCGTAGGCTCCTTGCTTGTAGTAGCCGGGCTCGTTCGACAGGATCATGCCCGGCTCGAGTGCGGTGCGGTCTGACTTGTTGATGCGTGCCGGCCCTTCATGCACCGAGAGGTAGGCGCCCACGCCATGTCCCGTGCCGTGGTCGAAATCGAGGCCCGCCATCCATAGTGTCTGGCGCGCCAGCACATCGATCTGAGAGCCGGTGGTGCCCCTGGGAAAGCGGATCACCGACAGTCCGATCATGCCCTTCAGCACGCGTGTGAAGCGGTCCTTCATCTCGGGTGTTGGCTGTCCGACGATCACGGTGCGGGTAATGTCTGTGGTACCGTCGAGGTATTGCCCGCCGGAGTCGATGAGGAAGATCTCATTGCGGCCGATCCTGCGGTTTGACTGGGTCGTCGCGTGATAATGCGGAATTGCGGCGTGCGGGCCCGCGGCGGGTATCGTTTCGAAGGAGAGATCCTTGAGCTTGCCAGAACTGTCGCGAAAGCTCTTCAGCCTCTCTGCGGCATCCAGCTCGGTGAGGCGGCCGGCCGGGGCCTCCAGCTCCAGCCAGTGCAGAAAGCGGCACATGGCAACCCCGTCGCGTTTCTGGGCTTGGCGCGCGCCTTCGCGTTCTGTCTGGTTCTTGCGAGCCTTGGCCAGCGCCACAGGGTCTGGCCTGGCGATGATGTCGGCCCTTGCCGCCGCCAGAAGCTGGCGGATGTGCTCCGGGGTCCAGGCGGGATCGATCAGCACCCGCGCTGCCTTTCGGCCCAGCCTCTTGAGTGCCGCGTTGATCTCGGCAGGAGGTCGGATTTCGGCAATCCCATGCAGATATGCGCTTACTGCGCCGGTCACCTTGCGCGGATCGATGAACAGCGTCAGCTCGCCCGTGCCCGGCAGGATCGCCTGGGCAGAGACGACCGGCGTATGCGGCACGTCAAATCCGCGCAGGTTGAGAAGCCATGCCACGCTGTCGGGCTGGGTCAGGACGAGTGCGTCCGCTTTGCCAAGGCATGCCTTGCGCATGGTCTTGATCTTTGCGGCTGCGGTCTCGCCTGCAAACTTCAGTGGCTGGATCGTGATCGGCACGAGCGGACGCGCGGGCTGCTCTGGCCAGACCGCATCGATCGGGTTTGGCGATGTCGGCACGAACTGTGCCCCGACGCTGTCGCAGGCAGCCTGTAGCCGGGCCGCCTGCTCGGCGGTCACCAGCCAGGGATCATAGCCAAGCCGGTCGCCGGCCTTGAGGTTGTTGCTGATCCACTGCGCGGGCGGCTCCTCGATGAGGTGAAAGGGCCTGAACAACCTGTCGTCGACCTGCTGGCGCACCTGAATCACATAGCGGCCATCAACAAAAATCGCAGCATGCCGCTCGGTGATGATCGCAACGCCTGCGCTGCCGCGGAAATTGGTGAGCCAGTAGAGGCGCTCTGCATAGGGGGCGACATACTCCCCCTGAAACTCATCAGCGCGGGGTACATAGAAACCGGTGAGCTTGCGCCGCTTCAGTTCGGCGCGCAGCAGTCGAAGACGGTGGCGATGGGGTTCTGTCATGACCAGCAACGCTTAGAGCATCACGCCCGTTCAGGAAACTCTGCCGTTGACGGGCCCTGAGCCACAACCCGGCCGGGCCCATGTGTTATGGTTGCAACCAGGTTAATCAAACACTTCTAATTGATCTTGCAAAAACGGCATGTTTGCTACATATTTTTGGTCATCGAAACTTGGGCCGGACGATTGGCCGCTTCGCACCCGTTGGGACGCGCACGCAAGACTCCTCCAATTCTCGACCATGGTCTTGCTCTGGCTGTTGCAGGCCTTGCAGGGCTGACGACAACCCAACGTAAGGAAAAACCCATGAATACGGGTACTGTGAAGTGGTTCAACGAGCAGAAGGGCTACGGCTTCATTCAACCGGATAACGGCAGCAAGGATGTGTTCGTGCACATTTCGGCCGTGGAGCGTGCCGGTCTGCGCACCCTGAAGGAGGGCCAGAAGGTCTCCTTCGAGATCGTGACCGACAAGCGCACCGGCAGGAGCTCGGCTGGTAACCTCGTCGCCGCCTGAGGCTTACACGTCTGTTTTACGATTGATGCCCGGCCTGCAGGCCGGGCATTTGTTTTTGCGTCGCAACATGATCCAGAAAAAGACATATGCGTAAGACGCATGAAAAATCAGCCAAAACGACATATAAAAAATCAAAAGCGACAAGTAACCGGCTGTTAGGTTCCATGGCCAAAATGTGGCTTAACCTGCAATAATGTCGTCAAAATCAAACTTTAAAACATATCCCAGACGCGGCGGTTTGCGCCGGGCAACGCGAGATATATAGATATGCGTTCAGAGCATGGAATAGGGTCATTTTCAGCGATGGTTTATGCTGCAACTGCGTCCTACATGTTCGGCATCGCAGTTAAAATCTTGCATTGACCCTCGAAGCGTTGCTCCGAGCGAGCATTGATTGAGAGATGAAGAGGATAGAGAACATGAGCACGATCACCTACGGCCGCGAGGCCATCCACTCCGGCGGCTACAGCATGGGCACGGGCCTTCTTGGCCGGGTTCGCAACTATTTTGCCCGCAGCCGTGCGGAGCGTCAGCTGTCACAGCTCGATGACCGGCTTCTCGAGGACATCGGCATGAAGCGCTCGGAAATTTCCCGGGCGGTCTGGGGCGCCTGAGAGTTGCGCGAGAAGGTTTAGCCGGCGATCTGGCCGGCAACATGAAGACGTCTGGGTGCCCTCCCGCCCGGGCGTCTTTTTCATGTGCGGGCTCAGCCTGGCCTCCTGAACACGAGCGTCCCCCACTCGCCTCGCCGGAGGCACGTTTCGAACATGAGCCCGCGGCTGCGATAGGTG
>NZ_JBIIDX010000234.1:0-2963 GCF_044238155.1 Aestuariivirga sp. | reverse complement strand
GGCTCCCGGCAGCGGACCTGGAAATAGATTTCGAGGTGATCCTGCAGATTCTCGCCGACGCCCGGCAGGGCGTGGATGACGGGAATGCCGGCCGTTTTCAGCACATCGGGCGCACCGATGCCGGACATCTGCAGAAGCTTTGGAGAGTTGATGGTCGAGGCCGCGATGATCACTTCCCGCCGCGCCCTGACCTGGCGGAGCACGCCACCGGCCTCATATTCGACCCCGACGGCGCGCTTGCCATCCATCAGCACGCGATGCGCGAGTGCATGGGTGATCAGCCGAACATTGCCCCGTTTGAGCGCGGGCTTCAGATAGGCATTGGCCGCCGACCAGCGCACGCCCTTGTGCACGGTCATTTCCATGGCGCCGAAGCCTTCCTGCTGGCGGCCGTTGTAATCCTCGGTCATGGGGTAGCCGGCCTGCTGGCCTGCGGTGATGAAGGCCTGGTACAAAGGATTGCGGCGCAATCCGCGCTTCACATGCAGCGGGCCGGCCTCGCCGCGCCAGCCGTCCTCGCCACCATGGCTCGTCTCCTGCCGCTTGAAATAGGGCAATACGTGCCGGAAGCCCCAGCCCTTGGCGCCCATCTCCTCCCAGTGGTCGAAGTCGCGTGCATGGCCACGCACATAGACCATGCCATTGATCGAGGAGGATCCGCCCACCACTTTGCCGCGGGGCGTCGCCAGGCGGCGGCCGCCCAGACCCGGCTCGGGCTCCGACTCGAAGCCCCAGTTATAGAGGCCCATGTTCATGGGGTAGGACAGGGCGGAGGGCATCTGGATGAGCGGACCCCGGTCACTCCCGCCAAACTCGAGAACACAGACCGTCGTCCTTTGATCCTCCGACAGCCGGTTGGCCATTGCACAGCCGGCAGACCCTGCGCCGACGATGACAAAATCGAAAATGGCACTCATCGGCCACGCCGCCCGGCGTCAGCCAGGGTCTCGAGTGCGGCGATCCGGTCTGCCGCCTCCCGCCAGCAGGCATTGACGGTGGCGGCCACGAGCGCTTCGGCCATGAACAGCGGCACGATGTTCGAGTCCCAGCTCGAGGGCGCTTCGATGCGTAAGGGAAGTGACTGCACGGCTAGCCTCGCGATTGGTGAAATCCACTGATCGGTAATGAGCACGACTTTTGCCCCCCGTTCTGTGGCGGAAGCGGCAAGATCGAACAGGCCTGCGTCATAGCGGCGGATGTCAAACAGCAGGACGAGGTCATTGCGCCCGATATCCAACAGATATTGTGGCCAGAGCGATTGTGTCGCTGGAACCAGGCTCACCCCGGGTCTGGCCATCTGCAGATGGGTCACCAGATAGGCGGCAAGCGCCCCGGTGATCCGGCCGCCTGCCACATGTATGCGGCGCCTCTGATCTCCGATCAGTGCCACCACGGCATCAAAGCTACGGTGATCCATCAGCCGTAGCGAGCCCGAAAGGTTCTCCATCGCGGCGGAGGCAAACCGGTTGAGGATGTGGGTGTCAGGCGCTTCGGCCGCCCAGCGCTCGTGCTTGGCAATCGGGTTCTGCAGGCGGGCGGAGAGTTCGGCCCGCAAGGCCTCCTGCAGGGCGGGAAAGCCTGCAAAGCCAAGCTTCTTCGCAAGCCGCAGCACCGAAGGGGTGGACACCTGGGCGGCGCGGGCAAAGTCCGTGATGCTGCCGAGCCCTGCCACCGGATAGTTGGCGAACAGGGCGGCCATCAGCTTGCCTTCGGCAGCAGTAAGCTTGCCAGACATCAGGCGCAGTTTCTCGGCAACGGTGGTTGCCTGTTTGGGCGGCATCGCAGATCTCCTCGCGACCGTTGCTCACTGTAACGAAATTGACAGGCATCACACAATCTGAAATTATCGCTTCAGATTCCGTGAAGCGTGCCGGAGATGCCTTGCATGGGAGCGTTGCTCCAGGACGACGAGGAACACCCGTTCCTTGCCATAAACGAAGAGGGGCGCTCGCCCTTCGTGCTGATCTGCGAACATGCCTCCTGCCGACTGCCGCGCGCACTTGGCACGCTGGGTTTGCCGGCTGCCGAGCTTGAACGCCACATCGCCTGGGACATCGGTGCGGAAAAGGTTGCGCGGCTCTTGTCTCGTCTGATTGACGCGCCGCTGGCGCTGCAGCGCTACTCACGGCTTGCCTATGATTGCAATCGGCCGCCGGAGTCCGCCGATGCCATGCCGGAGATGAGCGAGCTCACCGCCATTCCCGGCAACAGGCGGCTGCCCGAAGACCAGCGGCTTGCCCGCATCCGGGACATCTACCGGCCGTTCCATGATGGCGTCTCGCGCCTGCTGGACAGGCGCGCCGCGGCGGGCATGCGCTCGCTGGTCGTCTCCATTCACAGTTTCACGCCCGTCTACAAGGGCAAGGCCCGCAGCGTTGAGCTGGGCATCCTGCATGACCGCGATACCGCGCTGTCTGCGAAGCTCATCAAGAGCTTTCCGAATGTCGATGCCAGGCTCAATGAGCCCTACGGCCCGAAGGACGGGGTCTTGCACACGCTCAACCTGCATGGCTTCGCGCGCGGGCTTGAACATGCCATGATCGAGATCCGCAATGATCTGGTGGCAGATGGGCGCGGCCAGGACGAGTGGGCGCAGCGATTGTCGGTGCCGCTGATCCAGGCTGCTGCAAAATGAAACTGATAGGGGAGAAGCGACCATGAGTGAGGGCATGCTGACGCTGGAACAGCTGAAGGCAGAGGTGAAGGCGGGCACCATCGACACGGTGGTCGCCGCCATGGTGGACCTGCAAGGCCGTCTGGTGGGCAAGCGCTTCCATGCCAAGTTCTTTGCCGATGGCGGCTATGAGGAAACCCACGGCTGCAACTATCTGCTCGGCGTCGACATCGAGATGGAGCCGGTGCCTGGCTACAAGGCCACCAGCTGGGAGAAGGGCTATGGCGACTTCGTGCTCAAGCCTGATCTCTCAACCTTGCGCCGCACACCCTGGCTTCCCGGCACGGCG
>NZ_JBIIDX010000233.1:0-2975 GCF_044238155.1 Aestuariivirga sp. | reverse complement strand
AACAGGGCTTCTTCCTCATCATGGTGGTGCAGCGCCAGATCGAATTGCAACCAGCCAGCCAGCCGGGCACACAATCGCCGATCGATGTCGTCTGGCAGGCCGTCAGCGATATGCTCAAGCGCATCGCACATTTCGGCTTGCGCCTCATGACACATGGCAATCATGTCCAGCGGATTTCTGGCAGGGCTTCGCGGACGGGGGGTGGCAGGACCAATGGTCATTTGGCAACAGACCCTCTGGATGGCAAGTGGCCAAATCTCGGTGCGCAGGCCTCGCCGAGCCTTGATCCAGGTCAAGCAACAAGATGACCTGCCACGCGTGCTGCCTCCACGGCGGCACGACGAGGCAAAGGTGCGATGGCGCCATAGCCCAGCGTCGAGAGCGCAGCCGCCGTGTTGGCAAAATCAGCCGCCTCGGCAAGTGGTACACCCCGGACGCGCTCGGCCAGCAATGCACCCATGAAGGCGTCCCCGGCCCCGGTTGCGTCAATGGCAGCGACCGGCTTACCAGGCAGTTGAACCGTGCCGGCGGCTGTGCTCAGCACCGCGCCGTCCTGACCCAGCGTGACAATCACTGCCCTCGCGCCAAGGGCTGCGAAATGGCGGCAGATCGCACCAGGCTCGGACAACCCCAGAAGCGCGGTGCAATCTTCCCGGGAGGTCTTCAGGATATCGGCCTGAGCCGCCGCCTGCTCGATAGGCCCGCGCGCCTGTGCCGCAGGCCAAAGCCGAGGCCTGTAGTTGGTATCAAATGAAACTTCCACACCGCGGGACTTTGCAATGCCGATGGCAGCCGCCACCGTCGCTGCCGCCGTGGCGCTGATGGCCAGGCTGATTCCAGACGCATGCAGCACGCGGGCAGATGCAATCTGACGCGGATCAAGCTCGGCGGGCGTGATCAGACTCGCGGCAGAGCCAGCCCGCCTATAGGTGAAGGTGTGGCCTCCTGATCCGTGGGTTACGAAATAGATCCCGGTTGGAGCAGCGGGATCCTCTCGAAGACCAGAGACATCAATCGACTCGCGCTGCATCACCGCCCGGATTTCCTCGGCGAAGATGTCTGCTCCAAGCTTCGTCACGTAGGCGCAGCGGCTGCCAAGGCGGGCAGCGGCGATTGCGACGTTGAGCGTGTCGCCGCCAATTCCTGGAAGATAGTGGCCCTCGGGCTGGCGATTCAGTTCATAGAGCGGCTCGCCCAGGGAAACGAGGTCAAGAATTGCCACGGGCTCAAGCTGCGCCCTGCAGCGCGCCGGGGCCGGGAACAGCAGCGGGCGGGCATTTCCCGGCGATGATCATGCCCAGTACTTCGTCATGGCTGACATCGCTGGTGCGCGCCGTGCCAACAACCCGGCCGTTCTTCATCACGGTCAGCCGGTCAGCAAGATCGAACACGTCGTGCAGGTCGTGACTGATCAGGAAGATTCCGATTCCCTCTGACTTGAGCTGCTTGATGAGTTCGCCCACCTGCGCGGTTTCCTGCGGGCCCAGCGCCGCAGTTGGTTCATCCATGATCAGGATGCGGGCATTGAAGTGAATGGCGCGCGCGATGGCCACAGACTGACGCTGGCCGCCGGATAGAGCCTTCACAGGTTCCTTGAAGCGGCGGAAATTGGGGTTGAGGCGGCCCATGACTTTCCGGCACTCGGCCTCCATGGCGGCGTCATCAAGCGTGCCGAAACGGGTGCGCAGTTCGCGGCCCAGATAGAGATTGGCGGCGGCATCGACATTATCCGCCAGCGCCAGCGTCTGATAAATGGTTTCGATGCCAAGCGCCTTGGCGTCACGCGGGTTGTTGATCTCGACCTTTTCACCATTGATGAAGATCTCGCCGTGATCGCGCGTGTAGGCGCCGGACAATATCTTGATGAGGGTCGATTTGCCGGCACCATTATGCCCAAGAAGACCCACAACCTCGCCAGGATAAAGATCAATCGAGGCATGGTCCACGGCCTTGATGCCGCCGAAGGCGATCGAAATGTCTTTCATTGCAATCAGCGGTGGCCCGGCGTGCTCGCTGCGGGCTGGATGCTTTTGCTGGCTCTTCGAAGTCATCGCTCCCTCCCCTTACTTCACATTGCGCCGATAGACCTGGTCGATCCACACTGCAAACACGAGAACGCAACCCACCACGATATCCTTGGTGGCTGATTCAAAGTTCAACAGGGTCATGCCGGATTGCAGTGACTGCATGACGAGCGCTCCCAGCATGGCGCCATAGATGGTGCCAAGACCACCGGCCAGCGATGTGCCGCCAATGACCGCAGCTGCAATCACATACAGTTCGTCGAACTGGCCAAGCGCATTGGTGGCGGAGTCGAGGCGGGCCGATGAGATCGAGGCAGATACGGCCGACAGCATGCCCATCAGCGTGAACACCAGCACGGTGATCTTGCGCGTATTGATGCCCGCCAGTTCAGCGGCTTCAGGATTGCCACCGATGGCGTAGACATAGCGTCCGAAGCGGGTCCGGTTGGCGAGGAACGTCATGGCAATGCCAATGCCGAGGGCGATCAGAACCGGAATGGAATAACCAAAAGCAATGTCGATGCCCTCAGGCGGAACGGTGATGCCCGTCTGTTGCGCCCAGCGATCAACTACGCCCTTGGGCCAGTAATAGGAATTGACCACCCAGGTGATGCCCAGCACCACAATGCAGCCGACAATCGCCAGAACATATTCAGCCCAAACGGGCCGGAGCGCAAAGTTGAACCGCTTCCTCTGCTTGCGGCCGTTGTAGATGAGCGCCGCGATGGCAGCGCAGATGAGCAGGCCAAGAACCCAGCTTGCCGTTGCGCCAATCGACCCCGGGGTGATGCCGGAAATGCCGCCCCCGATGAGTTTGAAGTTCTTGTCCATGGGCGCAACCGTCTCGCCGCGGATCACCGACCAGGCGGCGCCACGCCAAACAATCAGCCCGCCCAGTGTAACGATGAATGACGGGATGCCGAAATAGGCGATGAGCGCGCCGTGAAAGGC
>NZ_JBIIDX010000122.1:0-10698 GCF_044238155.1 Aestuariivirga sp. | reverse complement strand
CGCCCTGTCAGCATGAGCCCCCAGGCAGATGCATTGACGAACAACGAGTCCGATCGACCAAGGTGGCTCTCCCAGTCCCGACCGCCCAATTTGTCAGCGATGAGCCTGTCGGCAGTTTCAGCATCAGGAATTCGCAACAATGCTTCTGCGAGACACATCAGCACCACGCCCTCCTCCGAGGATAGAGAGTACTCGTGCATGAACGCATCAATGCCGCCGTGCCGGCGGCGCCCGGCGCGTACAGCCGCCACCAATTGCCGGGCGAGTTGTTCAATTTGCTGTTGTTGCTCGGGACCCAGTGTTGCCTCTGCGGCAAGTGCTCGCACGCAGGTCGTTTCATCAGCAAACAGGTGAGCGGCAATGGCGGATCGGTCAGGCAATTCAATCATTGTGCGGCACTCCTGAGTACATCTTAAATCTTTGCCACAAGTCGGGTGAGGCTTCTTTCCCAAAAACGCCCATGTTATGCCTGTCTCTGCCAGCCCCTGTCGCACGAGGCCCGACATGCCCACGAAGCCATTACGCACCCTGTCGGCTCTTCGCCGTGAAACCGCCCGCTGGCGCTCTGATGGCCTTCGATATGCCGTTGTACCGACCATGGGGGCGATCCATGAAGGTCATCTCCAGCTGGTTCGAGAGGGCCTCAAACGCGCTGATCGTGTTATCACAACCATTTTCGTCAATCCCAAGCAGTTTGCGGCACATGAAGACCTCGGAAGCTATCCAAGAGACGAGTCAGGCGATCTTCGTAAGCTTGCACAGGCGGGCAGCCATGCTGTCTATCTGCCACGCCTTGAGGACATTTACCCGCAGTACTTCGCAACCACCGTATCACTGAACGGTCCGGCAAAGACCGGGCTCGAGGACAAGTTTCGGCCAGAGTTCTTCACCGGTGTCACGACAGTCGTGGCCAAACTCTTCCTGCAAACAGGCGCTGAGATCGCCCTCTTCGGCGAAAAGGACTACCAGCAACTCAAGGTGGTAACTCAAATGGCCCGCGATCTTGATATTCCCATCAAGGTGGTCGGCATACCGACAGTCCGCGAGTCAACTGGCCTCGCTAAATCCTCCCGGAACGCCTATCTCTCGCCGTCAGAAGAGAAGACGGCCATTAGTATCCATCAAAACCTTTTGAGGACCGCGGAGGCCATTCGCAGCGGGCAGGCGCCTACCAGAGCAGCAGCAGCAGCGACCCGGCGTCTCACAGCCGCCGGACTCAAAGTTGATTACTTTGAAGCGCGCAACTCTGAGACGCTGGCTCGTCCGCGGATGGCGGGAGAGCCCCTCCGCCTACTGGCCGCGGCCTGGGTTGGACGAACGCGCCTGATCGACAACATGAAAGTTTAGAGGAGCCCAAGCTCCGCGAGTTCACGTCGCAATTCTTCCGGCATCCCGGAAGCTTTGACGGCCTTTGGTAGGTCAGGCGGTGAGCTTGCTGCTTCAAGATAACGCCACCCCTGAAAGGCGCGTTTGGGCGTCGGGCGCACCAGAACAATCTCCGGCTTGAAGACGATGCGGCAACGCTCAATCCCATCATTGCCAACGACCGGCTCCAAGTCTGCAATCGGCTGCCGGCACAGGATCATGCCGCGAATCACCCAATACAGCGATCCCCCTGGCAATATCTCGGCCACACGCTTCGGAAACATACGGGTAATATGGTCAAGAGTATCAATGCCTTGTTGGGACTCTCTTACCCACGTTTGCAGCTCTTCGATGTCGCTGACGCCAACGCAGAGCTTGATCAGATTAAGGGACATGAACGTAGTTTTAGCCACATCGGGCTCGCACCGAAAGACACACTACGGGTGTTTTCCCCAACCGACCACGCTCTGCTCCTGCCTCCGCTCCGAGCCTAACTTGAAGTAGTCGTCGTCCAAGCCCTTCAACAAAAAGCAATGACGGACCTCCACCCCGATGTTGTAGCGGATCATCAACTCGGCAAGACGGACCCCGTCAATAAGGACGATCCTTCTGGAAATCAGCGAGCAAAAACTGGTGGCCGCACCCGAAAAATGCGCCGTTGTCACCAAAACGCCCTTGCTTGCGTGACGGGCCTCAAGGCTGCCCGCGAAATCCCGCAGGTCGCTAACAGGCACGGCAGAACCAGGTTTGAGGCGCTTAGCCTGGATATAGATCGAATCAAACCCCAGCTCGTCGAGCACAATGACACCGTCAACGCCGCCATCACCGGTACGCCCGAGGCTCCTGGCCATGTTGTCGCGATTACCGCCGTAGCCCATTGCCAACAGAACGTCGATGATCAATCGCTCGAAAAACTCTGGCGATTGGGCGTGAACGCAGCCGATAAGATCTTGAACCAGTCTGGCGTGGGCGGAAGCGACCAAGGCTGAAACTGAGTCACACGCTTCCGGAGCACCACCGGCTGTTGACAGACGAGTACCGTCACGCTCTGTCATCTCGACACGCGCACCCATCAGTCGCTGAAAGTCAACGCCAAAATGCATAACTTGACGTTAAGTCAAAATTCTTTAATGCATTCTTATCGCTTTGGGAGACCAACCTGAAACCATGGACATTCAGATTACGAGGCTACCCTGCTGACAAAGCACTTTATGCCCTTCGCCTTAAGAGCGGAACACTCGCGGCCAGCATCTTTTTGGTTATCAAAACCAACCAGACGCAAGCGATAAAACACGCCCTTTGTACCCAGATCCGCTCGCACCACTACCGGTTCTTTGCCATCCAGAACCTTGAAGCGGTTCCTCATCTTCTTCCAACTCGACCAGGCAGCCTCCTCCGACGTGGCAGAGGCAATCTGAACCGCCCACCCATTGGCGGCACCGACGGACCCCGGTGCCGGTGACTCGACAGAAGCCTCTGATTCAGACGGTGCCTTTCCCTCAGTAGCTGGTTTCTCGTCCTGGGCAGAGGCTACAACAACGGGGGAATCCTCGGGCACCGTCTCGACGGCAAGAATGGTTTCCTCTGCTGTGACCGCAGCAACCGATTCTGGAGCCACTGCTGCCGGTGAAGCCACGATTCGATCGTTAAACTGCTTTCCACCACCTACAGACGGATCCTCAACCACCAGCTCCACGGGAGGAGCCTTGGCAGCGGGAAGCGCATCCCGCACCTGGCTAACCGCAGCCGTCTGGATTGCGTCACCAGATACGGCCGAGAACGAAAGTCCATCCAGAGCAGCCAGCCGCCGGTGAGCAGGCTCGTAGTTGGGGTTGGCTGCCAAAGCTTTCGTCAGCGCGTCCCGCGCATCCGACTGTCGATTCAGCTTCTCATAAACGATTGATTCAGCCACATATGCGCGCGCGGGATCCGGATAGCCATAACGCAAGGCTTTGTCGAAATCAGCAAGCGCGAACAGATACTGTCCGGTGTCACGCAACAACGTGCCACGGCTGTAATAGGCATGGCTGAACTGTCCATCTAGGAACAGAGCAGAGGTGAAATCTTCCATCGCCAACGTCGTACGATTCAAGCGCTGGTAGGATAATCCACGATTATAGAGCGCCAATGCGCGAACGGAGCCAGACATGGCATCTATACGCAGGGCAGCAGTATAATCGTCGATCGCGAACTCGTGCTCATTCATGCGCTGGTATGCAAGACCACGGTTGAGAAGAGCATTGGCAAGCGTATCGGGAGAAAGGCTACGGGAGTCGATAGCTCTGGTATAGTCGGCGATCGCAATCTCAACGTTACCCGACTGCAAGGCCTCATAGGCCGCTGTGACCAGGTCGCCTTCAGTCGAGGCGGCATGAGTTCCTGAAACCGCCACACTTGCAGCAAGAAACACGGAACACGCAGTGACAAGGAACGGGGTACGGATGCTCATATGGGGATTATTGAGCCGTCAGGGTTAAAAACGTCTTTCTTTGACAGGCCCAAAGGGTTGAGGACTCGTAAACAGGCCGTCCAGTACTGTGTCGTTTTTGGACCGGAAAGCGGCTCCCAGACGTTGACGCCAGCCGACGCTGCTGGCACAAGGGCAAGGGTGTGGTGCCTGCGAGCCGGTCGGCAGCGGGCCTAACAGGGAACGCGGTGAGGACGACCCAAATGGGGCCAAATCCGTGACTGCCCCCGCAACTGTGAGCGGATAGGGTTTTGGTAAACTCGGCCACTGGGGAACCGGGAAGGTCACCAAAGTCCAGCGACCCGCAAGTCAGGAGACCTGCCACACAAAACGACTTACCTGGTCACCACGGAGGGTGTTCATGACCGTTCATATCGCAAAATCAGCACAGCTGACAGCAAACCGGCGCCTCGGCACTGGCCTTGTCTTGATATTCATCGGACTGTGTCTTGTCTACGCAGTAGGCCTGTCAAACCTGGCGGTGGCCCACAACACCGCGCATGACACGCGCCACGCCATCGGTTTTCCCTGCCACTGACAGGTAGTGGATAATGACTGGGCGAGTTGTTCTCGCCACGCTCCTTGCAGGAATCGTGGCCGGACTTATCATGGGCGCCATACAGCACGTGCGGCTGACGCCCCTCATTCTTGCAGCAGAGGCATATGAGACGGAAAGCGCCAAGACTGGCCACACGCATGGAAGCTCGGCCAATCATGAAACTGGCCATGAACATGGAAGCAGCGCATGGGTACCCACTAATGGCTGGCAGCGTAGTTTTGCAACGTTTCTAACGGCGATCATGTCGGGCGCAGCGTTCGCCGCAGTGCTCGCCGGAATATCGCTGCTTTCAGGCCTCCGTATCACACGAAGAAATGGGCTGGTCTGGGGGATGTGCGGATTTCTGGCTGTTAGCCTCGCACCGGCTATTGGGCTTCCACCGGAACTGCCCGGTGTTCCAGCAGGAGACCTCATGGCCCGACAAGTCTGGTGGGCAGCGACAATCGTCGCGACAGGGCTTGGCTTGGTCCTGCTCGCCTCCCGCCAGGAGACCTGGGTGATTAGCCTTGCGCTTATACTCATGGCGCTCCCCCACATAATCGGCGCTCCGCATCCCATGATTACGGAAAGCAGCGTTCCACCTGCGTTGGCAGCTAGCTTCGCCGCAAACGCGCTCGCAGCCAATGCAATCTTCTGGCTCTTGATTGGGCATTTTCTCGCCCTCGCCTTTGACCGTGCCGCCAAGGACATATACTCACAATGACTACTCAGAAGATTCCGGCGACTGTGATTACCGGCTTCCTTGGAGCGGGGAAAACCACTCTCATCCGCAATCTATTGGCCAATGCGGATGGCCGGCGGCTGGCGCTCATTATCAATGAATTCGGCGATGTGGGCGTGGACGGCGAAATACTGAAGAGCTGCGGCGATTCAGCTTGCCCTGAAGACGACGTGATCGAGCTTGCCAACGGTTGTATTTGCTGCACGGTGGCGGACGACTTTATTCCAACGATGAAAAAGCTGATCGACCGTCCTGTTCCTCCACAGCACATCATTATCGAGACGTCGGGGCTTGCTCTTCCACAGCCTCTGGTACGCGCATTCAATTGGCCTGAAATCAAACCGCACGTGACGGTAGACGGGGTTGTGACCGTGGTGGATGCAAAAGCCCTGTCTGAGGGACGATTTGCAGATAATGAACAGGCTCTGGCGGCGCAACGCGCAGGCGACCCAACCCTGGATCATGAGAACCCCATCGAAGAACTCTTTGAGGACCAACTCAACTGTGCAGACATGGTAATCCTCAACAAGATCGATCTGCTCGCAGAAACTGAGTCGTCTATAGTCTCCGAAATCCTAAAACCGAAGCTGAGACCAGGCACTCGGCTTGTCCCCGCCCGCCATGGCGTCGTGGATATAACAGCCCTGATCGGCAGCAAAGCGTCAGCTGAAGACGATATGGCAAACCGACTGTCACACCATGAGATGGAAGGCGAAGAACAACATGACCATGACGACTTTGCAACTTTCGTCGTCTCCTTGGCGGAGTTGCCTGACAAAGAGTCTTTCCTTAGCCGTATCGATACGGCCATACGAACTCATGACATTCTTCGGCTCAAAGGTTTCGTCGCTGTATCTGGTCAACCGTCCAGACTTCTGATCCAGGCTGTAGGTCCAAGGCTGAGCATCTACTTTGATCGCCGTTGGAAATCAGGCGAGCGACGCCAAGGTGCAATTGTCGTGATTGGTGCACGTCACATGGATCGCGCTGCCATTGAGGCCTTGCTACGTAGCTAATGCATCTCCTCACAACGAATAGTGGTGTCATTGATGGCAACGCCGAGGCGATTGACCTAAGGCAGACACCAGCGCCCATCGTAGTTCTATCCGCGGCAGACAGTGAATTGGCGCTCCTGGCGCGTGCCCAAGATGATGTGGGGCTTCAACTGCGTCTTACCAACCTATTGCTTCTTCAGCATCCGATGTCGGTTGACATCTACGTCGAACGGACACTGAAAAATGCCAGGCTTATCGTCCTGAGATTGCTCGGGGGGTCGTCCTACTGGACATATGGTCTGGAACAAATCCAGGACCTGGCAAAGACCAGGGGTATTGATCTTGCAGTCTTGCCCGGTGATGCAACATCTGATCCAGAACTCTCCCGCCGATCCACACTTGGGCTTCAGGACTGCGAGCGACTGCGCCAATATTTGGCAGCAGGTGGGTTTGAAAATGCCAGGCGCTTCCTCGCCTACTGCCGCCATATCGTAGAGGGCACGGAAGCCCCGGCGCCAGCAGAGCAACCTCATAAATGCGGAGTTTACCGTGATACGACTGCGAGGCATAGTTCCGCGGTCGGACTTTTATTTTATAGCTCAGTCCTCGATGGGGGTCAGACCGAGCCAATTGATGCCCTCATTGCAGCACTTGAAGCTCGAGGAATTGGAACGCGCGCCCTCTATGTTGCAAGCCTCAAGGATGGCGCAAGTCTCGCCCTGCTTTCGCACGAATTGGCCGACTGTCCCCCTGACCTTATCTTGAATGCCACCAGCTTCTCCGTTGCGTCTGGCAGCACCCCAGATCCACTCAGAACTTACGACTGCCCGGTTTTGCAAGTTGTCCTGTCAGGGGGATCAGAACAGAATTGGCGCGGCAATTCCCAAGGTCTGTCTGCCCGCGACCTTGCAATGTCCGTGGTTCTTCCGGAACTTGATGGCCGCGTACTGTCGCGAGCGATATCTTTCAAGGCCGAAAGGCAATGGCACGCGGCCACAGAATGCCGAATTGTGACGTACTCGGCTTTACCCGACCGTGTTGAGTATGTCGCCGAGCTTGCGGCAAATTGGGTCAAGCTGCGGCGATCGCCGGCAGCCAACCGAAAAGTGGCAATCGTGCTTGCGAACTATCCCAACAAAGATGGGCGAATTGCGAACGGGGTCGGCTACGACACGCCCGCAAGCACCCTCGAAATCATGAAACACATGCAGCGCGAGGGCTACACAGTTGAATGTATTCCTGTTTCTGGAAATGAATTAATTAATGAATTACAGAAGGGCCCAACCAATCAGATCAAGAAGCTGCAAGAGGGGCATTCTCCTGTAACACTGCCGCTTGCCAGCTACCTCAAAAGGTTCAACTCACTCCCCGAGGTGATCCGCTCACAAGTAAACAGCAGATGGGGCTCGCCGGACCGAGATCCATTCTTCATCGCTGACCATTTTGCAATTCCGGCCATTCTCTTTGGTAACGTCGCAGTAGCAATACAACCTTCACGCGGCTACAATATTGATCCAAAAACAAGTTATCATGACCCTGCCCTGCCACCGCCACACAGTTACATCGCCTTCTATGCTTGGCTTACTGAGCAATTCTGCGCCCATTGCATAATTCACAACGGAAAACACGGCAACCTCGAATGGCTTCCGGGTAAAGCAACAGCTCTCTCAAGCGAATGTTACCCAGACGCAATCCTGGGGCCGGTGCCCCAACTCTATCCATTCATCATCAACGATCCTGGCGAAGGAACCCAGGCAAAGCGGCGAACTTCGGCAGTGATCATCAGTCACTTGACGCCACCACTTACTCGCGCAGGAACTTATGGATCGCTGGGTGAATTCGAAGCCCTGATTGACGAGTACTATGTTGCCAAAGACCTTGATCCACGACGCGCTGATGCCTTGCGAAGAACTATTCTGGATCTGGCTGCCACGGCAAGGCTCGATTTGGATGCCAGCTTCGTCAATGATCCCGATCAAGATCTCCAGCGTCTCGATGCCTTCCTGTGCGACCTGAAGGAAGCGCAGATCCGTGATGGTCTGCATGTTTTTGGTCACACGCCACAGGGTCAACAGGAAACAGATCTATTGCTCGCACTTACACGCCTGCCACGAAGGCTAGGTGAGCGTGGTGATCAGTCTCTCCTTCGAGCACTGTGCAATGACTTTGGTTTTGAAAGCTTCGATCCACTGTCCTGCGACATGACCGAGCCATGGGTCCAGCATAAGCCGCCGGAATTGCGCGATCTCACAGCAGATATCTGGCGCAACTCGTCAGACACGGTGGAGCGTCTGGAACTTTTTGCTAGCAAGTTGGTATCAGGAACACCCACGCCAGTGAGTTTCACACATACCCGATTGGTCCTTGATAGTCTTGAAATTGACCTTCGCCCAAGACTGCGTGCCTGCGGTCAATCCGAAATCACCTCTATGGTAGCAGGCTTGGATGGTCGCCTGGTCGATCCTGGTCCCTCAGGTGCACCCACCCGAGGCCGGGCTGATATACTCCCAACCGGAAAAAACTTCTACTCCCTGGATAATCGGACCCTCCCTACGCCTACCGCATGGAACCTGGGAAGAAAATCTGCTGAACAACTACTTCTCCGTCATCTTCAGGACGCTGGATACTACCCAAAAGCGATCGGACTATCCGCTTGGGGAACGTCCAATATGCGTACTGGAGGAGACGACATCGCCCAGGCTCTTGCACTCATTGGCGTTAAACCGGTGTGGGATCCTGCGAGTTGGCGGGTAACTGGCTTCGAGATCATTCCCCTCGCTCGGCTCGATAGACCACGGATCGATGTAACTCTTCGGATTTCCGGTTTCTTCCGAGATGCTTTTCCCTCACAAATTGAGCTCCTCGACAAGGCCATTCGCGCAGTTTCTTCACTCGAGGAAGATGAAGAAGATAATCCTCTGGCCGCCCGGCTGACCTCTGAGCTTGCCGCGTTTGAGGCAGCTGGTCTATCGTCAGAAGATGCTCTTCGGATCGCGGGAAGCCGCATTTTTGGATCAAAACCCGGGTCTTATGGCGCAGGCCTGCAGGCCATGATCGATGAAAAGATCTGGTCGGAGCGTGCTGATCTCGCCGCAGCCTATGTAACTTGGGGAGCCTATGCGTATGGAGCCGCAGCCGGCGCATTTGACGAGGTTGCATTTCGCACCCGACTTAGCCGCATAGAGGCAGTGGTACACAACCAGGACAATCGAGAACACGATCTTCTCGATTCGGATGACTACTATCAGTTTGAGGGTGGTATGACCGCCGCCGTCGAACAGGCATCAGGTCGCCGCCCACGCACCTACCACAATGACCATTCACGTCCCGAGCGCCCGATTATACGAACACTGGAAGAAGAGGTTAGCCGTGTCATGCGCTCGCGAGTTGTAAATCCAAAATGGATCTCCGGTGTAAAGCGCCACGGATATAAAGGCGCCTTCGAGATCGCCGCCACTATTGATTATATGTTCGCCTTTGCAGCTACAACGGGTGCCGTACGTTCACATCATTTCGATCTTGCCTATGACAGCTTCATTGCGGATGAGGCAACACGGACTTTCATTGCAGAGAACAACGCCGCAGCGCTCAAGGAGATCGCCGCGCGTCTAGTTGAAGCTGAGGAACGTGGTCTCTGGACCCCTAGAGCCAACTCCGCACATAATGTCCTGAAGGATTTATTGCCATGACCGAAGATTCTCCAGACTACGACAATTCCCGACACCATGACAAAATGGTCAAGAAAAAAGCTGTCCGCGACAAGATCATGGCGGGCAAGACCATTGAGAAGGGCTTAATGATCGTTCACACCGGCAAGGGAAAGGGAAAGTCCACAGCAGCTTTCGGCATGGTATTCCGCGCTCTGGGTCACGGCATGAAGATAGCAGTTATTCAGTTCGTGAAGGGAGCCCGTCTTACCGGGGAGCGCGTGCTGCTTGAAAAATTTTCCGATCTGGTCACGATAAAGGCGATGGGTGAGGGCTTCACCTGGGAAACGCAGGATCGGGAACGCGATATTTCTCACGCTCGTGCGGCTTGGGAAGAAGCAAAGCGTTTCATAGCGGACCCCACGATTTCAATGGTGCTTCTAGATGAATTGAATATCGTGCTGCGCTACGACTACCTTCCGCTGTCCGAGGTTATTGAGGTGCTACGTGCCAAGCCAACTGACAAGCACGTAATTGTGACTGGCAGAAATGCGCGTGAGGAAATCATCGAAATTGCCGATCTGGTTACCGAGATGGAGCAGGTGAAACACCCCTTCCGGTCAGGCGTCAAAGCCCAGGCAGGAATAGAATTCTGACGGTATGGCGCAAATTTGCATAAACCCGCCGCTCGCATTGCTTGACCTGACGGCAACCGAGCACTAGGACAATACCTCGCAGCGTCCCCAGAGACGGGACTGAAAGCAATTTCCGGTGAGGCCGACCCAAGGCGGGGCCAAGGCCGGAGCTGCCTTCCGGACCGGGCCTCGCCCGGGGAACTGCTCATCAGGAAGGCAGGATCATGGCAGAAAAGCTAGGGGTCATGTTGTGCGGCCACGGAAGCCGTGACAAGCAGGCCGTCACGGAATTTGCCGTTCTTGCTCGTC
>NZ_JBIIDX010000121.1:0-10727 GCF_044238155.1 Aestuariivirga sp. | reverse complement strand
ATGAGCCCGTCAGACCACGATCATAGGCTTAAATGGGGGGACAATGCACGTGATTCCAGCCGATCCAGTTATTTTTTTGATATCAAAGAGTTGTGATCCGGGTCAGCGCAGCGGAAAGGCCGCCCCGTCGCGCAGCACGGCCTCCGCCTCGGGGCTGAAGCTGTTGCCCTCGCCATGCAGCACCAACCCCGGCAGCAACTGAAGTGGCGCCCTGGAGCCCTTGATTCCCTGCACGATGACGCGTGATGCAGCCGTGCCTCGGCGTGGGTAGAGGGGAGCTATCCTTATGTCTCCAAAGCGATTTTCCATTACGCTGAGCATGCGGCCGAGGCTTTCGGCCCGATTGATGATGGTAACGCTGCCACGTGGTGTGAGCATCAGATGCAGGAGCTTCACCCACAACTCGAGATCCTCTATTCCAAAGGCATGAGCCTGTGATTTGAGCACGTGAGGCGAGGCCGTGGACTTTCCCTCTTCGTGAAATGGCGGATTGGCCAGGGCGTGCTGAAAACTTCCGGGAATTGGCATGCTGGCGACATCCTTGCGCAGCGCCTCGCGCAGATCGGCCTTGATCACTCGCAGATTCGCGGGAAAGCCATTCCTGCTTGCATTTTCTTCGCACAGCATCGCATAGCGTGCGGAGACCTCGATGCCGGTGACATGCAGGTTTGGCTGACGCGCGAGAAGGCAAAGTGCCGCGACACCAGTCCCGACGCCTGCCTCAAAGACCGAATCCCCCTCGGAGCAGGGGATGCTTGCAGCAAGGAACACAGAATCGAGACCTGCCCTGAAGCCTTTCTCAGGCTGGAGAATGCGAAGCCGCCCGCCAAGAAAGCCGTCCTCGGTCAAGGAAGCCGGCACCGCGGCCTGCGCCGGAGCCGTCAATTCGGGGGGGATATCTGGAGTTTCCATAGCGCACCAATCTACGACCTTAAGGTTATGCATCTGTTACCAAGCGAGGAAACAGCGCTGTGGGTTGGACAGCCTGACGAGCTGTGCTTTAACCCTTCCAATTGATTTCAGAGGTGGCCCGGATGGGTGTCGTCATACCGCTCGACGGAACGGGCAACAAGAAGCGGGCCAGCATCGAGCCTCTGGTCAAGCTCACATCAACCGACATGGACCGCGTAAACGAGGCGATCCTCGCGCATGCCCGCAGTCACGTCGAGCTCATTCCGGAAATCGCCAGCCACCTCATAAATTCCGGCGGTAAGCGCATCCGCCCGATGCTCACACTGGCCGCGGCACGCATGTGCGGCTACGAAGGTGAGCACCACCTGAAACTCGCGACCGCGGTTGAATTCATGCATACAGCAACACTGCTGCATGACGATGTTGTGGACGAAAGCGACCTGCGGCGCGGCAAGCAGGCCGCGCGTGTCATCTGGGGTAACCAGGCCAGCGTGCTGGTCGGCGACTATCTGCTCGGACAGGCTTTTCGCATGATGGTCGAAACAGGCTCGCTGGACGCTCTGCGCATACTCTCCAATGCTGCCTGCGTCATTGCCGAGGGAGAGGTCCTGCAACTCTCGATCTCCCAGGATACCTCGACAACTGAGGATGCCTACATGCAGGTGATCGTGGCAAAGACGGCCGCTCTATTCGCAGCGGCAGCTGAGGTGGGAGCGGTCGTTGCAAACCGGCCGCATAGCGAACAGGCCGCGCTTGAATCCTATGGCCGCAATCTGGGCGTTGCCTTTCAACTGATCGATGATGCTCTGGACTATTCCGGATCCACCGAAAAACTCGGCAAGGGTGTGGGTGATGACTTTCGCGAACGCAAGATCACCCTCCCCGTTGTGTTGTCATACCGCCGGGGTGCTGCCGAAGAGCGGAGTTTCTGGAAACGAACCCTCGAAGAGGGGAACCAGACACCCGACGATTTCGGCTATGCACGCAAACTCATGGAACGCCATAACGCTCTGGTCGACACGGTTGAGCGCGCAAACCACTATGGAGATATTGCGCGCGATGCACTGGCGATCTTCCCTCAATCCAGCCTGAAGGACGCATTGCTGGAAGCCGTGGACTTCTGCGTGGCGCGCGCCCACTGAATTCTAGGAAATGACAGCTCGCACTGACCACCATTTGGAATCCAGATTCGGCATGACATCTGGCGTCGAGCACAACCCAACGCAGGTCGCGCCTGAACCAGACATCAGGGCGCGGTAAATTCCTGGCGTTGCCGAGAGCCGGGCGAGAACCTCCCCGATGACGGGAGCGAGCGCCACGGCCGGAGCGGCAAGGTCGTTACGCCAATCAACAGGGTCACGTTCGTCAGCGATAGCGTCGCGGTAGCTTTGACCTCTGGCAAGCCCGAGAGACTTGAATACGTCAGGCGTGGAGACTGCCACCAGCGGATTGACCAGTACCGCTGACACTGGCGCAAAACCGGCAAGCGGTGTCAGGCGTTCACCAATTCCGCGCATCCGGCAGGCCTGCCCCAACAGACAGACAGGCACATCGGCACCAAGAGCCAGACAGGATTCCAAGACGTCCGCCCCTGTATCGGCAATGTCCACCAGTCGCAAAAAGCCCCGCAACGCTGCCGCAGCGTTGGCCGAGCCACCGCCAATGCCAGACGCAACGGGTAGATTCTTGCGAAGCTCAACCCTTACCGGAGGAAGGGTCTTTCCCCGAGCTGCAGCAATTTCGGCTGCAGCAGTCCATGCCCGCGAGATGATGTTGTCAGACTGAACCGGCAGATCGGCGGCAAAAGGACCAGACGCCAGAATCTCGAAATGCCGCGCAGGTTCGAAGGTGAGCACATCGCCCACATCTGCAAAGGCTACGATCGAATCAAGATCATGATAGCCATCACTCCGTCGACCAAGCACGTGCAGCGCGAGGTTGATCTTGGCCGGGGCGAATAACGAAAATGGCGTCACGCGTATGACCCACCTCTCACCGGCAGCATGATCAGCCGTTGGTATTGCCCGTGCCTGTCTGCGCAGGCGTCACGGGCAGTTCATCTGACAGTCCGTTCTTCAACTTGTCTTCAATGCGCTTGACGTCCGGAGGTTCGGGTTTGTTGTCCAGAGCGTGCTGCCACTGGAACCGCGCTTCAAGCTTGCGGCCCACACGCCAATAGGCGTCACCGAGATGTTCCGCGATGATCGGATCGGCTGGCAGCAGTTCCACCGCACGCTCAATGTGAGTGACCGCCTCCTCGTAGTCCCCAAGCTGGAAATAGGCCCAACCCAGGCTATCAATGATATAGCCATCGTTTGGCTTGAGTTCGACCGCCTTTTTCACCATGTCCATGGCCTCGGGAAGATTGATCTTCTTCTCGATCATGGAGTAGCCAAGATAATTGAGGACACTCGCCTCGTTTGGAGACAGCTCAAGAGCTCTGCGGAACCGCTGCTCTGCAACGTCCCACTGCTTCAGGCGTTCATGAGCTATGCCATCATAGTAGTGAACACGCCAATGGCCGGGCAGTGGTGTTTCAATGACCGCAATTGCATCATCATAGACCTTGGCCGCATCGGCAAACTCGTTGTTTGCACGATAAACATTGCCCAGCGTGACGATCGCATCGAAGTTGCGCGGCTCGCGCGCGATCAGGCTTTTCAACCTTGTAATCGCCTCATCCTTGCGCCCGAGGCGCTGCAGGCCTACCGAAATCTCGATCTCTGCGTTGGAGCGAAGCGGCGAGGCAACCGGAACCCGTTCATATGCCGCGACTGCCTTTTCGTATCGCCTCATGTCAGAATAGGTGTCGCCCAGCAGCGTTTCAAACACGGCCCTGTCGTTAGACAGTTGCATGCCGAGCCGGGCGTAGAGCAGCGCGACATCGATGCTCTGGTCGTCCGTCATCGAGGTGGCAAGCGAAAACAACGCTTCAGCAGCACCTGCCGATGCTGATGGGGTGAATGGCTGTGGCTTCTTGTTTGAAAGGCTTTGCTCAAGGGCCGCGAGTATCAGCGGGTTCTCGTCAGCTTCGAGATAGTCCCTGTAGATCTTCTGTGCCTCTACGGCCCGTCCGTTGCGCTCGAGAAAGTTGCCGTAGGCCTGAACGATGCGGAGTGAATTGCCAGCATCCTCGTAAGCCTTACGATAGGACGCGTCTGCACGCATCGCGTTGCCAAGATGGTCAGCAATGAGGCCAGCGTGAAATGTCTTGAAGTTTACGAAGCTCTCATTCACGTTGAGCTGGTCAAGCGCCTTCATTGCGCCGGCGAAATCATTCTCACCCGCATGTGACCAAGCTATCAGCAACCAGGAGGTCAGTTCGCCGATTGGCGTATAGGCAGATTCCTCGAAATTCTGGCGTGCTGCAGCATAACGGCGGGCACGGAAATCCTTGAGGCCAAGGACGATTCGCGCCATGCGCTGCTGGCTATTAAACTTGAGAACTTCCGCCGCATAGGCCTCAGCGGCAGGCATGTTGCCTTCAGACAATTCGAGCAGAAAGACCTTTTCAGTAAGGATCGGATTGCCCTGATCGGCCTTCAGGGCGTTGCCTAGAAAGCCGGAGGCAAGGTCGTTGTCTCGAAGCTTGGCGGCAGTCCGGCCGGCAAGATAGCTTCCCGACAGGGAAGCGCCGGCCTTCTCGTAGGCATGTGACGCTACCGACAGCGAGGACACCGCAAGGCCGGCCAGAAGAATGCGGAACAGGGATCGCGTCATCGTCATCCGTTTCCAAAAGCGGGCGGCCCAGTCCGACCGGCGAGTCCAGAGTTTATCACCGGAAAATGCGGTGTTTTTGGGGAGACTGCAATGGCCTTCCCGCAGGCGACCGGGCTCGACCTACATGTTCGGGTAATTGGGGCCCTCTCCACCCTGTGGAACCACCCAGTTGATGTTCTGGGCAGGATCCTTGATGTCGCATGTTTTGCAATGCACACAATTCTGGTGATTGATCTGGAAGCGCGGCGGCTTTCCTTCCTCACGCACGACCTCGTATACCCCGGCCGGACAGTAGCGTTGGGCTGGCTCGTCGAACACGGGAAGATTATCACCAATGGGAACTTCCGGATTGCGCAGCTGCAGATGGACCCTCTGGTCTTCCTCATGATTGGTACCAGAAAACGCTACATTGGTAAGGCGGTCGAAGGAAATCACGCCATCGGGCCTGGGATAGGCGATCGGCTTGCACTGGTCTGCGGGCTTGAGCGTCGCATAGTCAGGCTTGCCATGTTTCCAGGTGCCAAACCCAAAGCCAAACAACTGGTTCATCCACATGTCGAGACCGCCAAGCGCAAGGCCGCCGACGAGCCCCAGCTTGGACCACATTGGCTTTACGTTCCTGACACGCTTGAGGTCCTGATAGACCCACGAGGCCTCATAGCCCTCCTGATAGGCTGCAAGCTCATCGCCTGCTCGCCCGGCTGCAATCGCAGCCGCTGCTGCCTCTGCAGCGAGCATGCCGGTCTTCATTGCGTTGTGCGAGCCCTTGATGCGCGGGACATTGACGAAGCCAGCCGAGCATCCAATCAGCGCACCACCAGGGAAAAACAGCCGGGGTACTGATTGAAATCCACCCTCGGTGATGGCGCGGGCTCCATATGCTATCCGCCGGCCTCCCTGAAGCACGGGGGCAATCAGCGGATGATGCTTGAAGCGCTGAAACTCCATGTATGGAAAAAGGTGTGGGTTGTCATAGTTGAGGTGCACCACGAGACCAATCGACACCAGATTGTCTTCGAGGTGATACATGAAGCTGCCGCCACCGGTGCGTGCCCCGAGCGGCCAACCCATGGTATGGGTTACTTGTCCCCGGCGATGGTTCTCCGGCAAGACCTCCCAGAGTTCCTTCATGCCGAGCCCATATTTTTGCGGTTCACGACCCTCCGCCAGGCTGAACTTCGCTATGATCTGCTTGGCGAGCGAGCCACGGACGCCCTCAGCGATCAGAACATATTTTCCAACAAGCTCCATGCCGGGCTGAAAATCGTCCTTCGGCTTTCCATCCTTGCCGATACCCACGACGCCCGCAACAACACCCCGGACAGAGCCATCGTCGCGGAACAGCAACTCCGAACAGGCAAAGCCAGGATAGATTTCAACACCCAGCGCCTCGGCCTGCTGCGAAAGCCAACGGCAAACATTTCCAAGAGAAACGGCAAAGGCGCCATGGTTGTTCATCAGGGGTGGCATCAATGCATTGGGAAGACGCAGAGCACCCTGCGGACCAAGTACGAAAAATCGATCCTCGATGACAGGCGTGTTGAGGGGAGCGCCCTTTTCTTTCCAATCCGGAACAAGTTCATTGAGGGCAATTGGGTCAATCACCGCGCCTGACAGAATGTGGGCCCCCACTTCGGAGCCCTTTTCAAGAAGGCATACAGAGAGGTCGGGGTTGACCTGCTTGAGCCTGATCGCGGCGGCGAGCCCGGCTGGACCCGCCCCCACGATCACAACATCATATTCCATCGACTCGCGCTGGACCTGTTCCACGAAATCCACTCCGTATGTTCTCGACCGCCGAGGCTGTTTATAGTAACCGGAGGATGCCAGACAAGCCGCCAGTTTCAATATGGACACACGCCTTACCCAGATGAACCCAGAACAGGCCGCCGCTGCTTTGCGCTGGCTCTCAGAAATGGGGGCCGACGAAATTGTTGGCGACAGTCCGGTGAACCGGCTTGCCGCACGATCTGAAAATGCCGCATCACGTGGCGGGGCGTCACCAATTGAACAAAGGCGGCAGACTGTTCCCCCGACTCCTGCACCTTCCCCGACTTCTGCGCCATCCCTGACCGCCGGCCGGTCTGTGACCGATTGCGTGAGTCTGCCGGACATTGCGGCAGCTCTCGAGGCCTTTGACGGTTGTCCCCTCAAGAAGACTGCAACCCGGCTTTGCTATGCCGATGGCAACCCGTCGGCTCGCGTAATGCTTGTAGGCGAAGCACCCGGCCGTGACGAAGACATTGAGGGCAGACCCTTTGTTGGCCAATCGGGCCAGTTGCTCGACCGGATGCTTGCCGCAATCGGACTGTCGCGTCACGCCGATGACCCCGAGCAGGCTGTCTTCATCACCAACACCGTGTTCTGGCGGCCGCCAGGCAACCGCACCCCGACCAGTTCAGAAACCCAGATGTGCCTGCCGTTTCTGATCCGCACCATCGAATTGCAGAAGCCAGACGTAATCGTCTGTCTGGGGGCTACGCCCGCCGAGCGGCTCACCGGCCGTACGGACGGCATACTCAAGCTTCGTGGCGCGTGGCTGTCGACGACCATCAGTGAACGGAAGATTCCCCTACTGCCAACACTGCATCCGGCCTATCTTCTTCGCCAGCCCAGCAACAAGCGGCTCGCCTGGCGCGACCTCCTGTCATTGCGCCAGATGCTTGATGCACACTGATCTGCATGCCCGGGACTTATGTGACGCAGCCACGCGTGGTAGACATCATGTTTGAGGAATGAATGATGAGTGAGACAAGGCAATTCGTCCCGGTGCGGATCGCGGTGCTGACAATCTCGAACACCCGCACGCTTGACGACGACGCATCAGGTCAGACCCTCGCAGATCGCATCGCGGCGGCAGGACACCTGTTGTCCGCTCGCAAAGTCGTGAAAGATGATGTGCGGGCCATCAGGCGGGTGATCCGGGACTGGGCGAGCCGCGCGGATGTTGACGCCGTCATCACGACAGGCGGAACAGGCTTGACCGGCCACGATGTCACGATTGAAGCCGCTCGCGGTCTCTTCGAAAAGGAGATCGAGGGTTTCGGAACGCTATTCCACATGATCTCGTTTCCGAAGATCGGAACGTCCACCATCCAGTCTCGGGCTACCGCTGGAGTTTTCAAGGGCAAATACGTGTTCTGCCTGCCGGGTTCACCGGGCGCCTGCCGCGACGGATGGGACATGATCCTGAAGCCGCAACTCGACTACACGCACAAGCCCTGCAACTTTGTCGAGATCATGCCCCGGCTTGACGAGCATATGCGCCGCAAGAAAGGCTGATCACCAGGGGTCAGCCACTCCGGCGCCTGATGCTTCTCGGCAACCCCAGTCCTGAAACAACCAGCAATCCGGTCAGGATAACGAGGCCGCCGACGATCTGCACGGCCGACACTGTTTCGCCCAGCACCAAAGCGGCGGTGAAGATCCCGACCACAGGCATGAGCAGAATGAAGGGAGCCGCCTCATCCATCCGGCATTGCCGGAGCAGGGAGAACCAGCACATATAGGCCAGATAGAAGCCAACCACGCCCACGAACGCCAGCATGCTCCATTCCAGCCAGGTGGCGGTAACGAGAGAGTGATATTGACCCGTCTCGATCAGTAGTGTCGCCACGGCCAGTTGCGGCACGCTGCCGAAGGCATTGGCCTTGAGCAGACCGACGCCACCATCGCGGCCAAGCCGTCGTGCCAGGACCTGGCCAAGTGCCCAGCAGAATGCACTGACTATGATCATGACGGTTGGTACAAGACCGGGGGCTTGCTCGGGCAGGCCAATGACAATCGCAACGCCGGCAACCGCGATGGCAGTTCCCGCCATTTTCCGCAGGTCCATCCGGTCGCGCATGATCAACCAGTCCAGCAACACCGCAAACGGAATCTGTATTTGCAGAATCAGATTGGCCGCGGTGGCGGACATCTCCGGGCTGCGCAGGCCCCAGAACAGCAGTGCCCCCTGGATCGTCACCGCAAAGGCTGAAATGGCTATGATTGACGCCCACGGCGTCTGAAGACGCGCACGCTGGGTCAGGCCAAGCAACAGCGCGATGCCGCCGTAGACCATCAACATCATGAACAGGGGCGGAAAATGCTCAACAGCCGGCTTTGCAATGGTAAAGCCGGTTCCGAAAAACAATGGTGGCAGAAAGGCAAGCAGGATCTGACGGCGGGTCATAGGCATTCAACCATGGCCGAGTTCGGGATCAGCCGCAATGCAGCGCGGCAATGTTCTTGCTTTGTTCCATATTTTGATGTAGACCGTCACCATGAACCCAGCGTCAACCCAAGCCGAGGCCGCCGTCCCGTCACTGACAGCCCTGCACCCGCAGGCGCGCGGCCGCGGCGCTCGCGTCAACATGTCGGGCCGGTTCGAGGCCCTGAGCCGAAGCCTGTTCGATGATGGCTGGCAGGGTCTGGAAGACTTGCCAGCCTTCCGTACGGAAGTGTTCGAGGAAAAGGCGAGGACCATCATCTCGAGGAATGAGTCCCCCGACCTCTCCTTCGACAGGTCGGTGAATCCCTATCGTGGTTGCGAGCATGGCTGCGCTTACTGCTACGCAAGACCGGCCCATGCCTATATGGGCCTGTCGCCGGGGCTTGATTTCGAATCGAAACTGTTTGCCAAGCCCAACGCTCCCGAATTGTTGCGGGCAGAGCTTTCCGCCATGGGCTATGAGCCCCGCACCTTGGTGCTGGGCGCCAATACTGACTGCTACCAACCGGTCGAGCGGCGGCTCGGCATTACGCGGCGCATTCTCGAGGTTCTGGCCGCGTTCGGCCATCCGGCGGCCATTGTCACGAAGTCAGCGCTCGTGACCCGTGACATGGACATTCTGGCAGCGATGGCAAGCAGAGGTTTGGTCAAGGTGGCTATTTCCGTCACAACGCTCAAATCCGAACTCGCGCGGACCATGGAACCGCGCGCGTCATCCCCGGAAAAGCGCATTGCGGCAATCAAGACACTCTCCGAGGCGGGAATTCCTGTCACGGTGATGGCGGCGCCGATCATTCCAGCCGTGAACGACAGCGAAATCGAGGCCGTCCTGGCGGCAGCCCACGCGGCCGGAGCACGCGAGGCTGGCTATGTAATGCTCCGGCTGCCCCATGAAGTGAAGGACGTGTTTGGAGACTGGCTCCAGAGCGCCATGCCCGACCGCGCTGCAAGAGTCATGTCACTGGTGCGTTCAGCAAGTGGCGGGAAGAGCTATGACGCGAGTTTTGGCCGCCGGCAGACCGGCAGCGGCCCCTACGCCTGGACCATTGGACGCCGCTTCGAGCTGGCGTGCCGCCGGCTTGGCTTGAACGCTACCCGGACCCGGCTTTCCACCGCGCACTTCCAGAGGCCCGCGCAATATGGCGAACAGTTGACGCTGCTTTAGCGTCTCGCCCATAACCGCCTTATGGGCAAGAAGACTCGAACCGGACCTGATTTCTCCATCGAACAGGCGGCGCTGGACCGGGGCCTTGGCGTTATCTGCGGTGTTGATGAAGCCGGCCGCGGACCGTGGGCAGGGCCTGTTGTTGCAGCAGCCGTCGTGCTGGACCCAGACTCCATTCCCTCGGGGCTTGATGACTCAAAAGCGCTCAGCACAGCGCGGCGCGAAGCCCTGTTTGCGCCCATCATGCAAAGCTCTCGCGTTGGCATCGGCATCGCCGAAGCAGATCGCATTGATCGCGATAACATCCTCGTGGCAACCCTGTGGGCAATGCAGCAGGCGATTGGGCAGATCGCAGATGTGTCGCTTGCCCTCATCGACGGCAACCGGACACCAGGCCTCAATTGCCCGGCACAGGCGGTAATCGGCGGGGATGCGCGGGTTCTGTCCATCGCAGCGGCCTCGATCATTGCAAAAGTGACACGGGACCGCATCATGATCGCCCATGATGCAACTTACCCGGACTATGGCTTTGCAAGGCACAAGGGCTATGGAACGCTATTTCACCGCACCGCACTGATGCGTCATGGCCCCTCGCCCCTTCACCGCAGGAGTTTTGCTCCGGTCGCCGCCCTGCTCCCGCGTTAACCATCCCGACCGAAACCGATTCACGCCTGACTCGGCAGGATTCATCATGTGCGGTCTTGAGTGTGTTGCGTT
>NZ_JBIIDX010000011.1:0-34071 GCF_044238155.1 Aestuariivirga sp. | reverse complement strand
ATGTTTTATATAGTTGCTATATTTCTCAGCCGATCCGGAGGTCCAAGCAAGATTACCGCAAAGTTTCCATGCGGTTTATAAGTAGAGTAACCATCTTAATGTCTTTAACTGTGACGTCTTCAATCTAGAACAGCCAGGATTTTCAGCCAAACTTCCTGTCATGCCTTCCTGGATAATCTCCTTATAGCCCGCGCCATCGTTACAGTTCCTTCCCCGGCCGGGAACTCGGAATTCAGCGCCCGCTCCTTCCAGCAACAAACCTGAGCAATTAAACGACTTCGCCCGTCAATTATCTTGAGGGCGGAGCCTGTAACCTTAATCGCCCGTTGAGTGGGGAGCCAATCTGTGTGCGACGTTGGAATCAAATCCACTGTGTCGTACCGCCGTCACACAGCAACTTCACTCAGCCTGACATATCAATGTACGGAACTACCGCTCTGGAACGCTGTCAATAATCAGGCACGAAAACGATGCATGTCACGTCGTAATCCATGCCTTCAAGCCGTCTAATTTCGCATTGGCCGCCCGCTGCGAGAAATTTCCCAGTTCCACCCACAATAGAAAATCTGTTTGTCACTTGTTGGTTCAATAGGCCGAGTTTAGACCCATATATTCCCGTACCCAGTATGACGATCGAATCCTGACCGTCGCCGAACGAATAGGTAACCCAAAGCAGACGCCTATCGCCGTCTTCTGATTCCTCCGACACCCTTGTGTTGGCGTCAAATCGGCCAATCTTTACACTCTTCTTATCCCACAATGAACCGCTACCAACAATCGCATCATCCTCCGATGGTCCCTGCAAGCCCTCGTCCAGAACAACACGATTGTAAAACCGCGCCACGAAGGCGAGTCCATATTTGACTGGTTCCCGTTCAGGGACTTTGCTGACTTCATTTACATAGCTGGGTTGATCGTCAGAATACGCCACTGATACCGCCAAGCCACCCATCATCGCGCCGGCAACAAGAGCTAATCTGGCCCAATAATTCATGTCAAATTTCCTCCAAGCTCTGGAATTGATCGGCTAATCATGACGCCAACAACAGCAGAATTGATACGAACATCCATCGTATTGACAGCCTGTTGGATCAAAGTTTTGCGCAACTTTGAGCCAGATGCAATGCCGGCCCTTGGCAGATAGCTCAGGATTCGGGGGCACGGAGAACCCTTGCGACTACGACATGAGAAACATCATATCCGTCAGCCCGTATCACTGCCGCGATGTCCCGCAAGCTCCTTGCTTGCGATTTCAGTCGGCGCAATTTCTGGATAGCCTTCTGCTCTGTTGCATTCGGCACTAAATCCCCTTCTGCCATATTGACTGCGAAAGGCCGAGACCCGCCCAGAAACCCCTGCTGGGCGTTCTGTTCAACCTTCACTTAAGTGATGCGTTCCACAATCCCGCCCCGCGCCGCCTCTGAAAACGCTGCGGCATTGGCCAGTAAAAGCTTCGACAGGCCATTGCCAGAAATGTCGTCACCAAGATCAAGTAGGTGGAGCTTGACGTCCCGACGCTTGAGATTCTCGAAAACGTTCAGTGTTCTAGTCACTCAGTTCGCTATTTGTAGTATCCAACGCCGCAGATCTGATTGGCAACTTTCGTCACGAAGCTGATTTTCTCCACCGGGGTTGAGTCATCACCGGGCTTTGGCCAAAAATAGGAAACTTCCACGATTTGGTCTTGCTTCGCGACTTGCATCATTTCCTCACCAAACCTCTTCCCATTCTTGTCCACGATGTCCTGAATCTTCTGGCCTGTCAGCTTCGGATGAACTGTCAGAATGCCCGTGTCGGCTTGTGCACAGAATACATAGAGATCACGGTCACGAGAACCCAGAGCACCTTTCTGCATTGCAGCGAGGGAGCCGGTCTCGTCTGCTGTAATGTTGTCAACAGCCTTGGACAGCATCGCCTTGGCTTCATCTGCTGTGCCGAAGTCCCCAGCAGCAAGTGATTGGCTAACACTGAAAATTAACGCCGCTCCTATCAGCAGGGTCTTGAGTCTGGACATTGAGTTTCTCCCGGATTTTTTACTTGCTGCTAAACTTGGCATGCTGCAAGACGCCAGCATAGTCGTATATTTACAAAATCAACGCCAAATGCAGATCCACTGAAGCCGTCTTGTGGATTGATTTTACTACCTCAAGTGACACGCCCTCTCAGCTATTCTGCCCTGCGGAATACTTGATGCGATTGCCCATGACATTCCCTCAGCACAGTGCGGGCAAAGTTATTGATCCTGGATGTGATTCCAGAGGGTAATGTGCCGCAGCAAACCCGTGTTTTCGGGTTTCCAAATTTCGAGCCGCGATCGGGCATCTGAGGAATGGCAAGATTGGTCATGATCGGGTTCCAAGGTCATCAATGAACTGGCATTCAACCCAGACCACTCGTTGGGGGCCGACCATCTACACAGTGCGGATGCGGATCGAGTACAAGATTCTTGAATTGGCAACTTAAGAAAGGACGCTTCTGTGAAAGGCACCACGCGAGAGTTCACGCTTCGCACTGTCTACTTATAAACGACCGTGGCTGAGATTGCTTGGCTTGGAGTTTTGCACCCTGTCGCCACTCGTTGGGCGGAACTCCTAAGGCGAAACTCTCTTTCCGGTAATCTTTTCCCTACCACGACATGATCTTCATTGGAAATCCAACCAATAATACAGCCTGTATATGTCAGCGCAGCGCAATCACTGCAGATGCTGTTCAATTTCGCACAGTTGATCTGGACCAAGAGCACGGTCTTTCAGCAGTGATCGTTGATGCAAGCGCCATAGCCCAGAGGCTAAAGTCCGCAGGAGACATCCACAAGACTTGGAGTTCAACCGTCAAAGAGGCTGGATTGGAACCAGATCTGCGCCCCATGTTCTCAAGCACAAAGCCATCACATGGATGCTTTGGAACGACCTATCTTTCTGGGACATGAACCGGATTGCCGTGACAAGCGCAGAAACAACCGAAGATGAATACGGCCGTCAGTTCTCGGTCGAGTCGGACCTGAATGGAGCCGCCAAGAGGCGGAACTGATATTCCAAACCGGCGCCAGACATTAAAAAAGGACCGGGGAATTCTCCCAAGTCCTCGTTTTAAATGGTCGGAGCGACTGGATTCGAACCAGCGACCCCTATCCCCCCAGAATAGTGCGCTACCGGGCTGCGCTACGCTCCGACACAGCAAGAGGCTCTAGCACCCTTCCAGTTTGAACGAAAGAGATAATCCGGGATCAAGCTAGCGACGGACAGCCGGATCCAGAAGCTTGCGCGCTTCTCCCAGTTCGCGCAGTGCCGTCCGCAGCTTCTCGGCATGATCACGAGAAAGCTGGCCCCCGTCCGCCACACCATCACCAAGGGGCAGTCGGGGCTGCAGGCTGGAGGGCTGGCGTGCTGCCGAACCTCGCAGGCGTGGAGCCGCCCTGGCGGTTCCCGGCGGAGGTGCCGTTGCCATCTCGTCATCCCGCTTGCGCGGTGGGATGTCGCCCCGGCCGACACCGGCCACATAGGACGCGCCGTCTTCCTTGAGGATCTTCTGTACACCACGAATAGTGTAACCTTCCTTGTACAGAAGTCCGCTTATGCCCTTGAGCAGCTCGACATCGGCTGGCCGATAATAGCGCCTTCCTCCAGCCCGCTTCATGGGCTTGATCTGGGTAAACCGGGTCTCCCAAAATCGCAGAACATGCTGTGGAACGCCTAATTCCTCGGCTGCCTCGCTGATGGTCCGAAAGGCATCAGGGGATTTATCCACCATGCTGCACCACTCCTACGGATGCGGCCACGCGCTACGGCTCCGACTGGGCTCAGTCTTCCTCTGAGCCGCGCTCAAGCCCGTTGATCACGTTCTTCATCACTTGACTTGGGCGGAAAACGAGAACCCGACGCGGCGTGATCGGCACCTCTTCACCCGTCTTCGGGTTACGACCGACGCGACCCTTCTTCGAACGCACCATGAAGGTGCCAAACGACGACAATTTCACCGTCTCACCTTGCACGAGGTGTTCGGACATCAAGTCGAGCATGCTTTTCACCAGATCCGCCGACTCGCTACGCGACAAGCCAATCTGGCGATGCACGGCTTCACTGAGATCAGCGCGGGTTAGGGTCTTGCCTGCCATTCTGAACCCCCTGGAGTTGAGCAGAAACTAAGGGGGAGACTGCCGATGGTCAACAGGAAATAATGGGGACTCAAAGGGTTACAGGTTCAGGCTCAGTACCGCGCCAGCACCGCACCCCAGGTGAAACCGCCTCCCATCGCCTCAAACAGGACCAGATCCCCCTTGCCAATCCGGCCGTCCTTGACCGCCAGGTCGAATGCAAGCGGGATCGAGGCCGCCGAGGTGTTGCCATGGCGATCCAACGTCATCACGATGCGGTCCTCGCGAATACCCAGTTTGCGCGCAGTGCCTTCCAGTATCCGCCGATTGGCCTGATGCGGCACAAACCAGTCAACCTCGGCCACCGAAACCCCGGCCGCTGTCATCGCCTCCTCCATAACGGACGCGATGTTCACAACCGCATGCTTGAACACCTCACGGCCCTCCATCCGCAGATGGCCCACACTTCCTGTGGTTGAAGGTCCGCCATCAACAAAAAGCTTGTCGTGATAGCGACCGTCCGCGTGCAGACGGGTCACCAGCAGGCCTGGGCTTGCGGGCGTGTCAGCATGCCGTTCGGCGACGAGCACCACGGCTCCCGCGCCATCGCCGAACAGCACGCAGGTGGTGCGGTCCGTCCAGTCGAGAATGCGGGAAAAGGTTTCCGCTCCGATGACCAGCGCACAGCGTGCCTGACCCGTCTTGATCAGCGCATCAACCACGCCGAGGGCATATACGAAGCCGGAGCAGACCGCCTGTACGTCAAAGGCGGCCCCCTTGACAACGCCTAGGTCAGCCTGAATGAGCGCTGCCGTCGCAGGGAATGTCCGATCCGGTGTCGATGTGGCAACCACGATGAGATCGACCTGATCGGCATTGATCCCAGCGTGGACAAGCGCACGTCGGGCCGCCTCGGCGCCGAGAGACCTTGTCGTTTCACCCTCACCGGCAATATGGCGTGCCCGAATGCCGGAGCGTTCCACGATCCATTCATCGCTGGTGTCAACCGTCTTGCTCAGTTCGGCATTGGTCAGCACCCGCCGTGGCAGGGCCGAACCACAACCGGCGATGACCGAACGCAAGACGGTTGCGGACGCGGTCATGAATCGGCGTCCGATTGCCGGAGCAGACCGGTCATGATTTCCACGTCAGCCTTGATTTTCTCCACAAGTCCGGTCCTGACGATCTCAACGGCGACATCTATGGCGGTTGCAAAACCGAGCGCATCGGTACCCCCATGGCTTTTCACGACGATACCATTAAGGCCAAGGAAAACGCCACCATTGTGCTTGCGTGGATCCATACGGTCCTTGAGAGCAAGAAACGCACCAGCAGCAAGCAACGCACCCAGTCGGCTCAGCAAAGTTCGGGACAGACAGAGCTTGAGATAGGTGGCCAACTGTTTTGCAGTCCCCTCGGCGGCCTTCAAGGCGATGTTGCCGGTGAACCCCTCGGTCACGACAACATCCACGGTGCCCTTTCCGATATCATCTCCCTCGACGAAGCCCGCATACTCCATGGGAAGTCTCGACTCGCGCAGGATGCGGCCAGCTTCCTTCACCTGTTCTACGCCCTTGATTTCCTCGACGCCGACGTTCAGCAGGCCGACCGTCGGCTTTTCGAGGCCGAGCAAACACCGCGCCATTGCCTCGCCCATCACGGCAAACTCCACCAGTTGGGCAGCATCCGCCCCGATCGTGGCGCCAACATCCAGCACAACGCTCTCGCTGCGCAGGGTTGGCCACATTGCTGCGATGGCTGGCCGGGAAATTCCCGGCAGCGTCTTCAGGATGAACCGTGCCATCGCCATCAGCGCCCCGGTGTTGCCGGCGGAGACCACGGCATCGGCCTGACCGCCACGCACCGCGTCAATTGCGAGCCACATGCTGCTCTCACCCCGGCCCTGGCGCAGCGCCTGGCTCGGCTTGGCATCCATGCTCACGGCCACCTCGGTATGGCGGATCTCGGCACGGGCCTTGAGCTTCGGATGGCGTTCGAGCAGAGGCGCGATCCGGCTACGATCACCCACCAGCAAGAAACGGATCTGGGGGTGACGCACCGCCGCCAATGCCGCCCCGGGAATGACGACGTCCGGCCCGGCATCGCCGCCCATCGCATCCAGCGCGATGGTCAAATGTTCATTGTTTTTCAAAGTTCTGCCGATGATCGCCCGACCCACCCCACCGGCTTATTCACCAGCCGACAGGGCGTGACCAGATGCCATAGGTGATTGCGTCGATAAAGTCATTTCAAAAAGCACCGCGCTATTGGGGCTTGCGGCGGGCCAGCACTGCGAAGGGTGATTCTTCGGAAACGGTGCCGGGGCTGTCCTCGACGTGCTCGGCAAAGGCCTCGCCAGGCTTGCGCGGATAGGGCTCAAGATCAAGGGCCAGGGTCTCGGCGACCACCTCACCGAGGTCAATCCAGCCACCCTCGATCAGATCGGCATCATCCTCGGCCTGATGTTCAGCAGCTGCGCCAGACGGCAGGAAGTAGCGCGACACGGGAAGTGAGACTGTCTCACGGAATCGCTCAAGGCTGATCACCGAAACCTGCTCCAGATCCGCGGTGATGTGGCCCTCAAGCTGGATGCCGCCGCCCCGCCAGGGTGTTGCGCGGATCTCCGCCGACAGACCGTGGATGGCCGGCAGGTTCATGCGTGCGGCCAGCGCCCTGCACTCGGGCGGATCGGCGGCGATCCGCTCCACCGATCCGGCTTTCGGCACGCGATCAACCTGCAGCGGGCGAGAGAATTCCGGCTGATTTCGGGGTTGCTTCATGGCCCCGGCTCCTCGAACCGGACGTCCCCACCGGCAATGGCACGCACAGGCTGAGCGGCCAGACGGGCACGCTGGGTCAGGACAAATTCGGCCAGACGGCGAACGCCCGCAATATCGGGACCCCCTTCTTCGTCGGGGAACACATTGCGGGCAAGCGCGGCTGCCAGGCCGTCGCCTGGGGCAGCCAACGCTGCATCATAGGCGGCAATGCGGCCATAAAAGGACTCGGCCATTTTGCGCACTTTCTTGCCAACCGAAAGATCGCCCACGCCCATTTCCCGGAGCGAGCGATCCATGTCGCGGAAAAACTCGTCAACTACAGCCTGGCGGAACTCCGGTTCCTCGCCCTTGAGCCGTTCCAATACCAGGTAAGTGTGCAGTGTGATCATGTCAAACCGGCCGTCAAGAGTGTCCGGGACCCCCCAGTCGGCATACAGCCGGGGGTGCCGCGCGGCGGCCACAATTGCCTCGTAACAGCTTCGGGCAGGAGATTGGCTGCGCTGAAAAAATCTCTTAAGGATCATTGGATTACAACTATCGGGGGGCGGAGTGCTTCGGCGTCAATCACGATACGGCGCAGGTGGGAATCAGGATCTCAGGTCTGTGGAAGTCTGCAACACGGCGTTTATCTCATCAAGGTTTGCAGCCGCGGCGCTGCTGCTGCTGGTCGCAGGTTGTTCGCCCGAGGTCGAGCACCGCGGCTATATACCCAAGCCAGGCGCCTTCAACCAGATCAGCAACGGCATGACGAAGATGGAGGTCGAGGGCATTCTCGGCACACCCTCCACGACCGCATCGATCCAGTACAAGGGCGACAGTTTCTATTACGTAACCTCCACCACGGTCAGCAAGAGTTTCATCACCGAGGAGACCGAGCGACAAGTGATTGCGATACGCTTTGATGAGGGCGGACTCGTAAAGAGTTTCGCGCAGTACGGGCTGCAGGATGGGCGGGTGGTTGACCTGAACACCAACCAAACCCCCGTCTACGGCGAAGACAACTCCTTTCTGGCCATGCTGCTGCGAACCTCCAAAGGAACACGCGCCGGACCCATGCTTGGCGGCAAGATCTAGTTCGCGCATGATCGTTGGATGGATCTGATTCTCAGGGGTGGCCGGGTCGTCGATCCGTCACAAGGCCTTGATGCCGTCTGCGACGTAGGGTTCGTAGCGGGCAAGGTGGCTGGTATTGCCCCGCGCCTTGATGCAGTGGGCGCGCAGCTTCGTGACGTGTCTGGCCTTGTCGTCGCTCCGGGCCTTATCGACCTTCACACCCATGTATATTGGGGCGGAACGTCACTTGGAATTGACGCAGAAGATTTCTGCCGTGGATCTGGCGTCACCACGGCCGTCGACACAGGCTCCGCCGGTCCTGGCAATTTCGCGGGTTTCCGCAAGCATGTTATTGAGCCCTCAGAGGTGCGTATTCTCGCCTATTTGCACGTCAGCCACGCCGGCATCTACGGGTTTTCAAAGACCGTGATGGTGGGCGAGAGCGAAGACATTCGGCTGATGGATCCGGAAGGAGCTGTCCAGACCGCAGAACGGAACCGCGACGTTATCGTCGGAATCAAGGTGAGGGTTGGCCGCCATGCATCGGGTGACCAGGGTATTGCGCCTCTCACCGTGGCCTTGCAGGTAGCCGAAGAAACTGGCCTGCCACTCATGGCGCACATTGATGAGCCTCCGCCTTCCTACGAGGACGTGGTGGATCGGCTGCGCACTGGTGACGTGCTGACCCATGCCTTCAGGCCGTTTCCCAATTCCCCGGCGACCATTCAGGGCACGGTCAGGCCAGCCGTGCTGGCAGCGCGCAGGCGCGGCGTCCTGTTCGACATTGGGCACGGCATGGGATCTTTCTCCTTCAGGACTGCGCGCGCCATGCTGGCGAATGGCTTCCAGCCGGATACCATCTCCTCAGATGTGCATGCCCTGTGCATAAACGGCCCTGCCTTCGATCAGGTCACCACCATGTCGAAATTCCTCTGCCTTGGCATGGACTTGCCATCGGTGATCCGGGCCTCCACCGTCAATGCAGCCTTCGCGCTGAAACGTCCGGAGCTCGGCAGCCTCAGGCCGGGCAGTGTCGGCGATGCCACGGTACTGGCCATCGAGGATGGCAACTTCGATTACATGGACGTCGTCGGCGAACATCTTGAAGGCCACCATCGTATCGCATCGCGCGGCGTGGTGATCGGCGGCAAGTGGTGGCATCCGGTGTGAAGGATTTCTGAGAGGGCTGGCCACGGCCCGGCGATTGAGCGATAATATGCCACCTAAGATAGAGGTGCAGCATGATCAGGTTCCTTACCGCAGTTTCGTTCGCCGCTCTCCTTCCACTGTCTTCCGCCGCCGCCAGCGAAGGCGACCCCATCAAAGGGCTCGCTATCGCCCAGGACAAGTGCTCCCGCTGCCATGAGATCGCCAAGGGCGGCGCTTTCAAGAAGATGCCCCCATCCTTCCAGGCGATTGCCATCTATCGCACCGAGCCAGACATCTGGTCGCGCATCATCGCGCCCTCGCCCCATGCGGCGATGCCTGACATGACGTGGACTATGACCTCGGCCGAGGTCCAGGACGTGCTGGCCTACATTCTGTCGCTCGATGTCCCGGTAAGCCAGCAGACCCCCTAAAGAAAAACCCCGCCGGGATTACTCCGGGCGGGGCCACGTGTTTGATTGCGAACGGCGATCAGTGCCCGGCGAGAACCGCCAGAAGCAGCAGAGCCACGATGTTGGTGATCTTGATCATCGGGTTCACGGCGGGGCCTGCCGTGTCCTTGTAGGGATCGCCTACCGTATCGCCAGTCACCGAGGCCTTGTGCGCATCGGAGCCCTTGAAGTGCTTTACGCCCTTCGAGTCGACGAAGCCGTCCTCGAAGCTCTTCTTGGCATTGTCCCAGGCGCCACCGCCCGCCGTCATCGAGATTGCCACGAAGAGACCCGTCACAATCACACCCATCAGCATGGCGCCAACCGCTGAGAAGGCCGCAGCCTGTCCGGCAATCAGATTGATTACGACGTAGACAACGATCGGCGAAAGCACGGGCAGCAGCGACGGCACGATCATTTCCTTGATCGCAGCCTTGGTCAGCATGTCGACGGCGCGGCCGTAGTCAGGCTTGTCCTTGCCCTCCATGATACCGGGCTTTTCCTTGAACTGACGGCGCACTTCGACAACCACGGACTGGGCCGCACGGCCTACCGCAGTCATCGACATGCCGCCGAACAGATAGGGCAGCAGTCCGCCGAACAACAGGCCCACCACAACCCACGGGCTGGAGAGATCAAAGCTCACCGGCACGGAGCTGAAATAGGTCTTGAGGTCCTGCGTGTAGGCCGCGAACAGCACCAGCGCGCCAAGCCCGGCCGAGCCGATGGCATAGCCCTTGGTGACCGCCTTGGTGGTGTTGCCCACCGCATCGAGCGCATCCGTGTTGTGACGCACTTCCTTCGGCAGGCCAGCCATTTCTGCGATGCCACCCGCATTGTCGGTAACCGGGCCGAAGGCGTCGAGTGCCACGATCATGCCAGCCAGCGCCAGCATGGTGGTGACCGCCACCGCCGTGCCGAACAAGCCCGCCATGGTGTAGGTCACGATGATGCCTGCGATGATCACGATCGCCGGAAGGGCAGTCGCTTCCATCGACACGGCGAGACCCTGGATCACGTTGGTGCCGTGGCCGGTGATCGAGGCTTCGGCGATCGAGTTCACCGGGCGCTTGCCGGTGCCGGTGTAATACTCGGTGATCCAGATGATGGCCGCGGTGATGATCAGGCCGACGATGCCACAACCAAACAGCGTCATCGGCGTGAAGGAGGCGTCAGACGTGGTGATCGGCACGGACATGCCGCCGAACACCAGGTTGATCACCGGGTAAAGCGCGATCAGCGAGAGCACACCGGTTGCAAACACGCCCTTGTAGAGCGCGCCCATGATGTTGTTGCTGGCGCCCAGTTTCACGAAATAGGTGCCGATGATCGAGGTCACCACGCAGGCACCCCCGATTGCCAAGGGCAGCACCATGCCCGCGAGCTTGAACTCCGCGGGAAGCGCGATGGCCGCCAGAACCATGGTGGCCACCGTCGTCACCACGTAGGTTTCGAACAGGTCAGCCGCCATGCCGGCACAATCGCCGACATTGTCGCCCACATTGTCGGCGATCGTGGCTGGGTTGCGCGGGTCATCCTCGGGGATGCCGGCTTCCACCTTACCCACCATGTCGCCGCCAACGTCCGCACCCTTGGTGAAGATGCCGCCGCCCAGACGAGCGAAGATCGAGATCAGCGAGGCGCCGAACGACAACGCCACCAGCGCGTCGATGACCGTGCGGCTGGTGGGGTCAAAGCCCAGCGAGTCTTTCAGGAACCCAAAATACAATGTGACGCCGAGAAGGCCCAGACCTGCAACAAGAAGGCCTGTAACGGCTCCCGCCTTGAAGGCGAGATCAAGACCGCCGGCCAGCGACTTGGTGGCGGCCTGCGCCACGCGCACATTGGCCCGGACCGACACGTTCATGCCAATGAAACCTGCAGCGCCAGAGAGAATCGCGCCGATGGCAAAACCGATGGCCGACCAGACTCCAAGCAAGATCCAGGCGAGGATGAAGATGACCACGCCGACAATGCCGATGGTGGTATATTGACGATTGAGATAGGCCTTCGCGCCTTCGCGCACGGCAGCCGAGATTTCCTGCATACGGGCCGAACCGGCGTCCGCAGCCATGAGGCTGCGCGTCGTTACGATGCCGTACACGATGGAGAGCGCCCCCGCGAGGACGATCAGCCAGAGTGCAGTGGTCATGATAAACCCTTGTGTTAGTTAAATTTTTTCCCAGAGCCTCTGACGGGAGACTCAGCTCCCCCACCCCCGCCCCGGAAGGTGGAAGGGATATGCCAAATCAGCGCCATGAGTGCAATAACCAAGAAAAATGATGGGATTTGATCAGCTGCTGACCTGGCCGGGCTGTGGCCGGGACGCGCGCTGCGTCAGCGCCAGCCACGCAATCATGGCCACAGCCAGGATCACCATGGGGAATACCGCGTAATTGACGCCCGACCAACCGAACCAGTCGAGAAGCTTGCCGGCGCTGAGCGATGTCACTGCGGTTGTGAAGAAGATCACCAGGTCGTTAAGCCCTTCAGCCTTGTTTTTTTCCTCGGGCTCATAGGTTTCGGTCAGCATTGTCGTGCCGCCCAGAAAGCCGAGATTCCAGCCAAGCCCCAGCAGGATCAATCCGACGGCGAAATTTTCGAAATGAACGCCCATCAACCCCGAGATCGCCGCTGCAACCAGCAGCGCCATGCCAGCAGCAGAGACCTTGCCTGCGCCGAAGCGGGCAATCAGATTGCCGGTAAAGAAGCTCGGCACGAACATCGCCAGCGCATGCCACTGGATCACCCAACTTGAGTCTTGAACCGAAAAACCACAGCCCAGCATGGCCACGGGGGTGGCGGTCATCACCAGAACCATGATGCCATAGGCGAGCACCGCAGATAACGCCGCGACGATGTAACGTGGCTGCAGGGCAATCACCCGCAACGGGCGCCCTGATGGCGCGGCACTCGTCTGCATCGCGGGAATGTCGAGCGCAAGAAGGACTATGGAACCTGCAAACGCCAGCAGGGCCATCACAAGCCATGTTCCAGCAAAGGTCACCGGTGCAAGGAGATCAACGCTGGCCATCACCAGGACGGTGCCGATCAAGGCGGCAGCAACGCCACCCGTCATTACCCAGGAGATCGCTTTCGGCCGGAAGGACTGGCTTGCGGTGTCAGCGGCGGCAAAACGATAGTAGGAGGCGGAGGCCTGATAGACCCCGATGATGAAACAGCCAGCGAGAAACAGCTCGAAGCTGCGCAGGAAGATCGCAACCATGCCGATCGCCGAGCCCAGTGCTCCTGCAAGAGCAGCCATGATGAAACCTGCGCGCCGGCCGGTATGGCGCATCATAACGGAGATCGGAAAGGTGGTAAGAGCCGTTCCAACGATCGCCATGGACATCGGCAGGGTAGCCCAGGACGGGCTTGGCGCAAGCTGGACCCCGACCAGCCCTGCCGACACCACGAGGGCTGTGAAGGTTGCACCATAGAGCGCCTGGGCAAGGGCAAGAATTATTGCATTTCGGCGGGCGCGCCGGTCATCGACGGGTGAGGCCGCGCCCGTCAAGCGATAAACTCCCGGGGCCTGATCTGCCGTGCCAGACTGTTCATAACACCATTGATGAAACGAGGCTCTTCTGGCCCGAAGAAGGCATCCGCCACATCGACATATTCGCTGATGGTCACACGGGCAGGTACATCGTCCATGAACATCAACTCATAAGCGCCAGCCCGCAGGATGGCCCGAACGGTCGAGTCCAGCCGATGCAGGTGCCAGCGTTCCTCGAGGATCTTGTCGACGGCAGGGTCAATGACCTTTTGTTCGCGGACGACACCGTCCACAACCTGGCGGAGATGCCGGTAGTCGGCTTCGCCACACTGGCCGTTCTCGAAATCCTCTCCCGTGACGCGGGCGGAAAACTGGGCAAGCGTCTCCCCCACGTCAGAACCCGAAATATCCATCTGGTAGAGTGCCTGCACCGCCCCGAGCCGGGCGGCAGTGCGGCGAGCCGGTGAGAGTTTCTGGGGCGCGGCGGCGCTCACAAGGAGACTTTCAGATCAAGGCCCGCTGCCCGGCGGCTCATCAGCCGCGAAAAACGGATCATGGCAAGGCAGGCTTCTGCGGCACCTCCACCCTTATCCATGACGTCAACCTTGGCCCGTTCCCAGGCCTGGGCCTCGTTTTCACAGGTCAGAATACCATTGCCGATGCACAGTCCCTCAAGGGTGAGGTCCATAAGGGCCCGCGCACTCTCGTTCGCAACGATGTCATAGTGGGAGGTCTCCCCCCGCAGAACACAGCCCAGAGCCACGAAGCCGTGATAATGGCCAGTCTCCTGCGCCATGGCTATGGCACCCGGGATCTCGAGGGCGCCTGGAACCGCCAAGCGTTCACAGGTAGCCCCAGCCCGTTCGATCGCTGCAAGCGCACCACGACAAAGCTCATCACAAAGCTCGCCATAAAAGCGCGCCTCCAGCACCAGAATATGCGCGCGGGTTAGCTCTGCCGATATCGATGACTTTTCAATTCTCATGATTGTGTGCACTCTGTAAGGCGGGCGACATAGCGCGCCAGCATGTCGATTTCAATGTTGACGGGCTGACCCACCCTCATTTTGCCCCATGTGGTGACGGCCAGCGTATGCGGAATGATATTGACGCCAAATACCTCTGCATCCACCTCGTTGACCGTAAGGGATGTGCCGTCAACGGCCACCGAGCCCTTCGGGGCGATGAACCGCGAAAGGGCTTTGGGAGGGCGGATGCGAAAACGCTGCGACTCGCCTTCTGGCGTGATGCCGACGATCTCGCCCAAGCCGTCAACATGGCCTGACACGATGTGACCACCGAGCTCGTCGCCAATCCTGAGTGCCCTCTCGAGATTGATGCGCGTGCCGTCCCTCCAGGTCCCCAGCGTGGTCTTGGACAGGGTTTCAGCCGATGCCTGGACGGCAAACCAGTCTCTTCCCTTTTCGATGACGGTGAGACAGCAACCATTGCAGGCAATCGATGCACCAATCTCCACCGTCACAAGGTCATAGGTCGTGAGAATTTCAAAGCGGGTGTCGCCCGCTCTTGAAACGCCCCGCACGGTGCCAATATCGGTGATGATGCCGGTGAACATGTTTGTCCTCTGTCAGCGGGCTTCATAGACGCTCAGAAGGTCATGCCCAAGGGTTTCCTGCGCCGTCAGCATGAATGGCAGCAATGCCCGTTCGACGGGCAGGCCGGCCAATGCGTCAACTCCCTGTTCTCCAAGGCGGACCGGCGCGCGGATGAGAACAAACACATCGACCTGGCCAGACTCGAGGAACTGGCGCGCAACCCGGGCCCCGCCCTCCACAAGCACCACGTTGAGACCGCGCCGGCCGAGGTCCGCCAGCACATCCTCCGGAGCGCCTCCCATGACCTCTGCACCGCGCTGTGCAAGCCGGGACTGCATCGGAAGCCTGCCAGGCACGCCCAAGACGAACGGCGTGGGCGAGCGGTGCTCCAGCCCCGGCAGGCGACAGGTAAGCTCCGGGTCATCCGCCAGAACCGTGCCCATGCCTACGACAATGCCGTTGCACTGTGCCCGGAGAAGATGAACCCGGGCGTTGGCCTCTGTACCGGAAATGGCGGTTCGCTCGCCATGGCCGGCCGCGATCTTTCCATCCTCCGACACTGCCAGTTTCAGGATCACCTGCGGCCGACCTCGGGTCATGCGGATGAGAAAGCCCGCCAGGTCCCTGCGGGCTTCTGCAGCCATCAGGCCGGTGTCGCAAGCGATTCCCGCCGCAGAAAGGATGGCATGTCCACTGCCCGCGACCCGCGGGTCGGGGTCGGTCACCGCCGTCACAACGCGCGAGACACCGGCCTCTGCAAGCGCGTCCGCACAGGGGCCAGTCCTGCCATGATGAGCACAGGGCTCGAGGGTCACGTAGGCTGTTGCGCCACGGGCCTTCTCGCCAGCCATGCGCAGGGCCTCGGTCTCGGCATGCGGGCGTCCACCAGTCTGTGTCCAGCCCAGCCCGACCAGCCGCCCGTCGCTGACAATGACGCAACCAACATTCGGGTTCTCGGCCGTCGTTCCTAGCGCGCGACGCCCCAGACGCAGCGCGTAGTCCATCCAGCGTTCGTCGTCAGCTGTCACCGGTCTCGCCGTTGTCATCCTCACCGCTGAGTTCGCCAAGCAGCTCCTCGAAGTCCTTGGCTTCACGAAAATTCTTGTAGACGGAGGCAAAGCGCACATAAGCAACATCATCAAGCATCTTGAGCGCTTCCATGACGAGCTTGCCCACAGTTTCAGACTTGATCTCGCTTTCCCCGAGGCTTTCAAGGCGGCGCACGATCCCCGACACCATGCGCTCAACCCTTTCGGGATCGACAGGGCGCTTCCTGAGAGCAACCTGAATCGAGCGCATCAGCTTGTCACGGTCGAATGGAACACGGCGGCCCGTCTTCTTCACCACCATGAGTTCGCGCAGCTGCACACGCTCGAAGGTCGTGAATCGCCCCGAACAATCCGGACAGTAACGACGACGGCGTATTGCCGTGCCATCCTCGGTCGGACGACTGTCCTTTACCTGGGTTTCTTCGTTTGAACAGAACGGGCAGCGCAAGGGCTTGGGCCTCAGAAATTTCTGATTACCATCTCTTGAGGAAGAAGCTGAATGAGGTCAAGGGGGGTGCTCCCAGGAGCCCCAGCCTGCCAAAAGATGTCCCTGTCACTCCGGACCCGACCGATGGCAGAAATGGCCGGGCAAGCCCGGCCATTGAACGGGAGGATACAAAGTTCAGTAGATCGGGAACTGTGCAGTGAGTGACTTGACCTTGGAAGCCACCGCCTTCTCGACCTTGCCGTTACGCTCTTCGCCATTCTTGGCAAGGCCATCCAAAACCTCATTGATCAGGACGCCAACCTGCTTGAATTCCGCAGCTCCAAAGCCCCGCGTGGTGCCTGCCGGCGTACCAAGACGAATGCCGGAAGTGATCGTAAAAGGTGCTGGGTCGAACGGGATACCGTTCTTGTTGCACGTGATGAAGGCACGACCAAGCGAGGCTTCCGCCGACTTGCCCGTCACACCCTTTTTGCGTAGGTCAACCAGTGTCAAATGCGTGTCGGTCCCCCCGGACACAAGATCAGAACCGCCATCGATCATCGCCTTGGCAAGGACCTTGGCGTTGTCGACAACGGCCTTGGCATATTTCTTGAAAGCCGGTTTCAGTGCCTCGCCGAAGGCTACCGCCTTGGCAGCGATCACATGCTCAAGCGGGCCGCCCTGAAGACCCGGGAATACGGCAGAATTGAATTTCTTCCCCAGATCCTCGTTGCGACTGAGGATAAGACCGCCGCGTGGGCCACGCAGCGTCTTGTGGGTGGTAGTGGTTGCAACGTCTGCATAGTCGAGCGGGTTTGGATGAACACCGCCAGCTACGAGGCCAGCAAAATGCGCCATGTCGACCATCAGCAAGGCGCCCACCGAGTCGGCGATCTGCCTGAAGCGCTTGAAATCGATGATGCGTGGGTAGGCTGAGCCGCCAGCAATGATCAATTTCGGCTTCACCGCGAGCGCCTGCTCGGCAAGCTTGTCGTAGTCGATCAGGTGATTGTCTTCGCGCACCTTGTAAGGAGCGACCTTGAACCACTTACCGGACTGGTTCACAGGTGAGCCATGCGTCAGATGTCCGCCGCATGCCAAGTCAAGACCCATGTAGGTGTCCCCCGGCTGAAGCAGAGCAAAAAACACGGCCTGATTGGCAGTTGCGCCCGAGTGGGGCTGAACATTCGCGTAGGCACAATTGAAAAGCGCCTTGGCGCGGTCAATGGCCAGTTGCTCGGACACATCCACGTACTGGCATCCGCCATAATAGCGCCGGCCCGGGTAGCCCTCTGCATATTTGTTGGTCATCACAGAGCCTTGCGCCTCCAGCACGGCCCGGGAGACGATGTTCTCTGAAGCAATCAGCTCAATCTCATGCTGCTGCCGCCCGAGCTCCGCCGCGATCGCCTTGGCAACTTTGGGGTCGCTCTTGGCAAGGGCATCCTTGAAAAACCCCGGGAAAAGCGATTTACGAGCCGGCTTGGCAGCTGACTTCTTGTTTCGAGACACCGCCTTCGCTTTGGCTGCCTTCGCCGACTTCTTCGCAGATTTTTTTGCCATTCGCCAATTCCCTCCAGCTGGAGCTTATACGATAGCCCGGATTTGGCAGATTGCTCAGCCGCGGTCCATATGCATGTTTGGCAACCTCGGGCGAGAGCATCCTGGCGGTTGCCGGAGGATCAATTTGCAGTCGCCGTCTCTTCCGCTGCAGAAGCGGTTGCAGGCTTCTTGGCCGCGACCGGCGCAGGGCAGCCCTGCGGCAGCTTGCCGTCGCTTCCCGGCTTGCAATCAGCCGGGGATTTCTTGGCTGTCGAAGTCTTCGTGGGGGTCTTCTTCGCGTCCGAAGCCGTTGACTTTGAAGCCGATGACTTGGTCTTTTCGGCGGCCGCCTTGGCATCCGTGCTCGCAACCTTGGTTTTCTTCTCAGCGGCCTTCTTTTTGGCTGCAATCTTGGCTTTCTCGTCGGCCTTTTTCTTAGCGGCGAGCTTGGCCTTTTCGTCCGCCTTCTTCTTGGCCGCAAGCTTGGCCTTGGCGTCAGCTTTCCGCTTGGCTTCCAGCTTGGCCTTCTCTTCAGCCTTCTTCCTGGCGGCCTCTTCCTTCTTTTTCTTTCTCAGTTCGGCCTGTTTCTTGGCCTCGATACTCGAAAGATTGACCAGGCTATCGCCATTGGCCCGGTTCTGGCCTGGCATGAGAACGTCACCCTTCGTGGGGCTCCGAAACAGCGAGGCGAAGCCCAACCCGTCGTCAGTGTCGATATCTTCCTGAAGACGCGGGATCGGCTTCAGCACATAGCGCTTTCCGTCCAAAGTCTCGCCCACGGGCAATGGTTGACCAATCACGAACCCGCCACCATCCAGTTCGTAAACATCGGGGCGAAACGCAACAACGCCGTCCTTGGCGGGCCAGGCTGTAAGATAGGCGACGCGCAGCTGGGGGGCGTTGGAGATTTCAACGTCAAGCCGCTCTTTCGTTTCTGCGAGATTGGCGATGCGCGCAGAGTCAATTCCATCCTGGCCCTGCAGAACCCAGTCGATGAACACTGATACGTTCTCGACGCGAACGCAACCTGAGGAATAAAAGCGATTGCCCGTCTGAAACAGATGTGGCTCCGGGGTATCGTGGAGATAGATACCGAATGGACTGGTGAATTCGATCTTGGCTGTAGCCATGGCATTGCTGCCACCTGGTTCCTGACGAAAGTGATAGTCATCAACCCGCACCTTGCGCCAGTTGATCTTGTCAGGATCCACCTCGGGGCCACCGACACCATCGAACACCTTCATGTTCATGTCTGCCATGACCTTCGACGACCCCTTGGACAGCATACGAGGAAGGATGTCCTTCTCGACAATGGAGGCGGGTGCGTTCCAATAGGGGTTGAAACGGATCGTGGTCAACGGCGTCATTACCACGGGTGTGGGCCGCGACGGACGCCCCATGATCGCATTGTGAAGCGAGTAGACAGTGCCTGCACTGACGGTCTCGATCTGCTGAGCGGGAATATTCACAATGATGTAACGATCGCCGAGATCCTTTGAATACTCTGCAAGGCGTGGCACGTTGGCCTTGATAGTGGCGAGCCGGCTTGCTGCAGACACGTTGAGGGACGCCAGAGTTGCACCATCAATCATGCCAGTTACGGCCAGGCCATGATTGTACTGGAAGCGCTTGAGTGCCTCCTCTGTCGCGCTGGTGAAAACCTGGGCGTATTCGCCCTCCGTAGCCTCCACGCGCAGATATCCTTCTGCATACAGGCGCTTGTTCAGTGCAGCGACCACCTTGCCCTCGGCCCCCTTCTTCAGCTTGCCACGCGGCACCTGCGGCCAGCCGCCATCCGAAACGATCTTTGAATATTTGTCGACCATAGCCTGCATCGACTGCGGGCTGTCTGGCGTGATGAAGGGAGCAACACTGCCGTCATTGAGCACTTTCGTCTCGGTGGTCGCTGCAATGCCCGATCCACTGGAATGTCCGGTCGTGGTGGAGGTGCTGGCTCCCGGCGAAAGAAGCGACTCCTTGCTACGCTTCAGGCGCGCGAAAGCGGAGTTCTCCTGGTCCGCATGGGCTGCAGTCGCCACAAACACTGCGGCCACCATCGAACACGCCACAGCCACCGCTACTGACCGGACAAGAAGCTTTGACAGGCGCAACGCGACAATTTTCATACCAGACCCCTCATGCCGGACGCGGCTTGGAAAACAACTGCCCCGCCGATAAGCCGTCCCAATACCAGTTGGGCCCCGACTCGTCAAAACCGGCCCCAGGCCAGGCTCAAGAGCCTGCCAAATACGGCAAGATTGAGATTTCCCGGCGGTTTTTCTAAGTGTCAGCAACCCCCTAGAGGCGGTAGAGGATCTGGTCTGTCCAATATCGCTCAAGCCGGCTCAAGGCCTTGTTGATGTGGTCGAGTTCGTCGGGGCCGAGACCAACGACCTGCTCGACGGCCAACATCTGTCGGTTGTAAAGCGCGTCCACGCGCGCGCGCACCGCTTGACCCTTCTCGGTGAGACGGATGCGCACGGAACGTCGGTCGGCAGCCGAGCGCTCATGATGGACATAGCCAGTCTCAACCAGGCGCTTCAGATTATAGGACACATTCGAGCCATGGTAGTGTCCCCGGCTCTTCAACTCGCCGGCAGTCAATTCGGCGTCGGCAATATTGTAGATCAACAGAGCCTGGACAGGATTCACTTCAGGTTCACCATGGCGTTCGAAGTCATCCTTGATCACTTCCAGCAGTCGATGATGGAGACGTTCAATGAGGTTGAGCGCATCCAGATACCGAAGCTTGACCGAATTGCGACGAGCATCGTCTGGCTTTGGGCGCGACACACTTGCTGAACTTCCTTGCATGACGACCACCTTGGCTGTTGAGCGCATCCATCCTCTCCCCGGAGTTTGGTCGCTGCGCCCCAAGTGCGGCAAACTAGCCACGAGGCTTTAAGGCCCGCTCAATAGCTTAGGTAAACATATCCTTAGGTTTTCAGGGACTTGGAAGAAATTCTCGTAACCTTTACAGAGTCTTTCTGACCGGGGAACGCCCTGACATGATGGCTGAACGCGCAGGCCAGCCATGCCTGCCTGCACGCATCCAGTTGCGTGGCGCGCCCCGGTCTTGATATGGAAACACCATGACACATCGTAGCGAAGCCGCTTCCGCCTTCCCCCAATTGCGCCTGCGCCGCAACCGCCGCACGCCGTGGTCACGCCATCTGGTGCGGGAGAATACACTGACCACCCATGATCTGATTTGGCCGGTATTCGTTATCCCGGGCCAGAACCAGAGGGAAAGCGTGGCATCGATGCCGGGCGTGACACGTTACTCGGTCGATCTGCTGGTGGACCGGGTCAAGGAAGCCGCAGACCTCGGAATCCCGGCGGTGGCGCTGTTCCCCAACACACCGCGGGAGTTTCGGACGCCCGATGCAAGAGAGGCCTTCAACCCAAACAATCTGGTCTGTCAGGCGGTGCGCGCCATCAGGGCGGCAGTGCCGGGCATCGGGATCATGTGCGACGTGGCGCTCGACCCCTATACCAGCCATGGCCATGACGGGTTGATGGAGGGCGAGGAGATCATCAACGATGCGACACTGGAGGCCCTGGTCAAGCAGTCACTCATCCAGGCGGAAGCAGGTTGCGACATCATCGCTCCGTCCGACATGATGGACGGGCGGATTGGGCGCATTCGCTCTGCTCTCGAGGCCGGCGGCCACCAACATATCCAGATCATGGCCTACAGTGCCAAGTACGCAAGCGGCTTCTATGGCCCATTCCGCGATGCCGTGGGCTCATCTGGGACACTTAAAGGCGACAAGCGCACCTACCAGATGGATCCCGGCAACACCGATGAGGCCATGCGCGAGGTGGCGCTCGACCTTGCGGAGGGAGCGGACATGGTGATGGTGAAACCAGGATTGCCCTACCTCGACATCGTCCGGCGCGTGAAGGAGACCTTCCGGGTTCCAACCTTCGCCTACCAGGTGTCCGGCGAATACGCCATGATCATGGCGGCCTGCAACCACGGCTGGCTCGACCCTGCTCGGGTGATCCCCGAGGCGCTGATGGCATTCAAGCGCGCTGGAGCCGATGGCATCCTCACCTATTTTGCAGTAGACGTCGCTAGAGGCCTGAAAGGCTGACACCAAAGCATGAACCAACCTGATTGAAGCGCGCTGCTTGAAGAATTTCACGGTTGGGCCAGCAGAATGGCGACCAGCGGGCAGGTGGCCCGGTCGGACCATCTGACGCCGCCACGGCGCGAAATGCCACCGCCCTAAGGGTTTGGCGGCAGCGGGCGTCCGGTTCATTGCGTTCCTCACGAGGAACCCCCAGTCCTGGTTTCACACCGCTCCTGCCGGTCCGCACCGCCGCGGCCGAACAGCGTGTGTCAGTCAGGCCGGTTCTTACTCTAGGCCTTGCGGTCCAGGTTCTGGAACCTCGCGATGAGGCTCGAGGTATCCCAGCGGCCGCCACCCAATTTCTGCACCTCGGCGTAGAACTGGTCGACCAGCGCGGTAACGGGCAAAGGCGCGCCGTTACGGCGCGATTCGTCGAGACAGATGCCCAGATCCTTGCGCATCCAGTCGGCTGCAAAGCCGAAGTCGAACTTGCCCTGGATCATGGTCTTGTGACGGTTCTCCATCTGCCAGGAGCCCGCCGCCCCCTTCGAGATCACCTCAACCACCGCCTCCATGTCCAGTCCGGCCCGCATGCCGAAATTCACCGCCTCGGCAAGACCCTGAACCAGCCCGGCAATGGCAATCTGATTGACCATCTTGGCCAACTGGCCAGAGCCCGGCGGTCCGAGCAGCTTGCACATCCGTGAGAAGTGGGAAATCAGAGGCTCGGCCTTGGCATAATCAGCTTGTGTGCCGCCGCACATAACAGTCAACACCCCATTCTCCGCCCCCGCCTGCCCTCCCGAAACTGGCGCATCAACAAAGCCAAGCCCCCGGCTTGCAGCCATCGCCTGAAGCTCACGCGCCGCGATGGCAGACGCCGTCGTATGGTCGATGAAGACGGCGCCTGACTTCATGGTCTGGAACGCACCGTCCGGCCCAACAGTCACCTGGCGGAGGTCATCGTCATTGCCGACGCAGGCAAAAACGAAATCGGCACCCGCGGCTGCCTGGGCCGGTGTCGGTGCGGCAGAACCGGCAAAGTTCTGCACCCATCTCTCAGCCTTGGCCGCCGTACGGTTGTAGACGGTTACGGAGAGCTTGCCACGTGACACGAGATGGCCCGCCATCGGGAAGCCCATCACGCCAAGCCCAATCCATGCTACGCGCATTCCGCCCTCCACTCATATATCGAAGCGTCGTAGGCGATTGGCGAGCCAGAATCAATTGACCTATCCCGTACAAGGCGTGCATGGTGTGAACGCAGCGGCATTATGCGCAGCCACAACCTGATACGGAGCAGGCCTGCTTGAGCATCGAGCGGCGAAATTTCCCGCAGTTCTTCATTACGGCGCCGTCGCCTTGCCCCTATTTGGCCGGGCGGGTGGAGCGCAAGGTGTTCACTCATCTCGTGGGCCATGACGCCCGGAGCCTAAACACCCAGCTGAGCCAGGGCGGGTTCCGGCGCAGCCAGAACATAGCCTACCGGCCAGCCTGCGACGGATGCGCAGCTTGCGTCTCGGTCCGCGTTCCGGCCAACACCTTCAGCCTGAAACGCAGCTTCCGGCGCACTCTGAACATCAATGCCGACATTCACTCAAGCGTGCTCAAGAGCGAGGCAACGTCCGAGCACTACTCGCTGTTTCGCAGCTACATCGACAACCGCCACAGTGACGGCGGCATGGCCGATATGACGGTTCTGGATTTTTCCGCAATGGTCGACGACAATTTCGTCGACAGCCGTCTTGTCGAATATCGCATCGCCGGACAGGACGGCTGCGCCGGGAGGCTGGTGGGTGCCGCCCTGATCGACATTCTGGGAGACGGCCTGTCTATGATCTACAGCTTCTATGACCCATCAGAAGCCGCCCGCAGCCTCGGCACCCACATGATACTCGATAACATCGCGCGAGTACGGCGCCTTGGGCTGCCGTATCTCTATCTCGGCTATTGGGTGCGCGGATCGCGCAAGATGGACTACAAGTCACGTTTCCTGCCACAAGAGCGCCTCACCGCAGAGGGCTGGGTTCTTTGCCGCCCTGCCGAGGGTTGATACGAACTGGATTGACGTAACGTCCGGCTTCGTCAAATATTAACTTTAAAGTTGCATATACTCTGCTGGGGAAGGTTGCGCACCTGCCGGTTTCCTCAGGCAAGACAGGGGGCATGGGGTATGTACGCGTTGACCGTTGGCTTGCAGGGTGTGCAGCCCGTGGGCGAAGCCACGGGACTGGCCGACCCGCTTCGAACCGTTCTTGCTGCCAGAAGCCTTTTGGAGGCCCTCCACGGCGCGGGTTACGGTGTTCGGCTTTCGAGCGACTTCGCTGCATTTGCGCGCCAGAGATTTCAGCTCCGCAGTTCTGCCGTTTCCCCCATGTTTGACCCGCAGGCTTCCCGCAGCTTGAACGAGCGAGGCTTCTGGATGGCGCTTCTCAGCCACGACGGCGCGACCGTTGGCTTGCAGGCCTTCCGGCTCGATGACGCCGATCCCAATCTCGCCGAGTGGGTTCTGGGCTGGATGATGGGGCTTTACGCCAAACGCCGCGAAATGATCGTGCCGCGAGCCGTTGCTCCGCCTGAACACTCCCTTTCACACTTGATCCGTGGACAGATCGTTTATCATGGTGAATTGTGGATCGACAAAGCCGCCAAAGGTTGCTTTCCCGCTTTTCCCAAAATCGGCATGCTCCTTGCGATGATCAAGTGGCAGCCAGAGGCTATATGGGCACTGACCGGCCAATCCATGGCCACCCGCGGCCATATGGTGAGGATGGGCTATGGCCATCTTGAACAGAGCTTCCTCACCTGGGAATGGGAGCCTGACGGAGCTGAACAGACCGAATGGATTGGCGTGGCGCTAAGGCGTCACCTCGAATTCTCAATTGCCGAAATGATCCCAGAAGCTACAGAGGTGAAATTTCAACCCTCGACACCTCAGTGACGATCCGAACGGCCTTCCGGCCAGTACCTGACTCGATCGGCACGACAACACGCTGATAGGGAACCCAAACCACATCACCTCGCGTCGATACCATGGCGGCATAGACATGGTCGTAATGCGGTTCGCCAGCGCGCATGACCTGAGAATAGACTTGGCTCACTGCCTGGTCATAGGCATGACCAATCCGACAGGGGTAGCAGCCCGGACTGACCCCCCATAGCTTGGCGATGGTCGATTGAGGCCCGATGCGGGCCACCCGGAACCGGCGCGACGGAACGTCATAGGTGCAGTCGACCGAGCAATCCTCATCCGCCCTGCTTTCGTTAATCGCCCGCCGCAACAGACTTGGAACATCGCGATGAGTTTTTGGAACGGTCGCGATATAGACCGACTGCACGAGTTGAACATCGCTTTTCTGAATGAGATGACGGACCCGATCGGCAGCCGCCCAACAACCTTCATGCCGCTCATTGAACCAGCCCGCAGAATAATACTGCAGATGAAAAGGCCCCCTGGCGCTGAGCAACCACTCGGCCACGAAATATAGCGACGACCAGTTTGGCGAAAACATGCCCCAGCGTACAGTGGTTCCATGTTCGTCCTCGAGGATCTTCACCAACCCATCCCGCAAGAGCAGATCAGTCTCCCCGGCTGAGGCTCCGGGCGAATCAGCCAAGGGAAGTCGTCGTCCACCCGCTATCCACTGAACTCGATCCAGCATCGCGATATTGGCCTGGCCAATCCGGCCGTTCGTTCAGAAGACTAGGCGGGAAATGATAAAACAAACTTAAGCGCCTTGGGGAACAGACCCTACCACAAACCAACTGGCAGGCGCGTCAGCCGAACTTGTTTCGAAGCGGGAAACCCTTCGGCGGCATGCGGCCAGCCTGAGCGCGTTCGCCCACCCACTCCTTCAGATCCGTCACCGTGAAACTCCGGCCTGATGAATCTGTCCAGCTCAGACCATCCTTGAGGCGGAAGGCTTTGGCGTCGCTCAAGCCTCCATCCTTGTAGCGTTGCAACCTGACACCCTTGCCACGCGACATGTCCGGCACCTCACTGCGCTTGAAGATCAGCATCTTCCGGTTCTCGCCAATCACCGCAAGGTGAGTTGCATCGTCAGCAACCGGCACACATACTGCTGCCTCGACCGGCGCTTTCACATTCAGTACCTGCTTGCCTTTTCGGGTTGTGGCTAGGCATTCATCTTCCGAAACGACAAATCCGTCTCCTTCGGTCGAGGCAAGCAGTCTCCTTGTACCCGGCACATGAACGAACAAAGCAACGATCGACTCCGCTGCATCAAGATCGCACATCAGCCGAACAGGTTCACCATGACCCCGGCCTCCGGGCAATTTGGCAACATCAAGCGTGAAGAACTTTCCTGCAGACGAGAATAGCATGACCCGGTCCGTGGACATGGCGTGAAAGGCAAACTGGCCCTTGTCGCCATCCTTGAAGGAAAGCGATCCAAAATCCTCTAGATGGCCCTTCATGGTTCTGATCCATGCCTTTTCGGAACAGACAACAGTGACGGGCTCTTTCTCCAGCATCGACTGTTCGAAGTCAGCATCGATGTCGGGAGCCTCGGCAAAATCAGTGCGCCGGCGGCCCAGTGGTGTTTTCTTCGAATACTTCTCCTTTACTGAGCGAATTTCATCGGCAATCTTATCCCATTGACCGACCTCGGACTTAAGCAACGCCTGCAGACCTTTCTGCTCCTTGCTGAGAGATTGGTGCTCGCCTCGAATTTCGACCTCTTCAAGGCGCCGCAGCGCCCTGAGGCGCATGTTCAGAATAGCTTCGGCCTGAGTATCGCTAAGCTTGAAGCGCTTGATGAGCGCCGGCTTTGGCTCATCTTCCTGACGGATTAGCCTAATGACCGCATCGAGATTCAGATAGGCGATGAGATAGCCATCCAGAATCTCAAGGCGCCGACCGATCTCTGCCAGCCGAAAATTGGATCGGCGAAGCAAGACATCTTTCCGGTGACCGAGCCATTCACGCAAGACCTCCCTCAGGCTCATAACCTTGGGGATCTTGCCGTTGCTCAGCACATTCATGTTGAGCGGAATGCGCGCCTCAAGCTCCGTAGTGCGGAACAGCAGCTCCATCATCACGGCAGGATCTATGCTGCGGCTCTTTGGTTCAAGAACAATGCGGACATCCTCGGCCGATTCATCTCTGACATCCGACAGCAGCGGCAGCTTTTTCGCCACCAGCAACTCTGCTATCTTTTCGATCAAACGGCTTTTCTGAACGAGATAGGGAATTTCTGTGACCACCACCTGCCAGCCGCTGCGGGGCAACTCCTCGACTGACCAGCGGGCCCGCACCCGAAACGAACCGCGGCCACTGCGATAGGCCTCAGCAATCGCATCCCGGCCATCAATGATGACGCCGCCGGTTGGAAAGTCGGGCCCCTGGACCAATTGCGCAATCTTGTCATCGCTGGCGTTGGGCGTCTTGATGAGATGAAGAGCCGCGTCACAAAGCTCCGCAGCGTTGTGTGGTGGGATGGACGTGGCCATGCCAACCGCTATTCCGGAGGACCCATTTGCAAGAAGATTGGGGAATGCACCGGGCAGCACCAGTGGCTCTTCCACGGAGCCATCATAGTTCGGACGGAAGTCAACGGTGTCCTCGTCAAGTCCATCCAGCAGCAGCTTGGCCACATCTGTCAGGCGCGCCTCGGTGTAGCGATAAGCCGCTGCGGAGTCGCCGTCGATATTGCCGAAATTGCCTTGCCCGTCGACAAGCGGATAGCGTGCAGCAAAGTCCTGTGCGAGGCGAACCAGCGCATCGTAGATCGACTGGTCACCGTGCGGATGGTAGCCACCCATCACATCGCCGACGATCTTGGCTGATTTCTTGAATGCTGCCGTGGGATCAAGCCGAAGAAGCTGCATGACATAAAGAAGCCGCCGGTGGACGGGCTTCAGTCCGTCTCGCACATCAGGCAGAGCCCGATGCATGATGGTGGACAGCGCATAGGCGAGATAACGGTCCTCAAGCGCCGTCTTGAGGTCAATCCTCTCAACAGAGTTCGGGCCAAGGGGTGGAACTACGTGCTTGCTCATGATTCGGGTCTTATAGCATTTGCGGCGTCCAGATTCTGCGGACTGTCACCTCGCGGGAAGATCAAGCCAGGCTAAACCTCCGTTACAATGACCTTGACGATGGGCTTCTTGCCCCAGGTCAGGTCAGCCGCCCGCCGAACGGCAGTGCGTATGGTTTCGGCCAAAGCAGCCCGATCCTTGCGGCGCGGTTTGGGGGTCGAGCCGAAGGCTTGTTCAGAGGCCTCCAGCAGTTCCGTCTCCAGACCCTGAGGAACGCCATCCGTCAGGAGTTCAATCGGCGCGGCGAGGTCGTTGCGGACATTGACGACCACGCTGACGAACACCGTGCCGACAACCGCAAGCTTGCGGCGCTGCCGGGCAGGTCCGTCTTCTCCTGGAACCACAAGACGGCCGTCAACATGCAGGCGCCCGAAAGGGGCTTCGTCGATCTCTTCAAGCAGGCCAGGCGCCAGCCGCAGAATTCGACCGTCGCGCGGAATCATCACGTCAGTTATGCCCCGCGTTATCGCAAAATTCCGATGGGCACGCAGATGGCGCGGCTCACCATGCATCGGGATAAGCGCCTTCGGCCTCACCCATTCATACAGCAACGCAAGCTCCTCTTGCCGGGGATGACCTGACGAGTGAACGAGATCATCCTCGCCCGTGATCACATCGACATCAAGCCTGGCAAGATTGTTGAGAACGCGGCCAACCTCCTTTTCGTTCCCAGGAATCGTCTTTGAGGAGAAAATCACCATGTCACCCGGCTCCAGCGCCACATGCGGATGCTGGTCTTCGGCAATACGGGCAATGGCAGCTCGCGGCTCGCCCTGACTACCCGTGCACAGCAGCAGTACCTTGTCTGGCGGCAGATATCCGAACTCCTCCTCATCCAGGAGCCGGCCGGAGTCGACCAGCATGCCACAGGCTCGCGCTGCCTCAATTGTGTTACGCATTGCCCGGCCCGCGATCACCACCTCGCGGCCAACAGACCGCGCTGCCCGGATCGCGGTGGTGATCCGCTCAACATGAGAGGCGAATGTCGTGACAGCCACCCGCCCATTTGCCTTCCGCACAAGAGATGTGATCCGGCGCGCCACATCGGCCTCAGAGGGTGAATGTCCTGCCCGCAGGGCGTTGGTCGAGTCACACACCAGGGCATCAATGCCGCGATCGCCCAATTCGCGCAGCCGCTTTTCATCAATTCCCGCTCCCATGCCAGGCGTACGATCGATTTTCCAGTCTCCGCTGTGAAGAACGCGTCCTTCTTTCGTTTCAACCAGCAATGCAGTCGGTTCGGGCGTGGAATGGGTCACGGAAACGAACTCGAGCGAGAATGGACCTGCCGCAAACCTTGAACCCACCGGAAGAGTCTTCACCGGCACATCTGAATCAAGGCCAGCCTCCTTGAGCTTCAGCGCAAGGATCTGGGCGGCAAAAGGCGTGCAGTAAACGGGACACTGGAGTTGAGGCCACAGCCAGGCCACCGCCCCCAAATGATCTTCATGGGCATGGGTGAGAACGAGACCATGAAGCCGAGACCGCTCGGCTGCGATATAGCCGACATCCGGCAGGATGACATCAATGCCAGGGTCCGCCTCCTCGCCAAACTTCACACCGAGGTCAACCATGATCCACTGACGTGCATCGGCAGGGCCCGTGCCATAACAGTAGCAATTCATGCCGATCTCGCCCGTACCGCCGAGCGGCAGAAAGACCAGTTCATGGGGCATATGGCCCCGGCGCCTGGCATTCATGATGATTTCTGCCTCTGTTGTTCGAGTTGCGCGAATGTTACCTCGCCAGCATGTACATGAACCTGTCCTCCACCCGGTTCCTGCAGAATGAGAGCCCCGTCGACGGCAAGGCCCCTGAAGATTCCCTCACGCTGTTCATGGCCAATCTTTGCGGTGACGCTCTCGCCCATACCCAGGGCGCGCACGCTCCAGTCGCCCCGGATCGACGCAAAGCCCCCGCCCTCATCCCACTGGCGCAACCGAAGCTTCAGGTGATGGTCTAGCGCCGCGAGGACCACGTCCACACCAAGATTGCCACCAAGGGCAGTCACCGGATAGGGCGTTCCGGACGGAGCATGTGCTATGTTGATGCCACATCCGATCGCCACACGCAGAGGAGCCATACCCACCACCTCAGGCAGCACGCCGCAAAACTTCGCACCGGCCAACAGCACGTCGTTTGGCCACTTGATACGGGCATCGAGACCGGGCCGCAGGTTGGCAACCGTATCATGTACGGCGAGGGCGGCAACAAAACTGATCTGGTGGACAGCCGTTGCCTTCTCCGAAAGTGAAAACAGGAAAGTGGCATAGAGGTTTCCAGGTTCGCTGACCCAGCCACGCCCCAGACGCCCGCGGCCATCCGTCTGTTCACCGGCCAGTAGCCAGATTGGCCCACACTCACCCAATTCAGCCAGCCGCCTTGCTTCCGAATTGGTTGAATCAATACGGTCGAAGTGCCGAACCGGATGTCCCGTTGGGAGGATCAATAGAGCGACTTGGCTGCAGCTGCCGCGACCTCAATCACAGGAGCCGCAATCCACGGAATGACAAAGAGCAGGGTGAATGCGCCCGAGGCATAGGCAACAAGCTTCACCTCGCCATCGATCGGATCCAGCGGCTCACGGGGTTCGTCAAAATAGATGATCTTCACGATGCGAAGGTAATAGAAGGCACCCACAACCGAACTCACGACGCCGATGATCGCGAGGGTGAAGAGACCAGCCTGCACAGCTGCTGCGAATACGAAATACTTGGCGAAAAAGCCGGCTAGCGGCGGAATGCCGGCCAGCGAAAACATCAACATCGCAAAAATGAAGGCGATCAACCGATCGTGCCGGGCGAGACCTGAGAAATCAGAGATATCCTCAAGCATGACGCCTTTCCGGCGCATGGCCAGCAGGCATGCGAACGAGCCCAGCGTCATGATCATGTAGATGATCATGTAGAGGACGACCCCCTGCACTCCCTGTTCGGAGCCCGCCGCGAGGCCTACCAACGCATATCCCATGTTGCCGATCGAAGAATAGGCAAGCAACCGCTTGATATTGGTCTGGCCAATTGCCGCAAAAGCACCAAGCACCATTGAGGCGATCGAGAGAAAGACAATTATCTGCCGCCAGTCAGTGGCTATGGATCCGAAGGGCTCCACCATGACGCGGGTGACAAGAGCCATGGCGGCCACTTTTGGGGCGGCGGCAAAGAAGGCCGTAACGGGCGTCGGAGCTCCCTCATAGACGTCAGGCGTCCACATATGGAAGGGTACTGCAGAAATCTTGAAGGCCAGACCAGCGATTACGAATACAAGACCAAAGACCATGCCAAGGCCAGCGCCGTGCTGCCCGAGATGCGCTGCAATCTGGGGAAACTCGGTGGATCCGGTGAAACCGTAAACCAGAGACGCGCCGTAGAGCAGCATGCCCGAGGACAAGGCGCCCAGCACGAAGTACTTGAGCCCAGCCTCGGAGGCCCGCGCCGAATCGCGGTTGATTGCCGCCAACACATAAAGCGAAAGGGACTGCAACTCGAGCCCCATGTAGAGTGCGATGAGGCTATTGGCAGAGATCATCGTCATCATGCCCACGGTCGCAAGCAAGACCAGGACGGTGTACTCGAACCTCTGCGAACCATCCCGCCGCATGAAACCTGCTGACAGCGCCAGCGCAACAGCAGACCCGAAGAGAACCAGCACCTTCATCACACGGGCGAACGTATCCACCACGAACGCTCCCCTGAAGGCCTCAAGCCGACCATCACCGCCCCAGAGGACAAGGGTCGCTACTATACCCAGAGCGACCAGCCCGCCGATCATCACGGGCTCGCTGTCCTGGTTCTTGCGAAATACGCCGAACATAAGAAGCGCCATGGCGAACACCGCCAAGACAACCTCCGGGAGGGCGGCGAGCGCATCTGCCTGTTCGAGAAGCCACATATCGTCCGGTCCTTATCGCAGCGAGGCCACTGCCAGCGCATGGGCATGGGCGGCAGCCTCGTTCAGAGGCTTGATGATTGTTTCCACGGCTGGCCCGAAGGCATCGAGAATGGGCGCGGGATACGCGCCAAAGAAAATGGTGAGAACTATCAGAGGCAGAAGGGTTGCCAGCTCCCGCGGCGTCATGTCGGGCAGATGCATCAGCGCGGGCTTCTCAAGCTTGCCAAAGACGACACGGCGATAAAGCCAGAGCGCGTAGCCCGCCGAAAGAATGACCCCCGATGTGGCCAGGAAAGCAACCCAGCTATTGGCCTCGAATGCCCCCATCAGCGACAGGAATTCGCCAACAAAGCCTGACGTTCCGGGAAGACCCACGTTCGCCATGGTGAACACCATGAACGTGAAGGCAAACAGCGGCATGGTCTTCACCAGCCCGCCATAGGCAGCGATCTCCCTTGTATGCATGCGGTCATAGACAACGCCAACGCAGAGGAACAATGCGCCCGACACGAGACCATGGCTGATCATCTGGAACATGGCGCCATCGATGCCCTGGCGGTTCATGGAAAAGATGCCCATGGTCACAAACCCCATATGCGCCACCGAGGAGTAAGCAATCAGCTTCTTCATGTCCTCCTGCATCAGGGCAACCAGCGACGTATAAACGATCGCGATAACCGACAGAGTGAACACGAAATCCTGGAAGTACAGACTGGCGTCAGGGAACATCGGCAGGGAGAACCGCAGGAAACCATAACCGCCCATCTTCAGCAGAATGGCAGCAAGGATCACCGAGCCGGCGGTCGGCGCCTCAACATGGGCATCCGGAAGCCATGTATGAACCGGCCACATTGGCATCTTGACCGCAAAAGACGCAAAGAATGCAAGCCAAAGCCACTTTTGCGCCTCCGGACTGAAGCCAGGATCGGCCAAGAGCTTCACGATGTCTGTCGTTCCGCCGGTCCAGTACATGTAGATGATGGCAAGCAGCATCAGAACCGAGCCGAGCAGCGTATAGAGAAAAAACTTGAAGCTGGCATAGACGCGGCGGGGGCCACCCCAGATTCCGATGATGAGGAACATCGGAATGAGGCCTGCCTCGAAGAACAGATAGAACAGCACCATGTCGAGCGCGCCGAAAACTCCGATCATCAGCGTCTCAAGCACAAGGAAGGCGATCATGTATTCCTTCACGCGCCTTGTGACGTGCCAAGACGCCAGAATGCAGATCGGCATGAGAAATGTCGTGAGGATCACGAAGGGCATCGATATGCCGTCAACGCCAAGCTTGTATGTCGCAGCGCCGCCAAGCCAGGCATGCTGCTCAACGAACTGGAAACCCTCCACGCTCGGGTCAAATCCAATCCATAGCAGAAGCGAAAGCAGGAACGTGACGAGCGTCGTCCAGAGGGTACCCCACCGCACATTCCGAAGCGAGGCTTCCCCTTCACCCCTCACCGTCAGGATGAACAGAACCCCGAGCAGCGGCAGGAAAGTGACAACAGAGAGAATCGGCCAGCTTGTCATCAGTGCCCGCCCCCAAACATGAACCACGAAATCAGGGCCGCCACACCGATCATCATCGCAAAGGCATAGTGATAGACATAACCTGTCTGAAGGCGCACCACTCCGCGTGTCAAATCGCCAACGACGGCCGCAACGCCATCGGGCCCGAAACCATCAATGAGTCCACCATCGCCCCTCTTCCAGAGAACGCGCCCAAGCCACATTGCAGGCCTGACGAAGACCACGTCATAGATCTCGTCGAAGTACCACTTGTTGAGAAGAAACCTGTAAAGGGGTTCGTTCTGCGCCGCCAGTCGGGCCGGAAGGGCTGTGTTGCGGATATAGAAAAGCCATGCAAGAGCAAAGCCGAGAACCATCGCGACCAGCGGCGACCACTTGACCATACCCGGGATGACGCCTGGCTCGTGAATCTGATGAAGCACCTCTCCGGTAGAGATCGAGGCGCCCCAGAACTCGACGTAGTGATGGCCGATGAAGAAGTCCTTGAAGACGACGCCTGCCAACATCGCGCCAACTGCAAGCACGCATAGCGGCGCCAGCATCACGGCCGGGCTTTCATGGACATGCCCCATGGTCTTCGCATCCGCGCGCGGCGGACCCGAGAAAGTCATGAAGGCGAGCCGCCACGAGTAGAAGGATGTGCCGAAAGCGGCCAGCAAAAGCATCCAGAAGGCAAACCCCCAGCCCGTGAGCCAGGCTGACTCGATGATCGCATCCTTTGAATAATAACCCGCCGTAAAAGGAAAGCCGGTGAGCGCCAGGTTGCCGATGATCATCATCGCAAAGGTGATGCGGATGAGGGGCCCAAGCCCGCCCATCTTGCGCATGTCCTGCTCCCCCGACATGGCGTGGATAACCGAGCCGGAGCCCAAGAACAGCAGCGCCTTGAAGAAGGCGTGTGTGAAGAGATGGAATACG
>NZ_JBIIDX010000232.1:0-3033 GCF_044238155.1 Aestuariivirga sp. | reverse complement strand
TCACCGCCTTATTGGGTAGCCGCATCGTGGCCACAACGCACTGCAGAACTCACACGATTAAAACCTTGTTTCATATGCTTAGAAGTACCGTACCAAATTGGATCAGTCAGCAGCTTCAGAGAATATCGAACCAAGAAATGCAATTCTTGGGTTGGCAAGCGATTTCCCAGTCAACGGCCTCGCACCAGAAAACCCGCAAATACAGCGGATTGTCAGTTTTCATTGATCGCTCCGAGAGGCTTTGTTCGAGAATAAACAACGGAAGGAACGCTGCTAGCAGCCAACACTCGTCGTTTGAAATTCGTTGTCTTTGCTGTGCTTGAGTTTTGATTGAGGTCGAACCCCCGCCAGGATTCGGATGAGCGCCAGCGTAAATTGGGTGACCGATGAGCAAAAGAGTGCGCTCTCGGGGTCACAGGAGGCAGACGCCAATCCCACACCATTGAGGTCTAGTAAAGCTGCAGGAACAATCCTAAATCACGAAATCTCTGAGCGCCTTTTCTGTGCCCTTGGACCAGATATCATTTAGGTTCCGGGTAAAGGCCCTGCGGAAGATTTCTGAGCGCCCCACATCACCATAGACATCCTCCATCGCCAGCCAGACCAGTGGGTCGTTCTTGGCCTTAGCTGCAAGCTCACTAAGGCGCGGCCAGATGGGATCTCCCGCCGTGATGTCCCGGCCCGACTCGGACTTGCCGAAGCAATGCCGGCACCACAGAGCGGACTCGAAGGCCAGTGCCGCGATAGAGGCGCCAGCCTTCAACCGGTCACGCGCCACCGGTACAATGAACTTGGGCTGGCGGTTCGAGCCGTCGAAGGCAAGGCGCGGAATGGTGTCACCGATCTTGGGATTGGAAAACCGCCGGTGAATGAGGTGGTAGTAGTCCTCCAGTTTCACCCCCGGCACAGGCGGCACGGTGGGCATAATCTCCTCGCGTTCGATCTTAGCGAAGAAGGCGCCCACGAGGGGATGGTTCATCGCATCATGCACGAAATGGATGTCTAGCAGACTTGCCGGATAGGCAATTGCTGCATGGCCGCCATTGAGAATGCGGATCTTCATGAATTCAAAGGGCGTCACATCAGGGACGAACTGCACGCCTGCCTCTTCCAGCACCGGGCGGCCATTGCAGAAGTTGTCCTCAAGCACCCACTGGATGAACTCTTCGCAGTAGACCGGCCAATTGTCTTCGACGCCGTAGTCGCGCGACAGTGCGTTGCGCTCGCGCTCCGTCGTGGCGGGCGTGATGCGATCCACCATGCCGTTCGGAAATGTAGCATTCTGTTCGATCCAAGAGGCCAAAACCGGATCGTAAAGCCGCGCAACGCCCGCCACCGCATTCCGTGCTACGACTCCATTGTGTGGAATATTGTCGCAAGACATGACGGTGAAAGGCCTGATTCCAGTATCGCGGCGTTTCTTCAGCCCGAGGGCGATCAGACCGAAGACAGTCAGTGGATCGTCCGGATACTGACCATCGCGCGCGATCTCGGGAAATTCCGGATTGAACTTGCCGGTGGCCGGATCAATGAAATAGCCGCCTTCCGTCACCGTGATGGAAACAATGCGGATATCCGGATCGGCAAGCCTTGCGATGATGGCGGCGCGGTCCTCCGGCGGGATCATGCCGATCATCGCGCCCGTTACCCGGGCTCCGCTGGAATGGGCTTCCTGCTCCACCACGGTGGTGAGCCAGTCCTGCGGCTTCAGCGCTTCGTACATCTGGCGGTCCGGCGCCCTCACGCCGGTGCCGATGATGGCCCAGTCCCGGCTCAGCCCGGCGGTGAACAAGCGGTCGAGATAAACGGCCTGATGCGCGCGGTGAAAATTCCCAAGCCCAAAATGCAGGATACCGGCATGAAGGTCGGATGCCCGATAGTTTGGAACGGTGACGCGCGGGCCGAGGCTCGCCAGATTGGCACGGGAAAGCTTGGTCATGTTGGACACTCTGATTCAGGTGTAGCGACAAATCTGGTATTGGCAGCAGCCATCAACTCATCCACTGGCCGCCATCGACGTTATAGGTCTGCGCCACGACATAGTCACTTTCGGAGGAGGCCAGGAAAATGGCGCAGCCAACATGATCCTCCGGCCTGCCCATACGCCCGAAGGGAACCCCCTCTCCCACCAGGCGCTTCTTCGCGCCTTTTGGGAGATTCTCGTATTTGGCAAAGAGCCCGTCCACATGGTCCCACATCGGCGTATCGACGACACCGGGAGAAATGCCATTCACATTGATGCCGTGCTTGATCAGGGCAAGCCCTGCCGACTGCGTGATCGAGATCACCGCCGCCTTGGAAGCGCAGTAGATTGTCACCAGCGGTTCGCCACGCCGCCCAGCCTGCGAGGCAAAATTGATTATCTTGCCGCCCCTGCCCCTGCGCTTCATGCTTTCCGCCACTTCCTGCAGCATGAAGATCAGACCTTTGACATTGACTCCAAAGATGAAGTCATAGCTCTTCTCCGTGATCTCGCCCCACGGTGCCATGTCAAACACGGCGGCATTGTTGACCAGAATGTCGATGCCCCCGAACCGCCGCTCGGCCTCGGCGACACAGGCGTTGATGAGGTCCGACCTGGTGACATCGAGCGCGAAGGCAAAAGAACCGTTGCCGATACGGGCCGCCGTTTCCTCGGCCTCCTTCAGATTGAGATCGGCCACACAGACACGCGCGCCCTCCTTCACATAACCCTCGGCAATTGCAGCGCCAATACCACGTGCGCCACCCGTTATGATGGCGGTTTTTCCCTGAAGACGCATCAGACCAGAACCTTTCCCTTGGAATCAAAGCAATGGATGCGGGCGGCGTCGAAGTGAAGCGCCACGCTGTCGCCGGCTCCTCCGCCATAATCGCCGGGCGCACGCACGGTAAGGCGACCAGTCTGGCCGCAGTCCACATGCAGGAAGGAATCCGAACCCAGATGCTCTACCAGCATGATCGTACCCTGAAGGTCGCCACCCGAGGACCGAATGGCCATGTGCTCCGGCCTGATGCCAATGGTGGCGGCCTTGTACCGGGCCGCATGCTCAC
>NZ_JBIIDX010000010.1:0-34288 GCF_044238155.1 Aestuariivirga sp. | reverse complement strand
CGCTCAACGCGCCTGGTGTGCCGCTCTTGTAGACATCTCCAAAGCCTATGAAACAGGTGGTCAAAGCGCTGCCAAGGCTTTGGCAGAAAAAGTGATCGACAGTGCTTATGCCTATGACAAGGGTGGTGTACTCTTCAAGCCCACGCTCACCGTCAACCCGCAGACGGTGCGTACGACGCGCGCCGGCGCTCTTGCCTATTTTGTTGGTGGTGATCCCGAGTTTCCCAATGACAAAGGATTTGCTCTGAAAGGCTGGACCTCTTGCGTAGCCGAAGACAACGCGATCATCATTCTTGGTGAAACCGCGACATCGCTCGGAAAGGTTCGCATAACGAACAAAGACGGGGCAGTGGTCACGGTGGACAAGACGTGGCAGTACGTCAAGGATCAGGATAACAACCTGCGAATCGTGGTTCATCATTCGTCTCTCGAATACAGCGACCAATAGATAATCCCGACATCATGCCAGAGATTGCGTTTCATTTCTGAAGGGCACGCCAACGGCGGAGCAAGAAATCAGCTCTTGCCCTTGGCATCCTGAACATCTCCGACGTTTGGCACGGCCAATTCACCAACTCTCGTGCCATAAGCCAGTTCAACATGAGCATTCAGAGGTTACACAACTGGTAAGTCGTCGTGGCCAGATGGCCCAACAACAGCTTGATATCATTATCCGTCAATCCTGACGGCGGCTTCGTGATCCGGTTCGGTCCACCTCATGTTCTCGTAATTGAAGCTGTAATCCGAGAGGTTCGTAAGAGTAACCAGGGCAACAGGGAAAAGATCTGCACAGCGCCCAATGGCCGCGCGGGAAGGCGCCGAAAGCAAGCGCCTTGCATGCTACTGGAATCAACAAAAATCATCGCAAGCATGAGCTTCAATCAATGCTCAACTACTCCACTTCACCGGATCTACCCTATGGGTGTCATTGAGACGCTGGCCAACGCGATGCTGTTTGAAGAGATCCAGACCCTCATCAGATCTGACAATGGTCCGGGATTGATTGACAGGACCCTGCTGCAGTAACTGTCAGGGCACGGTGCGAAGAGCCTGAGCTTCGAGCCAGACTCACCGTGGGAGAGCGAAACATGCGAACCCTTCAACGGCAAGCCCAAGCTCGGGCAGCTGCACGGTGACGTCTTCTAAGTCTCCGGGAAAACAAGCCATCATCGAACATCTGTGCATTCACTACAACACGCGAAGGCCGCCTTCGATCGATGGATACCGCACGCCGGCACCGGTCGACATCATATTGCCACCATCTCTCTAAGGGGCGACAAAGATGCAATAGCCTCTCACTGCATCTTGCATAAATACTGGCGAGGTCAACCGACCATGTTCATTGTCTTTTTGATCAGGCACCAACTGATCATGCAGGCCGTTGTTGAATACTTTACTCCCGATGCATCCTATATCTTTGCGTTGTCAGACGTCGGAGTGAATAGCAAGTACCATCGCGCGGTTGAGGATCTCGAGATACCGCCGAGAGTCCTGGCCAACGAATTCCATCTTCGAGAACTGCGCGATCCGGCTTTGAGCCAGCGCCAAATCAGATTGCTCTACAATCTGACCGGTCAACCCACAGGTCTCGACCAGTGACATGAGGCAGACATCACGCGGGTCTGGAAGGCCATCACGCAGCAATACTTCAAGCAGGCGGAGCTTCACTTCGCGAATCTCCTTTCCGTCGGTCATTGGGTAGCGGCGGGTCTTGAGCAACCAGCGGAAGCGACCCTCAGTCTCAACGAGAACGCCCCTGTCGCAGAGCCTGTTGAGGGAAGCCTCACGGACCGAATCCCCGAGATCGACCAATCGACCAATGAGGCGTTCTGACTGTTTGCTGAAAAGCGGATTGGAGAGCCGGGTGAGAACTGGATCAAGAAATCCGCTCCCTGTCGGTGTCTCGTCTACCAACCAGACCTGAGCGTTGTCGTAATCAAGGCGATCCTGCAACGCGAGTTCCATGAGTGCGGCACCAACGAAACCAGCTCGCCGCGACTCCGCAGGAAGGTCCACGAACGTACCACCCTCGTCTTTCAGAGTAAGGAGCAGAAACTCCTCAGGGACTGACAGCATATAGAAACCCTCGCTTATGTAAGCCTAATCGTCAGCAATTCGCCGTTGCCAACCTGCACAGAACGCCCAGGCGAAGTGGTCGGTACCCTTGAGGGTGGGAACATCTTTGGTATCCTAACCCGGTTCGCCGGAAAGGTGAAGCTTGCGATGACGCCGGTCTCTAAGGCTGCAATTGCCGTTTCAGCAGAATCGACTGGCGTTTGCAGAAGACTTGTGTGTCCTGCGGCGCTCACGCCGGCGGCAGGCAGTCGTTGTCCTGAAAACCCTGCCAGCTTAGAGTTTTCGTTATACTTGCTATTGACGGATAAGGACCGAAGAATACCAGTATATGCGTGGTTTTCATGGTTTCAGTGATCAACTACGTCAATCCGGAAACTAGAATTTAGCTGGGTGGACGCCATTCCAACCCCAAAACCTCAACTCCCTGTGTCATTGCCCAATCAGTTCCCAGGCACTTGGCGCAATGTTTTGTCAGTTGTGGACCTTGATGATGGCGGGTTGTTCAGTTTGGGAAACTGCCGTTCTACAACTGCACTATGCCTGCGACGGGTCAGAGATTACAGAACGACGCCAGGCTGGCAAGAAGTGTCCCTGCCCCAGTTCTCATGATCGAACACGCATGAAGGATTGCTTCAACTTACCGAAAAGGCATATCGCCATTACAATGCCGCCATCCGCTAAGGGGTTAACCCATAGGTGTTACCTTTATCCTCTATAAAGGCATTCAGCGCCTCACGGATACCTGTGCTCTCGGTTCGCACAATGAAGTTGAAGGTTTCTCGACCGCCCTCGATGTGATGAACATCAGCAACAGCAAGTCCTCCCGCAACACTGTTGTTGAACTTTTTTTGGAGATACTCATTCGAGACATCGCCCTCTTCGAAAGCATCAATCCTCTTTTTTGCCAATAGTGATTGAACGACAAAGAGTTGCACGTTGTCTGAATGCTCATCTGGAACAATCTCATCAACATATTCTATCTTGCTTTCGGGATAGCGCAGTTTTGCATCAATCTCCGCCGTTGACCCGCGCGTAACAACGATCACCTTGTCCCTGATCACTTTTGGATCGCGGAAATCTGCCAGATCTGTTGCGCGAACCAGCAGTGAGCGTTGAACAGTGAAGTATGCGTCGCTCCAGGCACCTCCTGCTCCCACAGGCCTGTCCTCACGCTTCATGATCCCGGCTGCAGCAACATCACACCGACCTGAAGCAGGCAGCGTCCATAGACCATCAAAAGGAAAGTGCCGCACTGAGAGAGATAGATTCAATCTTTTGGCAAATTGCTCCAGAAAGGAAATGTCATATCCCACCAGAGCACCGTTGGCGTCCTTATAGCTGACAGGTGCAAATCCACCATAGGTGCAGACTGTCAGTTGACCCGATGTCAGGGTCGCAACTTCCAAGTCCTTTGGGGGGTCTGCTGCAAATACTGCTGGCGTGAAAGCACAGACGAAGAAAAGACCAGTTGCACTCCAGTTGTGAGTTCTGCGCCCCATAGATAATCCCCAAAACCAACAATCAACATGTTGTAAGCAAACAGTGCAACATTCGCATATTGTCTGGCTTTCGTATAGCATATATTCGCGATGTATCGAAGGACTGTACGGGGCCTTGCCTCGATGAATGCAGACACAACACGGGCCAACGGCTGATTGGCCCGTCCACACCTACAGAGCACGAGCATGGGCATTTCTTATGTTGACTCCACGTTTCTGAGCGGCAATGGCCCACGTGGATCACTGCGCTCCAGCAGAACAGGAAGAGCGACTATGAACCGAGGATCAGCTCCGCTGGCAGCGCGAACGGCAGGCGTCGGTGTTCTGCTTGAACAGCTCGGACAAAAGTGTTGATGCCAATCCTCTGATGACCACCACCAATATTACGATCGAGCGCTTGGCATAGGGCGATATGAAATACATTGCTCTTCAATGGTCTATCTCGCCAATAGCCTGTGTCGGGCATGGTGAACGACCCCGGAGGCCGCATAGCGCTGAAGTGACGGATGTGAAAAACGTGATGGAAGCCAGAGCGCCTAGTGAACACTCCGCACCGATCCAAGCTTTTAGGAATTTAACATTCTACCGCGGAGCTACGCCCGTGACGGAAGAGAGATTGGTTGACTGGGAGCACGAACGGCAAGGAGGTAGGGATGGCTTACATCTCATCCTTGGCCTGCGCTACGGCCGAATGCATGAAGGTAGGTCCTGGCAGTACCTCCCAATCATGTCCATCGTCTGAAAGGGGCCGACGGCATTTCGGACACCGGAGCAGTTCCCCGTTCCCGAACTCGGACGAGGGTCCCACATAGGCACAGAGATAATGATGCAGCATTTCGCCACGTGTGAGACATGGGACAGTCATCTTGACCAGAGTCCAAGCCGCTCCATGAGCGAGGTATAGAATTCGACCAGACCGTCCATTGAGCGCCAGTAGTTGTACCTTATCTCGACATGCGTCATGACGGGTGGATATGTTTCACCCGGGTTGAGCTTGATAATGACCACCTGACCCGTGTCAGCCGGTCTGAAAATCGATACAGACTCTGCAGCAACGTCTGAGACAGAAAGCAGATCAGATATCGTTCCTCGGATGATGCGATATCCATCAAGGATGTAAACAGGATCTCCCGCCAATGGTTGCCTAATCCTTGAAGAGTCCATCACCCATTGTACATACTGTTTCGACTCGTCGAGGACCTCGATAATTGGCTGGCCGGTGGGAACGCTCTGACCTGCATAGGCGATGCGTGTCGATACGACACCTGAAATCGGCGTGACCTGATCTCCGTTGTTGAAGGAAGTGAGAACAGCTGAGTATATTTCCTGGATGCGCTCAAGAGAAACTTCCAACCCAGCGATTTCAGCAGATATCTCCTTCAACTCCGCATAGGTCTGGGCCACCATCAGAGCTGACAGAGCCTCTTCCCGGATTATTTCAGCGCAGAACAGAGAGCCCGATATGCAGCCTTTGTCACCGAGCTTCTTCGCATTGGTTACGGCTGACTCGGCACGTTTCCGGGCTGCGGGTAGCGTTGCTTCAGCGACAGCCCGTCTGATGCGGCTGTCAGCGACCGTCTTGTTCTGTTCGGCAAGAGACGTTGCAAGGTGGGCGCGTAGCACTTCGACCTCTGGCGATCGCACTCTCGCCACGACGTCACCGGCCTTGACTCTCTCGCCGGGCCTCACATTAACCTCAACTATCTGCGCGATGTATGGCGTGGAGATGATGTATCTCGGTGCGAGGACCTGCCCAGCGCTTTCCGTATAGATCAGCGGTTTCAGCATCAACCAGCCGAGTATGGCAGCAAGCCCAAGAAGCAGGGTCGCATAGGCCGTTCGAACGACACCTCCTGCAGTTGCTCTTCTGGACTTTACCGGGTCTATCGTCGTAGGCATGTTGTTCATGGCATCTCATTGGCCATCATAGAGGGCTGCGCGTATGCGGTCTGGCACGAAGGGATCGTTGTGTGATCTCGCAAAGATTATTTCATCCGTGTAGGCGTAAAATCGAACGAGTTTCATGATAAGGCCCTGGTAGAGGGGTACCAGTGGAAACACTATGAGTTCCAGTATGGTCGGAGGGCGCCTTGCCGCGACAAAGGCAAGAGCGATGTTGGTTACATAAACCAAAAGGAGCGCGACATAGAAACCGGCAAGAAGTGACCAGAAATCTGCGCTTCGAGTGATAGCTAGATTGGTCAGATAGAAGGGGAAGACAAGTGTTGGAATCAGCTCAAGAAGGATGAAATCCATTCGCTGCAACGTATCGCTCAAGCGCTCGCCTTTAAACCTCAAGGACATTTGTTGGTACATGAAGACACGGATGCTGAGGGCATCGCGGTCCCAGCGACAACGTTGACGGATGAGACTTCTTGGTGTTTGGGGTACATTAGTCTCTACGATGGCATCACTGACGAAGCGTACCTGATAGCCAGCTTGTCTCAACCTCAGTGTGATTTCGAGGTCCTCACCTGGCCCGACATTCATCCCTCCAATAAGCTCAAACACGGAGCGCCGGAACATCGAGAACGCGCCGGAACAGCAACTTACTGCCCCCAGGTGTTCGAGAAATCCTCTTCCAACGCTGACCGAGAGAAGATATTCGATTGATTGTATCGCTGTGAGTAAGTTGCAAGCCTTGTTGGCAACAATAATATTTCCAGTGGCTACGCCAACGCTGTCATCGCTGAAGGCTGACGCAAGGCGAGCAGTAGCTCCACGATGAACGGAGGTATCGGCGTCGACAACAAGAAGCAGTTCACCTGTGGCATAGCGTGCGCCATGGTTGATTGCCGCGCTCTTTCCCGCTCGTTGCTGATGGTGAAGCACTTTCAATCGGGGATAGACCTTCTGCAGTTCAGCGAGGCACTGAGGCGTGTTGTCGGTCGATCCATCATTGACGACAATGACGTCTTCAATTCCATCAGCGAAAATGCTCCGAATGGTGTGAGCCAGAACGTCCGCGCCGTTGAACGCTGGGACAATAGCTGACACCGAAAAATCAGAGACCGGAGAGGCTACTGAACCTCGGAGCTGCGCAAGAGCCAGCACAACAATCGAGAACGTATACCGGGGTATCTCAAGGACAATGAGGAGAAACGCCAGTGTAAAGGGCTGCTCCCTCAAGAACTCTCCGGTGAGACCAATCGCGTCAAAATTCACGATGTTGGGACTTCTCTCGTGCCGAACACTGAACCAAGCATATGCATCAGTCCGTGCAGAAACCTAGCTAAAACTGCACAACCAGAAATGCAACTTTAGGAGGCATCACGTGAAGAGAGATATGTGGGTCGCAAGATTCTGATCAGTAGGTGGGCTGTCGTATCTCAATGCTACATCCGATCGTGTTGGCAAGAAGACGTCCAGGGACGCACCATGACCGCTACCCCGGCTTCCTGATGCTCCTTGGCAATCTGGCCACAAGCCTTGCAGTCGACTTTGCGACAAGTGTCGGTCATGATGACGAAGGGCCCCTGACGTTCCCTCAGCACCTCTGACTTAGAGAAGGCCATCTGAGCGTCAATCAGCAACAATGAACCTAATTTGTTCATGACGATAAGCAATCATCACCAGAGAGCCGTAGAGATTCAGCGTGGCCAATGGATGAAAACACCCAAGGCCGGAGCATCGACACAATGGCTGTTCAGACGGTGACACTTGCTCCAAGAGCAAGTTTCCACACAGCTTGAGGGATTCAGTTGAAGTCCTTGCATGTCCAAACAGGATCATGAGCACACAAGCTCATCATCAACCCACGTAAATTCCCCAACACCTCGTTGGATTCGAACCCAGGCTGTCTGCTTCATCACTATGGAACCGGTAAGACAGTGAAATGTTATGGAGTTTTCGGGTAGAGAAAACCCTCAACCCAAATCCTCTTCCGATGATCCTGCATAGCTCAATCTGCCTTTGATCAAGACTCGACCTGACTCCAGTCTGGCTGATTCTGGTTCCAACTTTCCTGAATTGAGCGAAACGACATTCATATCTTGCACCAAGGCCCACATACTGCCCGAACAGCGGAAGCAAGGCTGCAACGACCAAAGATCGCGTTAAAGGCTGGAATGTCTGGTGCAATCTGACTTCGCAGACAACAGCCTCACGAGCAACAATGGCGAATGGGCAGAGCGATGCCATTAGATTCCACGCCAATGGTAAGTGCATCAGCAAGGCAACAGGGCAATCATCCCGCAGGGATTCTACCTATGGATGATCCATCGAAGGAGCCGACACGACGGTCGACTTGTGCCAGCCGCTGAGCGGACACCTTCGATCAGATCAACAGGCGTCTCAGAGATTCTTTGAATTATCCAGCGGCATTTCTGATAGTCGCATCTTGATCTTCTTGCATGATCAGCATTCAGCCTATCACCTGGAACATACTTTCTGAGCTTATAGCTGTCGTTTCGCCTACTCCAACACGATGCTTGTATTCACTCACATTTATCGATGAGATCTGTCCAAGAGCCGGGCAAGAGGAGATGCATAGTCCAGTACCAACCCTGGCGTCCAAGTGGCAGCTTCTGCCCGGCTCCGAACAAGAGCGGCCTGCCAGAAGTCAGGCGTCAGCAGAAGGCGCATAAGGCGCAACCAGGGAAAGGGAGTTGACAGCGCGCCTTCAACTGAGGCGTCCAAAGCAGCTGCTACCAATGTTGAGCAGTTCCTGTTGACCAAGTTGTAAGTCGAGTCTTGTTTGTACCCTGCCCAAAACGCCCGGAGACGCCGAGTGCTGACATTATGGATCGTCACGCGCTCATCAGCATTGCACCAATTGGCGACCTCCTCAGCATAGGACGGCTTGAATATGCCTGGAACATGATGTTCGGGCCTTCCGCTGATGGCGGCAACAAAGTTTCCAGCAGAATGAGCGCTCTCAGCTTCTGGGTAGTGGCTTATGTAGATATCTGGTGGCGAACCGAGTGCAACATGCCCGAACGACAAATTTCCTTCGGGATCTGCTGCCGCCAGATACCGGTCCACAATAGGCCTGCGACTCTTTATGTTAGCTGAGCCTGCAGGCGTCCATACATATACTGTCAGTGGTGTGTCGCGAATTTCTTTCTGTGGGTCATGGTCAAGCAGTACCGGTGCATGATCATACCAACCGCGCTTGCCGAAGATTGGAAGCAATAAAAGCGCTGCTTCCTCTTCGTGGTTGCGCAGAAGAAGACCCGTTTTCAACAAAAGCCAACCTGTAAGCACCAAGTATAACGCCAGAGAAACGGTGATGTTCTGATCAGCCTCAAAGGGCCAATTCAGCACGAGCATGATCGCCAGCAGAAATTCCATGGCCGAGAATACAACCAGTTCCCGCCATGCTGGAAAACGAGACAGCCATGCTGGGATGACTCGGTTTAGTCCATCGAGAAGAAACAATACGGCAAACATCAACGCCAGGGTCCTTGCGCCATAAACTGGTGCAAACAGGAAAATCATGGTACCAAAGGTCGCTGCAAGTAACGTGTAGCCAAGTTTGGCAGGTGCCGTGATCATCTGTCCGTTTGCAATGATCATTGCAGTTCGAGCGAGTCCATAAACAGCGAAGGCGAGTCCCAAGAGTAAAATCACTGCCTGTTCAATACCTGGTATGTATCTCAAAACCGAGAGCATCCCCAAAAGCAAAACCAGAAAACCAACAATTGTAAGTACATACCAGCGTTTGCGGAAAGCGGCCGGTCCGATAAGTAACAACCCCAATTTCAACATGAGTAGTGCTCCCAGACGACTGTAACTTCAGCCATGCAGGCATGTCCATGGTGTATTTGGAGACGTTTCTTGGTCAAAGGCGCAGGTGGTAGGTGTAAGTTCGATTCATCCATGCTGAAGCAATCCAACCAGGACACGATCAACTAACCCATCGATGAAATCATCTGTGCATTGCATCGCTGGGCAGCGCACGGTATCGGCTCAAGAGAGAGGGCGGCGCTCGGCGTCCTGCACAAGGAGGTGCACTGCTCTCCTCAAAAATTTTTCAGTCTGGCCATGCCGGATTTCAGCGAAACAAACCACACACAGGGCAGCGATCCCCCTGGATTACGTGATATTGGAATAATGTGGAATCCAAGGCATTGCCATGGCAATCGAGCCTACGACAGGGAGCTTGGAATTCTACCGTTCTGCCGATGAACCACGCCCGAGCCGGAGCGGCAGATGATGGCGTGGTCGCAAGAAAAAATCCACGTTACATCTTTACGTCAGTGCGGCCCTCGATCTTCGGAGCAACCGTCTTCCGAGAGGACATATAAGCCATAACATCGTTCGCTATCAGCTTGCCATCACGCATGCCAAGCAGCGGCTTGCCCTGTTTGAAGGCGGTATATCCGTCGCCGCCTTCAAACAGATAGTCACTGGTGGCGATGGTGTAACGCGCGGATGGATCGAGCGGCTTGCCGCCAATGATGACGTCCGATACGCGCTGACCCTTGGGCTTTCGTATGTCGATCGTGAAGGACATGCCAGAGACCTGAGGGAAACGGCCTGCGGGATTTGGGAGTTCCCCCACGCCATTTTCCAGCGCATCGTGAATGGCCGCGCCTGTGATGTTGAGTTTCACAGTGTGCATATTGAAGGGAAGCTCTTCCAAGATATGCCGCCGCGTCAGTTCGGTTCCAGCGGGATACTCGGTGTTACCCCTGATTGTTCCTCCATTGACGATGGCAGCATCAGCATCGACTGCCCAGCGCATTGCATCCGCAACCAGGTTGCCCATGGCGGCCTCGCGCGTACGAACCGACCTGCTACGGCTGTCGAGTGGCTCAGTCACGGTTCCCACCGGTATGTCGAGCTGCTGGCTGAGCTCAGCATTGTAGGCATCAACGCGAGCCTGCGTTTCGGGATCAGGCGTAATTGTTGTCGTCTCGATAATACGGAAATCCGGAATCCAGCTGACGCGGCGCTTGCCATCCTGTTCCGAGATATCCACGGTGAGATCTATGGCGGTTACGTAATTTGCTTCCTGCATGGACTCCACAAAGGCCGTTTTACCGTCATAGAGGACGGCAAGGTCGTGGTCGTCACCCGAAAGAATGACATCAAAGGCGCCGCTAGCATACAACCTCATGTCGGTTTCGCGGACTGCATGAACCACGGCCACCACGATGTCTGCGCCCGCCTTACGAAGTTCTCCCGCCAGCCTCACTCCAGTGTCAAAGGTCGAAGCAAAGGACAGACCTGTGCCCGGCCGTGACTTCACCGGGCTGTCGTCCGCGGCAAGGCCGATAAAACCTACCTTGAGACTGCCAAACGTCTTGATCTCAGTGTCCCGGAAGCCTGGCAGCGGGCGGCCATCCTGCAGGCGCAGATTCGCGGCAAAAATCGGAAAGCGCGCCTCCTCCATGCGTTTCATGAACACGTCCTGACCAAAATCAAATTCATGATTGCCAGGCGTGAAGATATCAGGTGGAGCCATGTTGGTGAGCACGATCGTATGTTCGCCCTTGTCAAAGCCCGACAGCAACGATGGTGAGATCAGGTCGCCGCCATGGGCATAGACAAGATGTCCACCTTTAGCCCGTTCCGCCTTCACCACCGCGCTGAGCCTGGCGAAGCCACCGCGCTCCGAATTGCCGTCTACCTTATAGGTATCGCAGGCAAAAAGCAGGGTGAGGTTCACAGTTTCGGCCCGGACTGGCGACAGAACTGCGCCGATGCCAAAGAAAACAACGATCGCAGCATTGCGAAACAGACGCATCGGGCCTCCTGGAATTTCGTTCAATGGAACATTAATCCGCACCGCTGCTTGCATACAATAAATAAAGTTTCATTTTAACACCCCCCTTCTGAAAGCGGCGAGGACTCATCGGGGGTAGCTTAATGGGCTTTGATCGCGCGCGTCCTGGATATGCAAAACGTACTTGGGAGATGAACAAATTTCCAACTCACAGGCAGTTATGAAATGGTAAAGACGGTCACCGCAGGGGTGACGATCTCGCCAGCAAAAAAGCAATATAAAGAGTAACCGGACTACTGAAAGCGCCGGAGAGAAACCCAGAAAAGTTCTCAAGCTGACCTGTGCCGTGCGGATACTGAATGGGATCGCCGGCTCGCATGGCGCGGATTGATTTGAAAGTGATGCTATGAAGACCCAGAGAAAGACCACAATCAAATGCAATTGACAGAATTGCAAGCGAGTTGGACATATCCCCGGCAGAAATGGATGCAAGCGGGAGGGGAATCAGGGTAAAGCTTAACGCATGCGAAAGCTCGGCCAGCTCAACCAACATTCTGTTAGAGTTATGTCAGTACTTTCACCACTCGCTACTGATCAAGTCGCTGCGTTTTATGCTCACGTTTGTAGATGATCAACTCCACTTGCTTTCTATCCCCACCGCCTATCGCGGAACGCTTGATTCGCATCTTTGATCTCGGATCTTTCAGGATTTTCTTTTGCGACGCTCTGCTGATCACAGCGAAAATGGATATGACACTCCTGTTGGAGTTTTTTTGCGAAAGCATCACCATCACCCCGCCTACCTTCTTACCCCTCGTGGTCAGCTCCGTAGCCTTATGATTATGTGGCGATAGACAAGGGTCATGACGACCGGGTGCCGGTACGGCTGCGCAGCACGCTCAGACTTTGAACGGTTCACGCCGGTCATAGTCAGCTCCAAACCACCGAGTTGGGAACTGTCTTTATGCAGATGCTCATGAAGTTCAACTGACCGAAGCACCCACAAACTGGATCTCGACGCACAAGGTGATTGCTGAGCCAATCCTGCTCCGGGGACCAGTTCGATACACCCTCAGGCTGTGATCATAGATAAACCGCCCCAGAAGTTACTGGCGGTGTGCGGGACAAAGGAGTCTCCGGACAGAACATGCTGGTAGAGATACAGAGATGACCGCCTCAACCTGCCGACTTGCTTACATGGGTCGAGCATCTTGAGGTGGAATTCAGTTTGATTCCCGAGATATCCGACTTGGTGCTTGGACCAGAACAATACTAAGTGTAGTTATCAACTGGGTTGCAGAGCCCCTGATATCCCGACATCATCGAACCGATTCTAATCTACATTGCACAGTTGCCAATCTGGATCACCATTACACTCACAGTGGTTCTTTCGGTGATTATGAGTCTGCTCGGCACTTTATTGACATATGAGTTGTTCACCTACCGCGAACTGGCTGCAAACAACGATATAGCCAATGCGAAATATGGTTACTTTGGAGGAATATTCGCTGTTTCGCTAGGACTTGCGCTAGTAGGTGCCTACGGCGTCTACATGGATCTTCGCGACTCTTCGGTCAGAGAAGCGGGAGCGCTCCGCACTTTATACTACAGCTTGCCAGCCGGGGGAGATGCACAGATTGGCCCCTACGATGCCGCCAAGAAGGCCGCAATCATCAATTATGCGAAAGCAATCGTTGATGGAGAGTCGATGATACAGACGGAAAGCGAGATGGCAACGTCAACATCGGTGGCGCTGAAGAAGATGTTTGACGCTCTCATGGCTGAGCCGAGTAGAAATCCAATATTAGACAGTCACATGCACTGGATCAACGATGCCATTGAAGCACATTCGATGCGCACGGCCACTTATTCACGCACACTTTCCATCATGATCTGGACTATTCTTTTATTTGGCACATTTCTTTCGATAACCGTACCACTATTCATAGGCACACAATATTTCATGACCCAGGCACTTCTATCCAGTGCATTTTCAACTTTCATCATGCTGCACCTTCTCGTCATCATTCATCTGGCCTATCCGATCAATAGTGAAATCGGCATCACGGCTGAGCCATATTCCGAGTTTATCGAAGAAGTACGGAAGCTGCAGGAGGAACTTGTTACTCAAAGCAATCCTCTTTAGGGATTGCGACAAGCAATTTCTTAATCAGACTGCTTGGGGCATTTCGAAAATCGTTCAGCAGCCGGCAGAGAACTTTCCTCAACTCCGATGACGGCGATGGCTTTGCTCAGGAGGCGCTATATTTTTGAAAAACACTTATTCAGCAGAGTGATTATCGACTAAGCAGGGGGTTTGGCTCCGACGACACACAAGGAAACTTGCGGAATGTCCCGCATCTGGTGAAATAACAGAAAGGAAACGTCATGAAGGATCGGCGGAAGATTGTGCTTGGCCTCGCAGCAGGAATGGCCGGGCTCGCAGCCGTTACGCAGCCGCCATTGGCCAATACGAAGATATCGGACGCGGAGGCACAGTCAGCGATCGACGGCTTTCTGGATGCCTTGTTTTCCGGCGATCTGGCCAGGATCAGCGAGGTGCTTGGCCCAGAATTCCAGATCATGCGGTCGGATGGCTCAAGCCATGATAAGGCCAGCTATCTGAAGGCCTTGCCCAACCACAAGATACGCCCCGTGGCCATTGGCCTCAAGGTCACGGGCCATGATGATGTCTTCGTTGCCAGCTACACGGTGAAAAGCAACCAGACGATCGATGGCCAGACTGTCGAGGCCATCTCTCCGCGGCTTTCTGTGTTCCACAAGGAAGGGGATCGCTGGCTCATCGTTGCACACTCCAATTTCGGGCGGATTGGCTGACCGCCGCAAGAGAGCACTACCCAAGCGCGAGGCTGCACAAGAGCTTGCGGGATCATCACGGCAATGTCGGAAACCTGTGGCTGCTGCGCAAATAACAGCTTTTAGGTTTATATTGTACAGGACCTGCAAGGCCCCAACTGATGCACGCAGCGGACTTGCACCAAAGACCGATGTAAAGCTGTCTGAAGAAACGCATTGAGCCCGTACCGGTGCTACAGAGACCTGGCGTGCAACAGGCGGCCGTGGGCGGACCGGCAGCCGTTACGTCGAGAGCGCTGACCTTACGGCACATTGGACCGGATTGGCCCATTTTCGCCGACCGCCCAAACGCCATCAGGGGTCACCGGGCCACTTCTTGCAATTTCTTCCTGTAAGCATGTCTACTAACAAAAACTCTATTCTCGTTAGCCAATCACGGCTGAGGCACCTCGCCAGAGTAAAGCCCGAATGAACCCATGCTTGTGATAGGCGCTGGACAGGCTCATGGAAATAAAATACCAGTTTCCAATAAGTTACTTGAGATCAACGTCATCAGGAAGGCTGTGGAGACCACATGAGGCGTGTAATCATTTTAGCCGCAGTATTGCTTTGGTCCTTTCAGGTCGTTGCCGCAGCTGATGCACCGACTACGCAAGATGCTTTCACGGAGCTGAATACCGTCTCGCGTGAGGCTTACGGCGCAAGCAAGAATGAGGTAATCGCACCCGATCAGGCGATCTTTCTGGTCACAGACAAAGTGACACTTATTCGCGGGACTGAACTTGGTTCGCTGCCGCTGCTGCCGCCAGTCTATGATGAGCTCAAGGACATCTCACATCTTCAGTTGGGCATCTATGGTGCGGTTACCGGGCTCATCAAACATCAGGGCACTCAGCCGTGGATAGACCGGCTGACTGCGCTGCGAACCGCCGGTCTGGCCGCAAAGAGCGCTCTTCCAGGCTCTCTGTTCAATGATGCTCAACGCATTCGCCAGGCCACTTTCATCGATCAGAGCATCGCTTTCCTTGACGATGTGCTGTCGCGCCGCTCCTCAAGCATGGAGGCTCTGACCGCCTATATGCGGGCGACGACGCCTGCGATCCTGGCAAATGTAAACGATGCAGCAATCGCCCAGATCGACATGCTGGACAAGGCTGTAAAGGAACTGAGCAAACAGCTGTCCGAAGAAGAATTCGCAAATGCCATTGCGGTGCTCACAGGGCCCAAAATGCCGCGCGTTGACTTCCTGCCATCACAATACTTTGCATTTGCCTTCAACGAAGATCTGGCCACGAGCAAGCGCATTGTCTATGTCGAAAACATCTATGACGCCGAAGGCGCGTTGGCCGTATTGCGTACCTTCCTCAACGATCGCCGCATGAGTGAAGTGGCCTACGGAGATGCCAACCGCCTGGAACGCGACCTGCTGGGAGATGCGGCGACAGCAGAATTGCTTCGTCGATTCGGCAAGCTCGGCCCGGCGCAAAACCAATAGGCTGGTACCGTATCCGGCGGAAGCACGACGGTGGACTTGACCCAGATCGGGGGGAGTGTCGTTGGCAGGCTGGCGCCTGCAGGCGACACCATACCCTGGCTGCAGACGGGATTTCTTGAACAGTTCTGTCTTTTTGCCCGGATGACTGGACGGCCTGAGTAAAGATCGCGCCGGAGCAAGGCTGGTCTGCTGAACACAGCAATTTTGAATGGCGCAGTCTTGCAACTGGCCCGCAGCCTGTTTCCAATTTCCTGGAAAACGGCACAGCCAGACTAGCAGATCTTGATGCCCGTGATGATTTCGGGGCGGAAACCAGCCCTGGGCAGGAGTGTGTTCTGACTATTGACATTCTTCTGCCTGCAATCGAGAAACGCCAGGCGTGCAATCCTTTTCACGCGTTCTCGGCCTCATCGGCTGACCTTGGGACGGGAGACGACGCAAGATGAAAATCATCCGCAGCGCCTGCATTCTGACCATCATGGCAGCGAGCGCCCTGCTCCTGACCCCGAATGAGCCACGTGCGCAGGACAAGAAGCCGAATGTCGTCTTCTTCCTCGTCGACAACACCGGTTGGGGCGACTGGGGTTCGTATGGCGGGACAGTGCCGACGCCCAGGCTTGACGATCTGGCGCGTGAAGGGCTTCGCTTCACCAACTACAACGTCGAGGTTCAATGCACACCGACCCGCTCGGCAATCCATACAGGCCGACATCCGGTTCGCTCTGGAACATATGTCGTTCCCTGGCCCGGCGAGGGCAAGGCTGGACTTTCGCCCTGGGAGTACACCATCGCCGAAATGTTCTCTGAATCCGGATATGCCACCGCGCTTTTCGGCAAGTGGCACCTTGGCGATAGCCAGGGCCGGCTTCCAAGTGATCAGGGCTATGACGAATGGTGGGGAATCATGAACAGCTGGGACGAAGCCGGCTACACCCAATGGCCCCTGTTCGAAGAATCCGGCCTTCCAGCACCGATGATCTGGGAGGGCGTGAAGGGCAAACCTTCGACGCCGGTCATGCCGCTTGACTTGAATGTTCGCCCGATCGTGGATGAGAAGTACATAATCCCCAAGACGATCGACTTCATCGACCGGCAGGTTGCCGCTGGCAAGCCCTTCTTCGTCTACGTCGGCTATTCGGAGATGCATCCGCCTGCGATACCCAATCCGTCCTTTGCCAATGCCTCAACATCACGCAGTGGCGCCTTCGCTGACCTGATTGCGGAAATGGATGTCCGAGTCGGGCAGGTGGTGGATGCCGTGAGGAAGGCGGGGGTGGAGGATAACACCATCTTCATCGTCTCAAGCGACAATGCTGGCGGAGGCCTGATCCCCCAGACGGGACCAGGTTCCAACGGACCTTGGCGTGGCAACTTCTTCGACACGCCCTTCGAAGGCAGCATGCGCGTCCCCGCCATCGTTCGCTGGCCAGGTCACATTGCAGCCGGCAAAGCGACCGAGCAGATGCTGGCGGCAGTCGACTGGCTGCCAACCCTTGCCAACATGGTGGGTGCCCAGAACCTGGTGCCCAAGGACCGGCCGATCGACGGTGTAGACGCCTCCTCCTTCATGCTTGGCAAAAGCGCAACCACCGGCCGCGACAGCTACATGTTCTTCGGAATAGACGGCGAACTAATGTCGGTGAAGTGGAAGTTCTACAAGACGATCTTCCGCTATACTGCACAGGATCCCGCAATCGGCAGTGGCTACGTCAAGCCACAGTTGCCACTGATGTATGATCTTAGCAGCGACCCACATGAGGATTCGAATCTCTGGTATGTCAACCTGACCAATGGCTGGATTCTCTCGCCCGTGTTCAGGCTCGTCGAGGCTTATGCGGAGAGCGTGAAAGAATATCCGAACATCAAGGTCGGCGAGGAGTTTACGGGGTACAAGAAGTAACTGCGGCGGTTGTGCACAACATCCTTGGTGTCTGGCCCCTGATCTCACAGGCAGCGGGAAAGCATGTTCGCCATCCAGTTCTGCGTACCTTCTTTCAGCCAATGATTGAGGCTTGCTTCTGCCATGCAGCCGCTCGTCACTGGCTCGCAGGACAGCCGTTCTCCAAAGACTTTCCGGCAAACCGGTCGTCGACCCATTGCGTGTAAAGAGGTTGCGCTACTGGGGGCGTGGTAAAGTGGCTTTGCTCTCCAGGCAGTTGCACCCGCGAGACATTGGCACCCATGCCGCACATCTGCTTCTGGTAGAGAGCACCCATCACCGGACTCATCACCGTGTCCTTGGTTCCAAAATAGATGATGACAGGAGCAACCGGTGGCTCTGGCTTCACGCTGCCTTCAATCAGAGCCTTCACCCAGGCAACGGCGTTGTCTGGGTGAGGCCTGACCAGTGACCCGTACGTCGTTCCGTAATTGAAACTGATGGTGTCCGCACCCGGATGCATGCATTTGTTGCCGAAAATTGAGTCCAGTGCCACAGCGCCTTCGTCGGTGAAGATGTCAGTCATTCTGAGTTCGGGGAAGGTCTCTGCCATTGCCCACATCGACATGCTGAAGTGGGCAAAGTTGAACACATTGTCCGAGAATTGCGTCACCAGCTTCTGAAGCAGCATGGGAGCAGAAGTTTCCGAATCTGAACCCGCTGGGATCAGAACACTGATCACGTCGGGCGCGAGGGACACAAAACCAACGAAACTAACGCCATCATACGCACTGCCCGTCCGGGAGATGTAATCCTCCTGGCTTGCCGCTGCAAGCGTCGCACCACCACCCTGCGACCAGCCATATATGAGGGCCTTTCGGCCACCACCAGCAAGGCCCATGCTGCCCACGGCCCGCACCGCGTTGATGGCATCGCGGGCATTGCTGTTACCAATGGCATATTGATGCTTTCCACCACCACCAAGGCCCTGATAGTCCGTTGCCACCACGGCATAGCCCTTCTCGATGAAGTGGGTAATGGCGGGTATGCCAAAATCCGTCCAGGAGGTGCCACCGATCAGAAAATACTGGTTGAGCTCCTGCACGGGGTCAGGAACTTGCGAGGGTCCGCAATTCTGCGCAGTGCCAGTAGTGCCATGAGCCCACGCGACAATCGGGCGGCCATCAGGTGGAGCCTCTCCCTTGGGTACGATGACCAATCCCGTTGACAGGCTCTTCCTGTCACGCAAGTCGGAAGTGACGTAAGCGATCCGCCACGCGTCTGCACCTGGTATCTCCGTTGCGACAGCCTCCTTTGCCACCACGGTCCCCAGCGGTTGTTCGGCAGACATGGCTTGCAGGTTTGTGTAGAAGGGAGCCAGGGCAACCTCCGCGGAGCTGGTGTCCAACGCCAATCTAATGGAAAAAATCAGTGACGTGAGAAGAAGGAAACTTTTTCGCATGTTCGAGGCCAATCATCAGGATGCAGTGTCTGATGACCAAATTAGTCGAAACAGCAATGCGCGATCAAGCCCAATCACTGCAAGGCATTGTTATGCGACCTTCAGCAAGCTGGGCTCTACAGATGTATCGAGCATCCTTGGTGAACGAACTCGAATTCGAGCGTTTGCAAATTCTCCGACAATACTAACATGAAATGCCGAAACCTTGAGCGATGATGAAGTCTGATGGCCCCACCTGACTGCATCGCTACAAACGATGATCTCGTCAGCCTTATGGCTTGCAAGCAGATAGCCAATGGATGGCATGAACATGTTTTTGGTTACGCCAAGTGAGGATTCTCCCCTTTGATCAATTGCAAAGCAGTTGTCTGAACCTGAATGGAGGTGCTGGATACCCACCGGACCAGACCTGCGCTGGTGCGGAGTACCGGACGGCAATGGCATCTTTGGATGCAACAAGGAAGGCGACGCTTTTGCGAGCGCTTGTCTGTCATCGAGCCTCACAAGAGCATACGACATGGATGCGTGAGGATCTGCTCAAAGGCTTTACATCATCATTTCTCTGCAGAGCAGCATGAGATCCCGCCTGTCGTTCTCTGGCATTGATGAGCCAGCTGCACCAGCCGGACAAGACCCATCGTCTTCTGGCTTTTCGCCCGCCAAGAGCCCAGCTTATGCACCCACCCCAGGAGGGGCAACGACAAATCAGATTATCAGTCTGCTCGTATCCGGACGGGAAGCCTCGTAAAGCCACGAATAAAGTTCGAGTATTGCCGGATTGGCTCGCCATCAACGTCGATGGTAAGCCTCTGTGCCAATATCTCTTCCCATAGAATTCTCAGCTGCAGTGTTGCCAATCGATCACCAACGCAGCGATGAATACCGGCCCCGAAGGAAAGATGCTTGTTTGGCTTCGCGCGGTCAATCATGAACCGGTCTGGTTCTTCAATGACTGCCTCGTCGCGATTGGCAGACACATACCACAACACCACCCTGTCACCCTGCTTGATCAGCTTGCCGCGAAAAACGGAATCCCGAGTTGTGGTCCGACACATGTGAATGATGGGAGATTGGTAGCGTATAACTTCACCCACCAGACCCGGAACAAGAGCCGGATTGCGCTCCAGCATCATCCTCTGGTCTGGATGTTCCGAAAGTGCAAGTACCCCACCTGACATGGCATTTTTGGTTGTGTCGTACCCACCCACGACGAGCAAGACAAGATTGCCGGCAAACTCGAGTTCCGTCATGCCCTGCATGTCCGGGTTGTGCGCCATCATCGAAATCAAATCGAGCTTGGGTGACTGTGCAATTCGTTCATTCCAAAGGCCTTGGAAAGCTTCCACCATCTGATGCATGACGACAGTCCGCTCTTCGTTGGACTTGACCGGCGCGTCAGGAGCCGCTTGATCACAGACGAGCGCGTCCGACCAAAATGCCAATCTGTGCCGATTCTCAAGCGGAAAATCAAAGAGTGTGGCAAGCATCGTTACCGTCAATTCGGAAGATACGGCCTTCACCCAGTCAAATGTCTCATTGCGTGGTAGCAAGGCCAGCACCTTGCGGGTACGCTCACGGATCAGAGACTCATAACTTGCAAGATTGGTTGGGGCTGATACCGGAGCTACCGTCTTTCGTTCACGCGTATGCCGTGGCGGATCACTGGAGATGAAACTGCTGCCAAGACGATTATCGATTCGAATTCCACCAAGCTTCGAGTCGGACGAAAAGGTCTCGTAGTCAAGTTCAACGGCTTGAACATCCTCGAAGCGGGTAATCGACCAATATGGTCCGTATGGACTTCTGGAGCAGAAGTGGATGGGTTGTTCCCGTCTTAACCTGCCGAAATAGGGAGCCCATTTGTCCATCTGGAACAAAGACGGGCTGCTCACATCAAGATCATCCAGTTCAACAGACCCTGCATCGATCATAATGAAAAACGCCCTGCGATCAAACCCGTCTTCAAGCGCTAAAGTCTATTCGACAGTCACCAGTGCAGCAAGCGGATATAACGCTGCACTAGGCACAAACTTGACTCTAAAGATTGCGTCTGTTTCCGGCGATAAGACTGTTTTATCGTAACGTCCGACGCGGTGGCTAGACCTTGCGCTGTCCCGCCCACTGAAAAGCAGAATGGCAGTTGATTTTTAGTCGTGTAAACAGCGACGCCGACTATGCCTGAGTGACGCGAGACTGATCGGTCCTCAAGCAATTGGCCAATCTGCAAAGCCAGGACAAGAGCGTTGCAGCAGTCTGCAGGTAAACTGGTCTAACCGAACAAAGCTCATTCCTTGACCGAAAGGAGCACAGCGGCCTCGACGTCCGGTTGAAGACCCTCATGGAGGACTCTACCCACAAGCACCCGGCGATCCGGGTGGCTCGCCTGATCAACGCCATTGGCGATACTGAGACACTGGCGGACACCATGCTTTTTCAGGGACCCCCATTATTCATCAGGGCAGATGACGGTCCGAAGAGGATCGCAAGGGTCCTGCGCCAGTGGCTGCCAGAACCTGGCCTGAAGATCCTGAAAGTCACGCCTTGTTCACCATTGGATAACGGCTACTGCGACTCCTTCAACGGCAAACTCGGACACGAATAGCTGAACGAAGAAATCTTCTACAACCACCAGGAGGCCAACGCGGCCATCAAGCCATGGCTTATCCATAACAGCACGCAAAGGCCAGATTCAACCCTCGGATACCGTCCACCAGAATTTGTCAGCATCGCACCGCCACCCGCACCCCACGGAACCGCAAATATGTAATAGTCTCTCATTCGACTTGGTGAATGTAGGCCATGCCATCTGCATGTCCGAACAGGAACATGAAGAGCATCCGCCTGTTCGCGCCCAGCCGAGGATGCCTGATCTCGCTCAGTGATATCCAATAAATCGCGCAAGAGTGACATTCGTTCTGCTGGATCAGCACAAATAGGCAGTCTCACAGTTTGGGCAGATACTATCGACAGAGATATTGGTATCCAGTAAGCTAACGGTCTGCAAAAGGGTTTTCTGTCAGGCAACTGACAATGAAGGATCGACATGATTCATCAAATATTTGCGCGACTGCTTCATGTGCCTGCTGGCGTAGCATCGTCCGTCATGAATGGCATTCCAGGAACTGATTGAAATGAATATAACCCAACGCCGACTCGACGGATTGACCGTCGTTGACCTATCAGGACGAATTGACAGTTCGGTTTCGGGACAGGTGATGGACCGGCTTAATGGATTGGCAGGCTCCGGCATCAAGAAAATGATCGTAAATCTCAGTGAGGTTAGTTATATCAGCAGCGCTGGGCTGCGAAGCATTCTGGTTGCTGCAAAGCTGCTCAAGTCTGCCAGTGGTGAAATGCGTCTTTGTCAGCCAAATGAACTCGTGAGGAGGACCCTTGAGGACTCCGGCTTCTCTAACCTTGTTCGAATTGATGACAGTGAAAGCCAATCTATCGCCGCATTGCAGGTTCTCTGACCAGTCACCTCCAACCGTTTAGACACCTTATCGGTCCTGGCATCGAGCTGCAAGCCATGGCTCTCCCGATCGGTGTGAAATTACACGCATACTTCCCGACCTGGTGCTGGAAGGACGGTGCCGATGACAACATCAAGAATAGCCATCATAGGCCCTCCTTTAGCGTGCTTTCGACTTGATCTGCATTTACATGGCTTCGACAGGCACGAGAGCCGATTGATGGCTGAAATTTTTCCAAGGTGAACTTTGGATATCGTCTTCCAATTTTTGCTGCCGCGGTTGGTCTGCCGATGATCCAACCGGCTACAACGTTTTCACAGCTATTCTGGAAACATCGAGACAAATGACATCTCGTCCTTCTCAACTCGGCGAAATCGATCCTCCACGAGCACCTTGCAGCGATCTCACCTCTTCGTTGGTTCGCAACAACCTCAATGAAAGCGACTTTGAGAGATTGAACAGAAGTTTGGCAGCTAGCTCGGGTTTACCCTTGACGAGCCGTGATACGTCCTGGCGGGATAGAAACGTAAGCAGTGTCTTGGTAGCGGCAACACAATTTGCGGAGCGCTTTGCTCGTGTCAGCATCGCGATTTCACCAAAGATCTGCCCTGGCCCCAGCCTCACAGATGAGGTGCTGGTGCCGTCCAGTGACACATCAACCAGCCCTTCAAGCACGATGAACATTTCGTCCTGGCGCTGACCAGCCTGCAGGATGTTCTCTCCAACTTCAAAATTCAAAAGCTTGTTGGAATCGATCATACCCTTGACCTCGTCTGGGGACATGGCACTGAAGATACTGACATCCTGCAAACTGTGTGACGGAGCCTCGCTTCCACCCAGCGAAAAAATCTTGTCAAGGACTACATCCTCATAGTCGGATACGAATACATCAAGCGATGCTCCAAATTGCTCGTTGAACCAGTCAACGGATGGATGGACGAACTCGCAAAGCTGTTTCTTTTCGAGCTGCTTGAAAAATGGTGAGTTGATTGCCTTGAGATGCGTCCAGTCACGAGTGGGAAACACGATTGGTGTCCACAATCCGTTTTCGTCACTGACGGCATGGGAATACATGTGGAAGCCAAGTTTGGAATAAAAATTGAACAAGTATGGCGCGCACCACGAGAACACGAATTCAATACCATCGTCCACAATGTCTTCAAACATCTTTGCAGTTACAAGGTGGGCGGCAAGCGAGCCTCGCTGACTTGGAGAGATGGAAAATTTGGTCGAAATCGCCAACTTTCCGGGGAAGTGTTTTTGAAATTTCTCGATTTCAAGTGCTTCGTAGATTGGTTCTGAAAGATGATCTCGAACGACACAGTCACGGTCATACAAAGTTCGGCAGGTGGCGATAGCATTGGCGTCCTTGATTGCTACATAGATGCGTGCAATCTTGTCAGACGCGTCCTCGTAGATCTGCCGCTGATGGTCTATATCGGGATTGTTAATGTCCAACTCAGCACCATAAACCATATAGCGCAGGCGGAACGCCTTTTCAGCAACTTCATCCGTTGACCGGCAGCAGACGATATCCATGCTTCCCACCTCACTCCATCACGCTATAAGTTGTGACATAGTCTATTTGAAGACCTCGCGAAGCCATAAGATCTGATGTCGAGTGAATAAAATCTTCAATCACTCTCTCGCAAGTCATGCTGGGATTGTACTGAGTCTGTGGACACGATCCAGTATGCAACACCAACAGCAAGAACGGCAACGATTACGGCTCCAAGGGCATTGCCAACCAATACGCCCTTCCAGCCTCCCAATTCAACACCCACGTGAACGAAGGGTATCGTTCCAGCCGTCACACGAGCCCAGCTGAAGATTGCGGAGAGTTTCGGGTAGCCCAGATTGTTAAAGGCTGCATTGGCAATGAAGAACGCAGCGATGAAAGCCCAGCTTAATGAAACAAACGAGCAGAAAAACACAATCTCATCATGCGCATCTCCGAGAGCGTGGAACACGTTTGCAATCTGATCAGAAAGCATAAACAAAGCCAATGACATTGCAATCGTATAGACGGTTGACATCGCAAGGCTCTGCGTCAATGCGAGCCGAACCCGGTCATGAAGACCCGCACCATGGTTCTGCCCAATGATGGGCCCAACAGCACCAGCCAAGGCGAGCGCAATACCGAATACCACAGGCATCAGTCGCGATATTACGGCAAAGCCAGCGACCACCTCGTCTCCAAACCACGCAATAACATAAGTCACGTAGGCATTACCAAGCGGAACACTCAGCTGGGCCAAACTTGCAGGATAAGCGATTGTCCAGATGTCAAGAACATCCCGTCGGAGCGAAGCAAGACGAATGGTATCAAGGAAACCATGTATCGCCACAACCGAATGGAGACCTATACACACCGCGGCCAGATACCCAACAACCGCAGCGACTGCCGCACCCTGAATGCCCATATCAAGTCCCAGAATCAGCACTGGATCAAGACCGACGTTGACCAAAGCCATGGCCAGCGTGACGTACATGGCGCGCCGGGCATCACCCAACCCCCGCAGAATCGCGGACAGGCAGAGCGCCACACCAAACAAGATCAACCCCGGGCTCACGATCCAGATATACGCCAGAGCGAGATCTCGTGCTTCACCGGTGGCGTTCATAAGCGAGAGCAGATCATCTGAGAACAGTATCAGAATGATGGCGAGCACGACAGATGACAAAAGGGAAAACAGCAGTGAACTTGTTGCATAGCCCCGGGCCCGCTTAACATCCCCGGCCCCAATACTGCGCGCCACCAGTGCCGTTGCCGCAATTCCCGAGCCCAACGCCGTAGATAGAGCAAAGAACATGACACCCGAGGCATAGCCCATGGCGGCAGTAACAGCGGTCTGCTTCAAGCGTGCCAGAAAGTAGAGACTGATGAGGTCGACCATGAAGAGCGCCATCATGCCAACTGCGCCAGTCATGGTCATCACGAGGACGTGACGGGCAATTGAACCTGTCGTGAATAGCGCTCCTTTCAATGGTAACTCGATGGTCATTGAACCTGACACCCTAGTTGTTTCGAAAGGCGGAAGCAGTAATCGGCGCCCTGTTCAACATTTTTCATCTTCAGAGTCTCGCAGCAAGCATGACTCCTGACCTTGGCAATGCAGCAGCAGGCCTAATGAATCACTGACGCCAAATGCGGCGTTCGACGGTATGCTTGCTGTCATTTCGGTGTCGATATTCCGTTCGACACAGAGCTTTATTCCTTACCACGGAATGCAACGATTGTCCTTGCAAGAGGCTCAGACTTGGCCACAACTGAACCATAACTCTCTATGCCTTCCGCCTGCCAAACTTGATCATGACGACTTTGATTTGGGCGCTGGCGAAAATGGCTTTTCGATAAGGTCTGGATTGTCTAGGTGGCGTTGCAGGATGTCAAGGAAAAGCCCTACGTGGTACCCGTCTACGAGACTATGATGGGTCTGCATCGCGAAAGGTGCTTTGGACTTGCCGCCATCCTGATATATCTTGCCGACGCCAAACACAGGTATGGATGCAAGTTTACTTGAGTAAGGAAAACTCAGTGAAGTGAAGCTATTCCAAGGGTTGTTGGTTATGAAGATCTGGCCCTTGTTGTCGGTCTCGATATTGGGCTCTAGGCCCAGCGCTGCTCGATCGATGATGGCGACATTCGAGGGGTAGTCGTCTGCAAAGCAATCAGAAAAGACGCCCCTGGAAAAGTAGAAGTTCTTGTCCGGTCCCAGAATCGTGATGGACGGGATGATCTTGTCATAGTCCACGAGTTCGCCGTTGAGAATTCGGTGGCGCATTTCAGGCACATGATTGACGGCGCGGGTCAGCACAAAGCCAAGCGTGAGTGAAAACCTTATCTTACGTTCTTTGACATGGGCCAGCAGGGCTGAAACGTCGAATTGCAATGTGCGGGTAACCACCGGTATCTCAAAAGTCAGAAAGTGTCTGTAGACGTTGCGACGCGGGTAGGAAGCCAAATCGATCGGTCTGGCAACAGGCCACCTGAATTCAGTCATATTGACAGCCTCTCAAGTTAATCTCTTCAATGCGGGCTGGCTGCACCCTGCCACCCTCAGGTTCCGGACACATTACGCATGATTTTCCCGAAGGCAAACCAGTTTAGTGCGGCAGGGTGTTGAACTTGCGACCTAGATCTCGCATTGAAGTAGTCATGTCATTTCTGTGCTTATTTCGGCTGAGCACACAAATTTTCAATGAAACCGTTGACAGTAGCTGAGAAAATGACCGAGAGAGCTTTAGTCAGAATGCGGAGGGAATAATGCGCAAATTGAATTGGTCCATCGGCCTTGCCCTGTGTTCAATCTATAGTAAAAACACAGCTGTGGCAGAAGTTTCTTGCAACACCGCAACCCTCACCGGATCGTATATCATTTCCGCACTCGGGACGAATGATGGCTCCGCGGCAGCTTATGTCGGGATGATTTCTTATGATGGGAGGGGCAGCTACCGGATCCGCATTCATTTTGCCGGACCCTCTCAGACAACAACACAGGATACCGGCACATACATCCATCTGGGAGGCTGCGAATTCGAGGCAACAGCGAATTCGGGCCGAAGCGCACATTACTTTGTCGCTCCCACAGGTGATTGGTTTAAATATGTAATGAAATCTGGCGGAAACATGCTTGGGGACGCACAGCGCATCAGCAGCGACTTGCTGATCAAATGATCATCTTAGGTACCAAAGCCACCTTGACACAACGCAGTTGCAGAGAGAGTATTCATGGACTGTCAACAGAAATGTATACAATGCGAGCGAGTTTAGATACAAGTTTACAACTAAGCATGGTCGGCGAGGCGCTCATTGTTTGGGCCTTAAAAAGGAGACGCGCGACTGCCTGAAAGGTACTATAAATACTCAGATATTATGCAGTTATGAGTGCTGTGGGAGAGATAATCTGACCGATGTGAATGAGCATCCACCCGGACCCCCCTTTATAGCTTGATTAATGAATTACTCTATAAGTTTAAGAAAATCAAAATTATACTGAGCATTTATTAAGCGGGGCATGGGCATTTTGGTATTTCTGCCTCGACAACTTGTCTCCTACCAAACAAGTGATGCATAAATTATACAATATAATGGTCGGAGATACGCTTACAATGGCATCACTGTTTTCTGTGTTCATGCAAGTCTACAGCAATAAACGCGCTGTATTTGAATCGCTCAAATCACTGCGCACTTTCTACCGGGATGTCGCCGTGAGAGTGGTATCCGATGACGGTGAAAATTTCTCTGAAATATGCAACGCATTCAATGCCACATTTGTGCATTCTCCAACAAGAATAGTTGCAGGAAGCTCTTCTGCTGGCTTTGTATCAGGTGGCCTTCAAGAATATCTCATTCGCCTCTACGATCATTGTATTGCAACAAATGCAGAGTGGGTCATTATTTTTGAATCCGACGTCAGGCTTATACGACATTTTCGGTCGTTCCCAGAAACAGAAGCTGCTGGCCCTCGAATGAATTTATTCTCCATCGAACTTAATCAATGGTTGGTTCGACAGTTTGGGTCGAGACCATACGGCTATGGCATGAGCGGCGGATCAGTCTTCAGACGTGAAAGCTTTATCAAAGCTTATCGTTCAGGAACATCTATTGAAAGATATGCAATCTATGACAGTAGACTTCCGAAGTATGGAGACATGGCGTTGACATTACTGTTTTATCTGAATGGCTATGACTTCTCAGTTTGGAGCGAAGTATCAGAATTGTTCCATGAGGACTCTCCAATCATCAGGGATGCTGCTATGGATCACGCCTACAAGTACTGGTACGATAAACCCTTCGATATTGCCATGCTTGAAATCGCAGAGGATGGCTCTCGTACCATGCACGGACTTCATTTGGTATGAGCTATCGAGTTGCTTGCAATTCTTGCCTGATTACTTCACAGATTCTGTCGACGTCTTCATCACACAGATCATGGTATAAAGGCAGACAAATGATAGTCTTTGCAATTATATCGCAGATTGGCGTTGAGTGACGGGCCTCGACGTAGTCAAGAGCAGAGAGCGAAGGATAGAAATATCTTCTTGGGAAAATAGACTTTCTACTCAATGCACTCATCACATTCTTCAGGATGTCCTCAGTTTCAAAAACTACTGGCATATATGAGTAGTTATAAACAACAGATGGCTTCACTAGTTGAAATTTTAACGGCAGACCTTCTAGATTCCTCTTGTAACGAGATGTAATGTACTTTCGTTTTGATATGATTTCGCCCACATACGGCAATACGGACAATCCCATTGCGGCTTGAAATTCGCTCGCTTTCCCGTTTATTCCGATCCCATCGAAGCACTCGGCTGATACATGCCCAAAATTGCGCATCCGATATATCCGATCGGCGATCAATTCATCCTCGGCTACAATTGCGCCGCCCTCTATCGTGTGGAAAAGTTTTGTGGCGTGAAAACTTGCTACAGATACGTCACCCCAAGAAAAGATAGACTTATTGCCAACCCGTACGCCGAAGGCATGAGCTGCATCATATAAGATTTTCAGATTGAATTGACTTCCAATTGAATGGATTTCGTCAATTTCACAGGGGTTGCCAAAAACATGTGTTGCAAGTATGGCGGTCGTCCGCGGGGTAATTGCTGCCCTGATAGCCTTTGGATTTATGGTGAGTGTGGCGGGGTCAATATCCACCATGATGGGCCTGCATCGTTCCCAAACAAGGGCAGACGTCGTGGCCACATATGAAAAAGGCGTTGTAATGACCTCGCCAGTGAGATCAAGGGCGCGAATCGCAATTTGAAGGGCCAGCGTGCCATTGGTGACCATATACAGATTGCGGAGTCCCAAATGCACACGAAGATTCGCTTCCAGTTGCTGGAGTAGGGTGCCATTGTTTGTCAACTGGTTCGTTTTCCATATGCCATCTATATATCGATCAAATTCAGATCGGGGCGGGAGAAATGCTTTTGTGACGTAGATTTCAGATGGCTTGGACATGCTAAGGTATCAGGGCTTTCCTCAAACTGAGCAGCTAGTGCTGGCGGCTGGTAAATGACTTCTCCAATTCAAGAATACGCTTTTCTCGAGCGCGGAGCATACGCGCAGGAATGCCGGTGTAGATCATCCACGGCGCTAGGGATGTCTTGACGAGAGACAAAGCGCCCACTGCAGATCCTTCTCCCGCAGATACTCCTGGAAGCACAATGCTCGAGCTACCAATGATGACATGCCGCCCAAGCATAATTGGCCGACTGTCAACATTGCTGTATTCGGCAGGTATTGTTGGGTTGGTCAGTGACAGACCTGTGTAATCATCAGATTTCGAGAAGAGCCTTACGCCTTGTGATAAATTTGCAAAGTCACCAATTTCGACACCGGCGCCACCGCCGACATAGCTATATGCACCAACATGCACATAGCTTCCTATTTTGACGCCGCTATTTCCTGCGGTGATGGTGACATAACCATCAATACGAACTGAGTCTCCAAGCTCAATATTCTCCCGGCCAATTATAGTAGCTGTACGGGAAATCATGACGTTTCGGCCAAGTTTGGCGAAGCCCGCTGCTGCTAACGCACCTGCATCGTGATAGCCAGGGTCAAACATGTTGCGGTCTAGGGATCTCAGTGAATTGATGGCATGCTGACAAGGATTGCCAGCGCTTGTATTCTAATAAATAACATAGATTGCCCAACGCAGAGATAACAATGACAAAGAAGACTTTCGGGAGGGTAGCCACCTTTCGCCTGCCAATGAGCCGAATATCTCTTGCAGAAGACAGAGTATTTCGTTTTCCTAATTTCATCTTCTAATAGAAGATCGAAGGATTGGGCTATGCTTGTCGAACTCCATTGCGAGTCAAAGAGAAGCATATCACCGCTCAAAAGCCTGTTTGTGCAGCCCTCGTCATCATCTGGCGTCTGCAGCGCGCTAAGATTAACTAGGCAAGGACCTGCTTATAGCTCTGCCGAGGCACCGCCTTCTCTTTCTGCGACCGGGTCGACCTGAGGATATGTCAGCTATAGGCTTACGTTTGGTGCGCGCGTATTCCCAGACCAGCATGATGTGCAAAGCATGGCGAGGCGAATTGAACTCTGTTGCAGCATCATATTCGGAATGTGCATACAACAATGTTGAATTGAAAACGAAAACAGCCAGCTCTAATCCTCTCATCCGACTAAAACACGTGACCTTGGAAGTGTTTTGATTCACTCTGCGGACAGTAAGGTTCTTGCGTTGAATCGTGCTCATCTGCCGCGGGGTTGGCCTGTTCGTGGAGACATGCTTGCGACATCTGTATCTGACAGCGCTTCTTGCGGTTCTGGTTTGTACTTCGGCAACTGCCGAACCGCGCGCGAGGCTAGTCGTGACCGCATTGGGTGGTGGCGCTTTTTTCAATGCCTTCACGAAAGCTTTTCTTCAGCCATTTGCCCAGACGGCAGACGTCACCTACCGCATGGATGATTGGGGTGGAGAGCTTGCAAAAATTGAGGCGGCTGTCGACACCAAACAATATCCAAGCATGCTTTACGAAAGCAGTGGCCTTAGCGCTCAGCAGGCATGTGACGCAGGGCTTGTTGAGCCGATCGACTACGAGACGCTCGGCGGGACGAATGCTTATATCAAGGGCTCGGTCAACGAATGCGCATTCGCATTCATGAGTTGGTCTTATGTCTATGGTTATCGGACCGATGCTTTTGGTGGCCGGCATCCGCGCACCATCAACGATTTCTTTGATACGAAGAACTTCCCAGGTCCACGCGCCCTGCCCCGATCCTCCTATGCAATCGTCGAAATGGCATTGCTCGCAGACGGCGTGCCGCCTGAACAGATTTATCCGACCCTGTCGACTGACGAGGGCCTTGAACGGGCTATCGCCAAACTGCAGACAATCCGATCCTCTGTAACGGTGTTCTGGACGGCCTTTTCACAGGCGCCACAGCTACTGTCCGATGGTGAAGTGGTCATGAGCATAGGGGCCAATGGCCGAATTGACCTTGCAAGAGAAGCGGGTAAGCCCGTGGACATTGTATGGGATGGCCAGATGCTAGACTATGGGTTCATATCGATACCCGCCGGCCTGCCGGATAAGGCCCTCGCACTGCGGTTCCTTGAATTCATGTCTGATCCAAAGATCATGGCAGGCTTGTCTCGCTATATGACCTATGGGCCCTCGAGGCTTGATGCCTTCGCATATATCGACCCGGAAACAGCCAAGCGCCTTCCAACAGCGCCACAGAACATGACTAGATATGTCGTTGCCGATCCAAAGTTCTGGTCGATGAATGTCGACCGGGTGGAAAGACGCTATCTGGCCTGGATGTCACAATCTCAATGAGGCAGCATCCTTGACCATGGCGGTGCGATCTCACCTTGGAATGGCGCTGCTGCTGCCCGCAGTACTGCTCGTCGCCATCACTGTAATCTATCCGTTTCTCATGATTGTCTCAAATTCTTTCGTTAATTCAACAGGCCCCAGCACCCTGCACAGGACAACTGAACTCATCACAAAATGGCAGGATGATGCACCTGTCGATGAAACCCTCAGAAAGGCCCTCACTGAGGACCTGCTCACAGCGCAGATGTCTCGCAGCCTAAGTCGCGTAGCCCTTGCGCTTGAAAACGAGCAATATGGGCTGCGAGAGCTTTTGACGCGGACTGGAAATGAACTTCGGCAGCAAGCTGATCGCGGTCAGACCCTTGATCTATTTGCTGCCGCTGCGGACTGGCAGGATGTGAAATGGTGGCGAGCGCTCAAGCGCGGCCTTTCTCCCTATACATTTACGCACCTGCTGCATGTCGTTGATTATTACTACGATTCCACGGGGCAGCTTGCTGAAGTCCCTGACAATCAAGCCATTTTCTTGGCTGCCCTGCAAAGGACCGTGATCATCAGCATAGCTGTCACAGTCCTCTGTATGTTACTCGCCTATCCTATTTCCTGGGTTCTGTCGTCAGGCTCAAGGCGCTGGCAGTCCTTCATGCTGGTGTGCGTACTTCTGCCATTCTGGACATCGCTTCTGGTGCGTACCAGTGCCTGGATTGTCCTGCTGCAGCGGCAGGGGGTCCTAAACGACATGCTGCTTGCCCTGGGTTTCAGCAGCGATCGACTGCAACTGATCTATAACCGTACCGGTGTGCTAATCGCCATGGTGCACATCCTTCTGCCATTCATGATCCTGCCAATCTATGCAGCAATGAACAACATTCCACGATTTCAGATTCGCGCAGGCCTCTCACTCGGAGCATCGCCGGTCACCGTTTTCCGCCGTGTCTTCTTGCCGCAAACAGTGCCCGGCCTGAGGACCGGCACCGTCATTGTTTTTGTCATGGCGCTCGGCTTCTACATAACTCCGGCTCTCGTCGGCTCCCCATCTGACCAGATGATCGCAGGATTTATTTCAATCTACCTCAATGAGCGGCTAGACTGGGCAACAGCCTCTTCGCTGGCCATCCTGCTCAGCAGCACAATGGCCATTGGCTATCTGCTGATCCATCTTGCGGGAAAGGTTCTCCAGCGGTGAAGAGCATCGATCATTACCGGCATTACGGATGGCCAGTCTACGCAATAGCCCTGCTGACGGCCATGTTTCTCATCGTGCCTACATTTCTGGTTCTGCCTTTATCCTTCAATGCAGACCCTTTCTTCACCTATCCAATGCGTGGACTGTCGCTGCAGTGGTACGTTGAGGTACTGACGTCGCCACGATGGACCGGCGCCATCTTCAACAGCGCCATGGTGGGTCTCGCATCGGCAGCAATCGGAACCGTGATCGGAACTCTTGCGGCAGTTGGACTTTGGTTGAATCCGCCCAGAACCCGGCAGCTTCTGTTGGCTTTCCTGCTATCGCCACTTGTCATTCCAGCCGTCGTATTCGCCGCAGGCTTCTTTTATCTTGCATTTCGCGTCAACCTCTCGAACTCGTTGATTGGCCTTGTTTGGGCTCATGTGGTTCTTGGATTGCCATTCGTTGTTGTTGTCGTTTCAGCCAGCCTTGAGCAGTTTGACCCCACACTGGTGAGAGCAGCAAAAAGTCTTGGCGCCGGCAACGGGATGATCTTCCGCAGGGTAATGCTGCCAATCATTGCACCAGGAGTGATAACCGGAGCGATATTTGCATTTGTTACTTCATGGGATGAAATCGTCGTTTCACTGTTCATGATCAGCAGTAGCGACCGTTACACGCTGCCGCGCGTCTTGTGGGGTGGACTGCGTGAACACCTCAGCCCCGCACTGATCGCGCTTGCCACATTGCTGACCCTGTTGTCGCTGGCGCTGATGTTTGCAGTTGAACGGCTGAGGGGATCAGTTCATGCGCGAGGAGTGGCTCGCCGTTGAAATGGCAGGCTGTCTGCGTCGGATCAGTCCGCATCGTAATTAAGTCTGCACTTCAGGAGAGGTGTTTACTATACCGCACGGACTGAGACTCGTGATTTTCACCATGATGCTGTTTGCCTGTTGCGCTTTGCGAGATCTTACTGAGATCAGACAGAGTGGCAGCTATAATCCTTCGAATGGGCTGCCGGTCACCTTACTGCTGGTAACAGTGTTGTTTCTCCTTATGTGCGTTTCCTCTGTCTGGGCTGGCTTGAGCCGATGGCAGTTAGACAGTGTTGTCATTGGCGGCACCCAGCCGAGACGCTTATGAGCGCGCTTCGTATCAGAACTCGTCAAAAGCAGTAGACGACTGAATGGTGTTCTGAGGCGGCGTGGTGGACTGCCAGCCGGCCCCGAGGCAAAGCTTGCAGCGGAGAGATGGGATGCGGCAAGTTTCAGCGATTTGGCTGCTGATGCGATCTTCACGCTGCTCGTTCTGCCCCGAGGGAGCCATTCTTGGGCCGCGCCTGTCTGGGCCTGACAAGGGAGCACAGCTGCGAGGCCTGGCGGGTTCGGAAGCTGGCCATCCATTTTCACTGGAGCTCGGCAATTTCCGCATAATA
>NZ_JBIIDX010000231.1:0-3066 GCF_044238155.1 Aestuariivirga sp. | reverse complement strand
TCTCGAGGACTGTCCTGTCGGCGGTGGCTCCACCCGCCCGGGCCTCGGCGAGAGCGCCCTCCAGGCTGGTGTCGAACTGGGCCAGCCGGCTCCGGTCTGTTGCCGACAGGAGACGGTCCAGTTCGCCATCTGCCTGAGCCGCCGACACGGCGGAAAGCAAAAAAAGCAATACTGTCAAAGCCTGGCGCATGGCCATAGGCTGCCAGACCCAATGCCGGAGCGCAAGTTCGGGGGCGGTCCGGACCATTGCCCCTTTTGACCTGCCTCGGTTTTGTGCTAGGGAACCCCGGGAGTATGGGGGGCTCGGGGTTTTCCTGGGTCCAGCAGAATCGTTCTGGAAACAATCAAGGACCAAAAAACAATGAGTGACGTGGCTGAGCGGGTGAAGAAGATCGTCGTCGAGCATCTCGGCGTGGACGCCGACAAGGTCAAGGCGGAGGCGAGCTTCATTGATGATCTCGGCGCAGACAGCCTCGATACCGTCGAACTCGTGATGGCTTTTGAAGAAGAGTTCGGGATCGAGATTCCTGATGATGCAGCCGAATCGATCCAGACGGTTGGCGACGCCGTCAAGTTCATTGAAAAGAGCGCCGCCTAAAGGCGCTGTCCGTGATCGTGCCCACGGCGGTTGCGATCATGTTCGAAACGGGCGCGGAGGCAGGAATGCGCACTTCCTGCCGCCGCGTTTTTCATATGGAAGGGTCAATCTATGCGCCGTGTAGTCGTAACCGGACTGGGGCTGGTCACGCCGCTCGCGACAGGAGTTGAGGCGAGCTGGCAACGCTTGATCGAGGGCCGGTCGGGCGCTGGCCGGATCACCCGGTTCGATGCCTCCGATCTGCCGTGTCAGATTGCCTGTGAGGTGCCGCGCGGTGATGGCGCCGATGGGACGTTCAATCCCGAGCAGTGGATGGATGCCAAGGACATCCGTCGCTACGATGATTTCATCATCTATGCCGTCGCTGCTGCCAAGCAGGCCATGAAGGATGCTGGCGTTGAACTCAAGACGGAAGAGGAAAAGTGCCGGGCCGGGGTACTGGTGGGGTCCGGCATAGGTGGCCTGAGCAATATTGCTGACACGACGATGCTCATGGAGGAAAAGGGCCCGCGCCGCATCAGCCCCTTCTTCATTCCAGGTTCGCTCATCAATCTTGCTTCCGGACTTGTGTCGATCGAGTTTGGCCTCAAGGGCCCGAACCATGCCGTGGTGACCGCCTGCTCGACTGGTTCGCACGCCATCGGTGATGCTGCCCGCCTGATTGCGCTGGATGATGCAGACGTCATGGTGGCGGGTGGTGCTGAATCCGCGATCTGCCGCATCGGTATTGCCGGCTTCATCGCCTGCAAGGCACTGGCTACAAAGTTCAACGATGCACCGGAGAAAGGCTCGCGACCCTATGACAAGGACCGTGATGGCTTCGTCATGGGAGAAGGAGCGGGCATCATGGTGCTCGAAGAACTGGAACACGCCAAGGCACGTGGCGCCAGGATCTATGCGGAAATCGTCGGCTATGGCATGTCAGGTGATGCCTACCATGTAACCGCTCCGTCCTCCGATGGTGACGGCGCCTTCCGCTGCATGTCGGCAGCGCTCAAGCGCGCTGGGCTGCAGGCGCATGAAATCGACTACGTCAATGCCCATGGCACGTCGACCCCGCTCGGTGACGAAATCGAATTGCGTGCGGTGGAACGCCTGATGGGCAATCGCACGGCGGATCTGACCATGTCGTCGACCAAGTCCTCGATTGGCCATCTGCTGGGCGCTGCCGGTGCAGTTGAGGCGGTGTTCTCCGTGCTGGCCATGCGAGACAACATAGCGCCCCCGACCATCAATCTCGACAATCCCTCGGTCGAAACCGCGATTGACCTCGTGCCCCATAAGGCCAAGCACAAGGAGATCAACACAGTTCTGTCGAATTCCTTTGGTTTCGGGGGAACCAACGCATCGCTGATCATGCGCCGCTGCTCGGCCTGAATGCATGAGGAAGGAAGGACTTGAGCACACTGCCGCCATCCGTCAGGGTGCCGACACCGCGGCGATTGAAGCGGCGGGGCTCGGCGTTGATCCGGGTTCTCGTATGGACGGCCCTGCTTCTTGTCGTCGTCGGGCTCGGGGCAGTCATTACTGCCTATTATGCGCAGTATGAATATGCCAGGCCCGGGCCACTGGTTGCGGAGAAGGTCTTCATCGTCGAGCAGGGTCTCTCGGCTTCCGAGATTGGCGACGCACTGGCCCGGAACGGCATAGTCGAAAGCGGGCGATTGTTTGCAATCATGGCGCAGGTCACGGGCCAGCGCAGCCGGCTCAAGGCGGGTGAATATGCCTTCCCTGCCGCAGCCTCGATGCGCGACGTCATGGCCCTGATCGCCAGTGGCAAGGCCGTCACCTACAAGATCTCCATTCCCGAAGGCTTCACAAGTGAAATGGTCGCAGGGCGCGTCAATACGAACGAGGTCCTGACTGGCCCGCCCGTCGCGGTACCGCCGGAGGGTTCAATCCTGCCGGACACCTATGTCTTCCGGCGCGGAATGACCCGCCAGAAGCTGATCGCGGATATGCAGAGCGCGCAACAGGATCTGCTCGCCGAATTGTGGGCAAAACGCAAGGCCGTTCCGGTGATCCAGACCAAGGAACAGGCAGTTACGCTGGCCTCGATCGTCGAGAAGGAAACAGCTGAGCCGGACGAACGCCCGCTGATTGCAGCGGTATTCATCAACCGCCTGGAAAAAGGCATGCGGCTGCAATCAGACCCAACCATCATCTATGGCATGGTGGGTGGAAAAGGACGGCTGGACCGGCCGCTCAGCAAGGCCGACATTGCCCGACAGACACCCTACAACACCTATCGCATCAACGGCCTGCCGCCTGGTCCTATTGCCAATCCAGGCCGGGCTGCGCTTGAGGCCGTTCTCAATCCTGAGGATACGCCGCATCTTTTTTTTGTGGCGGATGGAACAGGCGGGCATGCCTTTGCGTCTACACTTGAAGAGCATAATCGCAATGTCAGTGCCTGGCGGAAGCTGGCCAGCGCGGCGGCATCTGCTGCGGCCGATGATCCTGAACCC
>NZ_JBIIDX010000120.1:0-11033 GCF_044238155.1 Aestuariivirga sp. | reverse complement strand
AGCGTTTCCCGCGTTCACTCGGGCGACCCCTCACTCTACGGCGCAATCGCTGAACAGATGCGTCGACTAGACCAACTCTCAATCCCTTATGATGTTACACCAGGAGTGCCAGCCTACGCTGCGGCGGCAGCTGAACTAAAGACAGAGTTCACCCTGCCTGAGGTCGCTCAGACGGTCATTCTGACAAGGACCTCAATGCAGGCCTCAATGATGCCACCCGGAGAGTCACTCGAAGAATTAGGACGCTCCCGCGCCACACTCGCCATCCATCTGTCGATCCGCAACATTGCTTACATAGAACGCGCCCTGACGCCGCACTACGGCGCCGATTGCCCTGTTGTGGTTGCCTATCGGATCACATGGCCAGACCAGGAAATCATCCATGGCACACTCTCAACAATAGCAGCCAAGGTGCGCGCTGCGAAACTCACCAGAACTGCATTGGTGCTTGTCGGACCCGTACTTGATGCGAAACACTTCCGGGATTCGGCGCTCTATGACGCCGGGCACGAGCATGTCTTGCGCAACCGCAAGACACTGAAAGCCTCAAATTCTGATCTTCCATAAACCCTCTTGACCGACGGAGACAAGGCAAACCCTCGTTCACTCGAAAAGAGCACTCACAATACTCGAACACGATTCAACCAAGCCGCGAAAGAGCCTCTGTGACTTTTGTTCGGCGCGCTTCAAGTTCGATCTTCCGGTCACGGCTCTCCTCCAGCACCTCCTGAGGGGCTTTTGAGACGAAACCGGAATTGCTGAGACGACTGTCTATCGTTGAAATATCTTTTTCTATTTTTTCCAGCTCCTTGGCAAGCCGGGCCTTCTCAGCGGCGATATCGATCACACCTTCGAGCGGTAACGCCACTAAAGCCTCACCAAGTATGATTTGAGCCGACGCTGAAGGTACCTGTTCTTCAAAACCGAGAGCTGAGAGCCTCGCCAACCGAAAGACCTCTTGTTCCCATGCGGCTGCGCGTCTGCGAGACTCACTATTGGCACTAACCATCACGCAAGGAATTCTTGCGCCAGCTGGAACATTCATTTCAGCGCGGACTGACCGTACTTCAGATATGAACTGTATGACCCATTCAATTTCAACGTCAGCAGACTTGTCTTCAAGTCCGACGTAGCTGGGCCATTCAGAAACGATCAGCCAATCCTTTCGCTGACCAGTCTTCTGCCAAAGCTCCTCTGTCACAAACGGCATAAATGGATGCATAAGCAACAGCGCTTGATCGATTACCCAGGCTGCAGCGCCACGAGTTTCCGTCTTTGCTGCTTCGTCATCCCCGCTTAGAATTGGCTTTACCAGCTCGAGGTACCAGTCGCAGAACACATTCCAGACAAAATGATATAGAGCGGCGGCAGCCTCATTGAACCTAAATTCCTCCAGGCCTCGGCGTACCTTTTCTTCTGTACGCGCCGCCTCTCCAAAAATCCAGCGGTTGACGGTGAGGCGAGCGGCGAGGGGATCAAAATTTGCAACATGTCTAACGCCATTCAATTCAGCGAAACGAGCCGCGTTCCACAATTTGGTACCAAAGTTACGATAGCCTTCGACCCGTTGCTTAGAAAGTTTTATATCTCGACCTTGTGCCGCCATGGCAGCAAGCGTAAAACGCAGCGCGTCAGCTCCAAATTCATCGATCAGTTCAATTGGATCAATAACATTACCTTTTGATTTGGACATCTTCTGGCCCTTCTCATCCCGGACCAGAGCGTGGATATAGACGGTATGGAATGGTACCTCCTTCATGAAATGGAGGCCCATCATCATCATTCGGGCGACCCAGAAGAAGATGATATCAAACCCTGTTACCAGCACATCAGTCTTGTAGTGACGCGATAGCTCGGGCGTAGCGTCCGGCCAGCCGAGGGTCGAGAAGGGCCAGAGTGCCGAAGAAAACCAAGTATCCAGAACATCTTCGTCACGTCTCAAAGATACGTTCTGACCATACCGCGCGTGAGCGGCAGAGCTGGCTGCGTCTTCGGTTTCCTCGACAAAAATCTCACCATCAGGCCCATACCATGCCGGGATCTGATGACCCCACCACAGTTGGCGTGATACACACCAAGGCTGAATATTTCTCATCCAGTCGAAATAGGTCTTATCCCAATTCTTGGGTACGAAACTGGTATCGCCTCGTTCCACCGCGGAAATGGCGGGTTTGGCCAGTTCGGCAGCGTTCACATACCACTGCTCGGTCAACCACGGCTCAATAACCACATCAGACCGGTCACCGTGCGGCACTTGGTGGGTGTGCGGTTCGACCTTCTCGAGAAATCCGTTCTCCTCTAACAATGCCACAATGCGCTTCCGCGCCTCAAAACGATCCAATCCATGTAGCGTTTGACCTACGGCATGGTCTTTTCCACCAATGTCAATCTTACCATACTGGTCGAGAATGTTGATTTGCTCAAGCCCGTGACGCTTACCCACCTCAAAGTCATTGAAGTCATGCGCAGGAGTGATCTTAACGGCACCAGTCCCCTTTTCGGGATCCGCGTACTCGTCTCCAACAATTGGAATTAGGCGGCCCACCAATGGCAGCCTCACCATCTTTCCAATCAAGTGCTTTAGCTTTGCGTTTTCGGGGTGAACTGCCACGCCCGAGTCGCCCAGCATTGTCTCTGGCCGCGTAGTTGCAACCACGACAACCCCATCGCCTCCATCAATTGGATAGCGCAGGTGCCAAAGATTTCCCTTCACCTCCTTCTGCACCACTTCGAGATCCGAAATGGCTGTCAGCAGTTTGGGGTCCCAGTTCACAAGTCGCTTATCCTTGTAGATAAGACCCTCTTTGTAGAGTTGGACAAAAACCTTGGTAACGGCGCGTGATAGTCCCTCATCCATGGTAAAGCGCTCGCGCGTCCAATCACAGGAGGCGCCAAGCCTACGCAGTTGCCGGGAAATGGTACCGCCGGACTCTGCTTTCCATGCCCAGACTCGCTCCAGAAAGGCCTCGCGGCCCATGCTCCGGCGATCTGCACTTCCTTCTTGCTTCAGGAGTCGCTCAACAACCATCTGGGTGGCGATGCCGGCGTGGTCGGTGCCTGGCTGCCATAGAACATCGCGGCCGCGCATCCGCTCGAAGCGGATCAGAATGTCTTGAATTGTATTGTTGAGTGCATGCCCCATGTGGAGTGAGCCAGTCACATTGGGCGGCGGAATGACGATTGTGAATGGCTTGGCCTTGGGGCTGCGACCAGGCTTGAAAAACCCTCGGACCTCCCACTCTGAATAGAGACGGGATTCCATTTCAGCGGGTGTGAATGTCTTTTCGAGCATGAGTTGCTATACCGGTTTAACGTTTGCCGGGCCATAAACACCAAGCGCGAGCGCCATGCAACCACCGGTTTTCGACTATAGCCGCAGCCTAGCGGGTTCCACCGCCGACAAGAACTCTACACCCAGTTCCTCTGAAGTCCGCCAGATGATGCGCACATTGCGCATCTCCTTTTCAACAACAAACACCAGGAAGAACTCCTTTGGAAGGAGACCCGCCTGGCTGCATAGAAGCCTAGCCCCGCCCTCCGAGATGTCACGAATTGTGCAATCGATAACAGACGGCCTGTCGTGGAAGAGGATCTTGCCGCGCTTCAGTACCCGCCTACGCGGTGAACGGCGCCTCTCCGGCCTGGACACGCCGGCATCGCTCATCACACAGCAATCCAGCTCATGCCGCCGCCCAGACTACCCCAAGCCGTCAACTACACGGAATTGGGCGTCTTGAAAAGCGCTGCCAAACAGGCCCATCAGCCGAATTAGCGTCCGCTGCGTGCGACTCGCTCGATCTCCTCCCGCACCAGACGTTCGACGAGGTCTGGGAGATGGTCATCTAGCCACTGCTTGAGCATGCCACGCAACATTTCTCGGCTCATCGTTTCGAGGGCACGCTCATCTGGAGCCCGCATGACATTGCTGTCCGCCAAACGACCAAACGATCCTTGTACCGCCAGTACAGACTGTTCCGAAAGCATGCCACCGGCGTCCTCGCGTGGGGCGGATGGCTCGACCCGCTGGGCGGGTCGGGAAGCAAGTTCCGAACTGGCAACAGTGCTGCGCATACGAGGTGGGCTCGCGGCTGGTTCGACCTCTCGCCAGGCTCGGCGAGGCACTGCCGCATGTATCGCATCCGCCACACTCTGCGCCCGCTCACGAGCCGGACCAGAAGCCGGACGTACGAGACGCTCCCGTAGTTGCTTGATGTCACCCGCAGCAGCGGACAGGTCGTCGCTCACCCGGTTATTACGACCGGCCAGCCGAGCGCGCCGCATGGCATCGCCAGCAGGCGCGGCAATAGGAGCATCACCGATGTCATCCTGGATAGCTCTGCGTATCGAAGCTAGAAGATCTTCCATTCTTGGTTCAGCAGTCACGTCACCGGTCCCGTCCAGAAAATCGCCACCCCGATTCACAGTATGTTACGAAAATCGGCGGGTTTTGTCGATGTGCAACCGTACCCCTACTCGATGGTGTTAGCATCAGTGCCCAACCACTTGCCCCGCACTTGGCGATAATTCTCCTCGGGATTATAGATCGGCACTTTCAAACCAACATGGCCCGCCGTCAGTTGACCTACCGAAGCCAGCAACTGGTACCCAGCTACCACGCGATTCTTCTCGGCCGTTACCTGCAACACTTGGGCAAACACGAGTTCCCTCTGTGCGTCCAGAACATCGAGCGTGGTACGCGTACCCGCCTCGTACTCCTGCTGAACGCCATCCAGCGCAAGCTGGGCAGCACGCACCTGAGTGCGGGTGTTCTTGATGATCTGGCCAAGGCCTACATAGGCGTTCCAGGACTGGACCACCGCTTTTCTAACGTCACGGGCAATTTCGATCACCTCAATCCGGCGCTGGCTTGCCCGCTGCTTGGCCTCTCGAACCTGTGAATAAACCAGACCCGCCTCGTAGAGAGGCATGCTGAACGACGCGCCGATCAGCGCAGTCTGCTGGCCATTGTCGTCCTCTCCAAGATCAGGGTCATCAACTGTTGCTGCAGCCGTCAACCCAGCACTTGGCAGAAGTCCCGACCGCGCTACACCAACATCACTCTTGGCTGCTACCTCGACAAAGGCCTGGGCAAGCAACCTCGGGTTGATTTCTCCTGCGGCGTCGAGTGCGGACTGCATCGACTTCGGCAGTTTTGCGATCTTGGGATAGCTGAGTTTGCCGGGCTCATTTCCAACCATCTGGATGTAGAAGGCCACATCGCGAGCCAGCTTGGTCTGGGCGTCTACCAGCGCGCTTTGCGACTCTGCCAGTCGCGCCTCGGCCTGGGCTACGTCTGTGCGCGTTATCTCACCCACGGCAAACCGCTCATTCGCAGCCTTCACCTGTGTCTGAAGTGCGGCCACATCCTGCTTGCGCAATACGACGATCTGCCTTCCGGCATAAACATCCATATAAGCCTGAACTACGTTGAACAGGACCTGCTGTTCCGACTCCAGCAATCCCTGACGTCCCGCGTCAACCCGAGCCTCTGCTGCCTTGGTTCCCTCGACCGTCTTGAACCCACTGAAAACGGGTTGGTTGAGTTCAATGGCAAGACTGCCAGCGGTGGCGCTATTGGTGATCAAAACGTCTTCTACACCATCCTCAACAGGGATTTCTGCGCTTTGGGAACCAGTGATACGATTGATTTCACCGCCAACACCAATCGTCGGTCGCCATCCGGAAAGAGCCTGCGGCACCAACTCATCCACCGCCCGCTGGCCGGCGCGCGCTGCATTCAACGTCGGATTAGTAACATAAGCCTTCTCCATGGCGGCGTATAGTGTGTCAGCGCCTACATCGACGCCCTGCATCGCAAGTGCGGCAGCCAGCGCCACAACACTCCCCACAGTTCGACCCAGTTTCAACTTCATAGACACACCCCAGTTTCACCAGCCAGTCGACTGCCCCTGGCCCTGGGCGAACCCTTCACTAACGCATCCACAGGATCAGAATACGAATTCGGTCTTCTTCTTTTCAAGACCTGGTAGAGCCGTTACCGATGCATCAAAAACGTCACGTTGGGCAAAGCGACCGGCAGAGCGTGTATACACCCTTGCTTTCGCCAAGTCTGCCTCTCCCACCACCGCTACAAGGCGGCCTCCATCGGCAAGCTGAGCCAAGAGACTGCCAGGTATCTCTTCTGCCCGTCCCTCCAGTACTATGACATCATACGGCATGCGCTCTGGATGACCAGCCGCAAGTTGCCCCTCAGCCAAACAGACATTCTTGAGACCGGCAAGGTTTACTCGTGCCAATCGCGCCAGACCGCCGTCACACTCGAGCGCCACAATTTCGTTCGCAATCCTAGCGATGACGGCTGCGCCGTAACCGGTACCGGCGCCGACCACGAGCACCTTCTCGTCAGGTTTTATGACGGCATGCTGGAGCAACCGGGCGAAAGCCATAGCCTCAATAAGAGCTCTGGGACTGGATCCACCGTGCTCAGTTTCGAGCGGAATGTCTTCGTCCATGTATGCCACGTCGCGCCAGCGCCGCGGCACAAACACCTCGCGGGGGACATCTTCCATCGCCGATATGATCCGCCGATCAGTGATACCGTTTGGACGCACCTGCGACTCGATCATATTCACCCGAGCAACCGCAAAATCAGTCATGACATACCCAGTCTGTGGAAAAACTGCCTGTCCCTGTTAGCGAAGCTCTTCAATGAAGTCCACATGGGGACGGTAGTCATGAACCGATAAGCGAACTTCATACCCCTCATACCCCTCGGAGCCATGATTTTCCCTTGTCAGGACTGCTTCCACGTGCCATACACGGCGCATTAATTACCGCCTAACTATATGAAATAAAAAGGCCTCGTGGCGGAGTGGTTACGCAGAGGACTGCAAATCCTTGCACCCCGGTTCGATTCCGGGCGAGGCCTCCAATTTTAAGTGTCAGCAGCCAATTACTCCCGCTGTCCCCGCAGACTGCAACCGGCGAATAAGGCTACGGGAGGTAGATGAAATCGTCTGCAGACTTGGCGAGATGTCAATCTAGTGTTACAGTAACATGTATGGATCGGTTGACATCCCTCCTCGATCGCACCCAAACACCGGCCGCTTTGCGTCGGCTGAGCCCGGACGAACTGCCACGGCTGGCGGCAGAGTTACGGGCGGAGGTCATCGCCGCGGCGGCCGAAACGGGCGGGCATTTTGGCGGCGGACTTGGTGTCGTCGAACTGACCGTTGCCCTGCACTACGTCTTCGACACGCCGGCCGACCGGCTGATCTGGGATGTGAGCCACCAGGCCTATCCGCACAAGATCCTGACCGGCCGCCGCCACCGCATCCGCTCGATCCGCCAGCGGGGCGGGCTCTATGGCTTCACCCAGCGGGCCGAGAGCCCCTATGACCCCTTCGGCGCCGCACACAGCTCGACCTCGATCTCCGCAGGCCTCGGCATGGCGCTGGCCCGGGACTTCAGCGGCGGCGGCCATCACGTCATCGCGGTGATCGGCGACGGCGCGCTCAGCGGCGGCATGGCCTATGAAGCCATGAACCATGCCGGCAGCCTGAGCAGCCGCCTGATCGTCATTCTGAACGACAACGGCATGTCGATCGCGCCGGCAGTAGGGGCCCTCGACGCCCATCTGCGCGATCTGCGCCAGGGCAAGATGCCCAGCCTGTTCGAGGGGCTGGGCTTCCGGCATGAAGGCCCGGTCGACGGCCATGACGTCAGGGCACTGGTGAACACGCTCACCATGCTCCGCAACGCACCGGAGACTGGCCCTGTGCTGCTGCACGTCGTCACCGAGAAGGGCCGCGGCCACCCCTTCCAGCGCCCGGACCGCGAGCGCTACCACGCCGTGCCGAAATTCGACCCCGTGACGCTTGAATTCATGGCGGCGAAGAGCAATACGCCCAGCTTCACGCAGGTCTTCGCCGACAGCCTGGTGGCGGCCGCGCGTAACGACGACAAGGTCGTCGCCATCACCGCTGCGATGCCGTCAGGCACCGGGCTCGACATCTTCGCGGAACATTTTCCCAAGCGCTGCTTCGATGTCGGCATCGCCGAGCAACATGCCGTGACGATGGCCGCCGGACTCGCCGCGGAGGGCATGAAGCCGGTCTGCGCGATTTATTCGACCTTCCTGCAACGTGGCTTTGACCAGGTGGTGCATGACGTGGCGCTGCAGGGCCTGCCGGTGCGCTTTGCCATCGATCGCGCCGGGCTGGTGGGCCAGGACGGCCCCACCCATGCCGGAGCCTATGATCTCGGCTACATGTCGATGCTGCCCGGCATGGTGGTAATGGCGCCAGCCGACGCGGCCGAGTTGCGCCGCATGCTGGCGACGGCAATTGCCCATGATCAGGGTCCCATCGCCTTGCGCTACCCCCGTGGCGAAGCGGCAGGCATTGACCAGCCCGGAGAAAGCCGCCCGCTCGCCATCGGCAAGGGCCGCCTGCTCCGCGAGGGAATCGACGTTGCCATCCTGTCGCTGGGCGCGCGGCTTTCAGCAGCGATGGCAGCGGCCGAACAGCTTGAGGCGGAAGGCATTTCGGTAACCATTGCCGATGCCCGCTTCTGCAAGCCGCTCGACACCGAGCTGATCGAGGGATTGGCGCGCCACCATGGCCTGCTGGTCAGCCTTGAGGATGGCGCGGCGGGTGGCTTCTCCGCCCATGTGCTTCGTCATCTCGCCGAGCACGACCTGCTGGCCCGCACACGCTTCCGCGCCCTCACCCTGCCAGACCGGCAGGTGGCGCATGGCTCGCCCGCCGAGCAATATGCCGATGCCGGCCTTGATGCCAACGGCATCGCCACCGCCATCCGTTCGACCCTCAGGGGCAGCCACTGAACAACCATCTTGCAACATGCCAGCCGTTGCCGGAGCGTTGCATAACGATTGCCGTTTCATGCCCGAATGCTTGCCGCCATTGACCATGCGGTTGTCATCACGAGGCGCCTCGCGGCGCCCCATGCCGCGTGGTCAGGAAAGTCTGACAGCGCGCGCTGCCTGAGAAGGCTGACAGATTGGCACGATAGCCAGCAGAATCGGACGTGCAGACAATCCTGACCGCCGCGGCCGGAACCGATTTCACAGACCGGCGGTGGCGGCGGCACGAAGATACCGGCCCCACCGCCGCCAAGACAGCAGTCTCAGAAGCCGTCTCGGAACAAGAAACCTGCTCAGTCTGTGACGATCAAATCGAGTCCGTGACGTGACAGGCGCTCCACGCCCTGGTCCTTCACCAGCACGCAATGTCCGAGCGTCATGGCTTCGCCCGCTTCGCTGTCCATCAGGATCATGTGGAGGAAGAAGACCTGGCCAGACTGCATGATCAGGGGATTGTCCTTGTAGAACATCGGAAAATCGACCCAGATCGGATTATACACTGCGCCCATTCCATAACCGCAGGCGCGCAGCCGGGCATGCGACAGGCCATGGGCGTCGAACACGCGGGCATGCGCCTCATAGACATCTCCCATCGGGCGACCCGGACGGATCGCCTGTTCGCAGGACTCCAGCGCTTCGACGGCGGCGGCATGCATGCGCCGGTGATGGCCGGAGGCCGAGCCGATGATTATGGTCCGCATCATTGCCGCATGATAACGCGCATAGGCTCCGGACCATTCGAGCGTGAGCTGGTCACGCGCATCAAGATGCCGCCGCCCTGAGTAATAGCGGCAGAGCAGCGCGCCGGGACCGGAGCCGATGATGAACTCGTTGCCGGCATAATCGCCGCCACCGCGGAACACCGCACCCTGCATGGCGGCAAGAATGTCACCCTCAAAGGCGCCAGGGCGTGCGAGCGAGATTGCCTGGTCGAGCGCATCGTCGGACAGCTGAGCAGCCCGCCGGTGCATATCGATCTCGGCGGGTGACTTCACGCGGCGAAGCGCTCGGATAAGATCTGATACATCGACGAGGCCCGCAATGGCCCGATGCACCATGCGGCCATTGCGCTCGGTCAGGCCCGCCGTGTCACCCTCATACCCAATCCTGCCCGAGACGCCGAGATCCGCGAGGAGCCGCGCAAGATCGGCGGCCGGATCCGCCCCCTCTACATCCTGCCAGATGTGGATCTGCTCGTTTGAGAGGGTTGATGTGTACTGGGCCTGGCGCAAATCCGGCGTGCGGGTCAGCAGATGCAGATCGCCGCGAGCGGTCAACACCAGGCACTGAAACATGGCAAAGCCGAAGGTGTCGTAACCGCAAATCCAGTAGTGGCTTTCAGGCGCGAACATCAGCAGCGCGTCGAGCCCCTGGCTCTGCAGGGCGGCGCGGGCCTTGGCCTGGCGGGCCTCATACTCCTGACGTGAAAAACGCATCGCTGTCTCCCTTGATTGCAGTCTCAGTTTTCCGGCGTGCCCCAGCCACCACCGCCTGGAGTTTCCATCACGAAGGCGGCGCCCGCAGGCAGGTCGATTCCCGCGTTACCCTTGAGGTCGATGCGCCTACCATCGGGCAGCAGGGCATAGTTGAGGCCGGTCTCGCCCGGCATGCCCCCTGCCGCGCCGAAGGGAGGCACAACCCGATGCGACGACAGTGTCGTGACCGTCACCGGCACCAGGAAGCGCAGACTGCGAACCGCGCCATCGCCGCCGCGCCACTTGCCCTTGCCGCCAGATCCCCGGCGAATGCCGAAATATTCGAGACGCACGGGAAAGCGCATTTCAAGGATCTCTGGATCCGTCATCCGCGTGTTGGTCATGTGGCTTTGAACGGCATCGCAGCCCTTGAACCCCGGCCCTGCGCCAGTACCTCCGGCTATGGTCTCGTAGTTCTGGATCCTGTCATTGCCCCAGACGAAATTGTTCATCGTGCCCTGACTAGCCGCCAGCGCTCCCAGCGCACCGAAAAGTGCGTTGCAGGCAGCCTGACTCACCTCTGTGTTGCCTGCGATCACCGCAGCATCAGGCCCTGGATTGAGCATCGAGAATTCCGGCACGATCAACTTCAGCGGCCTGAGACACCCTTCATTGAGTGGAATGTCGTTGCCGACGAGCGTGCGGAAAACATAGAGCACCACGGCCCTGCATACGGCAAAGGGCGCATTGTAGTTTCCGGCGTGCTGCGCACT
>NZ_JBIIDX010000119.1:0-11045 GCF_044238155.1 Aestuariivirga sp. | reverse complement strand
GCGCGAATAGACCTTCACATAATCGTCCGGCGATTTTGCCACCCGTACCAGTGCGCGGCTGGCCATCAGGATGATGCGCCCGCCAAGCTTCTGTATGGCGGCCAGCTGTTCGAGATAGGCCTTCACCACATCGTCAAGGTTGCGGGCCTCCGCCGGGTTGAGCTGGTCGGTGCCACAGCCGGAGAAGATGCGTCCTGCACGCGGGCCCGCGTCCTTCAGCGAGCGGCTGATGAGTTCCAGCGCGCGCGGCCAGTCGAGGCCCATGCCGCGCTGCGAGGTGTCCATCGCCTCGGCAATGCCGAACCCCAGATCGAGCAGATGGCGGCGGTAGGCCAGCGTGCGCTCCCAATCGAGCGACGGCGGCCCGGACGGGTCGGCGCCGCTCAGGGAATCCGCCACCACATGGGCGGCGGCGAAGGCAACGCGGTTGAAGGCTGTGCGCGGCTTGCGGATGGCCAGCGGTTCGGCCCGCAGCTTGTAGGCGCCGTCCGGGAAAGTGATCTTCATGTCAGTACCTCACGCTCAACAGGCCGCCGTCGGCCTGAATGACCTGGCCCGATGTGTAGGGCAGAAGGCCCATGGCCAGCGTTGCGGCGATGCGGCCCACTTCGGCTGGCGTTCCGAATCTTTTGATCACCGTCAGGCCGCCCTCGATCAGCGCATCGTATTTCGCCTTCGATGGAGCGGTCATGTCGGTTTCGATGAAGCCGGGCTGGATTTCATAAACCCCGATCCCGTCATTCGAGAGCCGCGCCGCGAACAGCTTGGTGATCATCGCCGCACCGGCCTTGGAGATGCAATATTCGCCGCGCGCGATCGACGGGGCCACGGCATTGGCGGAGGAAATTGTGACGATGGAGCGATGGCCCTCGGCGTTGCGGCCTATAAGCCGCCGCGCGAAGGCCTGGGTGAGAAAGAAGCTGCCACGGGTGTTGACGCTCTGGCAGCGGTCATAGCTCTCGGGCGTCACGTCGAGGAGGTCGCCGCGGCTCAGCACCGATACTCCGGCATTGTTGACAAGCGTGGTGAGCGGGCCCACTGCCGCTTCCGCCTCATCGAGCAGCGCCTGATGGCTTTCAATGCGGCCGATATCTGCGGCGATGGCGGCCGAGCGGCGGCCCTTCGCGGCGATTTCGGCGGCGGTGGCGGACAACTCGTCAGAGGCCACCACATCGGCCACTGCAACGTCAAAGCCCTCGCTGGCCAGCGCCAGCGCAATGGCCCTGCCGATGCCGCGGCGCCCGCCGGTGACCAGTGCTGCCTGTGTCATTTGCCCTTCTCCAGTCTGGCAAGCGTTTCCGGCGTGCACACCAGCCGGAGAACGGTCTTGATGTTGAAATCGAGCCGGTCGCCCAGGGCGCCCTCGCTCATCAGGTCGCGCTCGAACACGATCGAGCCCGTGAACCGGTTGGTGAGGTAATAATACCCGATCGCCGCGATGGTGATGTTGACCTGCACCGCGTCAAGGTCGCGCCGGAAAACGCCCGCCGCCGCACCGCGCTCGAGCAGGGCGCGCATGCGGCCGACGAAGGGCCGGCTCATTTCCCTGATGCGCGAGGACACCTTGATATGGCGGGCCTTGTGCAGGTTCTCGCTGTTGACCAGCGTGATGAATTCCGGGTTGGCGAGATAATAGCCCCATGTGAAGCGCACCAGCCGCTTCAGCGCCGTCAGGGGATCGTCCTTTTCGATCTCGAGTCCGGCTTCAGCCTCGCGGATGCCGGCGTAGGCATCTTCCAGCGTGATGCGGAAAAGTTCTTCCTTGTTGCCGAAGTAATGGTAGAGCATGCGCTTGTTGGTGCGGGCACGCGCCGCGATGTCGTCCACCCGAGCGCCGGACAGCCCGTTCTTCGCGAATTCGGCCTTGGCAGCCTTCAGAATGCGCGCCTTTGTGGCATCGGGGTCGCGGGGCTTGAAGGACAGGGCGCGGGGCAAGATTCCACACTTGAAATAACCAACTGGTTATTTATAAGCGGACCCAAGGCTGCGAAGCAAGAGGCGTCGAGAGGGCGATGTATGATTATGTGATCGTGGGCGGGGGATCTGCAGGCTGCGTGCTTGCTGCCCGGCTCTCGGAGGTTGACGGGGCGAAAGTACTGTTGATCGAAGCAGGACCCCGCGATACCAACCCTTACATCCACATGCCGGTTGGCTTCTTCAAAATGACGTCGGGTTCGCTGATCTGGGGCTATCAGACGGTACCGATGCGTCATGCCAACGGACGTGTCACGGTTTATCCGCAGGCCCGAGTTCTGGGCGGCGGCAGCTCGATCAATGCCGAGATCTACACCCGCGGTTGCCCCGAGGATTATGATGGCTGGGCCGGCAACCACGGCTGCGACGGCTGGAGCTGGCAAGACCTGAAAAACTACTTCGTGAAATCGGAAGGCAATACCCGGCTTGGCGGGCCGGAGCATGGCATCGACGGCCCGCTCGGCGTTTCCGATCTGCAGAGCACGAATCGGGTGTCACAGGCCTATGTGCAGGGCTGCATGGAAGTGGGCATGCCCTACAACGCCGATTTCAATTCCGGCCGCCAGGAAGGCGCTGGCCTCTACCAGACCACCACGCTCAACGGCCGCCGCTGCAGCGCTGCGGTTGGCTATCTGCGTCCCGCCATGCGGCGGCCCAATCTTGAACTGCGCACCGGTGTCCTGGTGAAGCGCATCGTGGTTGAGAATGGCCGCGCCACCGGCGTTGAGATCGTAACGCCGTCCGGCGTTGAGATGATCTCCGCGTCAAGCGAGGTGATCGTCACCGCCGGCGCCATTGGCTCGCCAAAGCTTCTCATGCTCTCCGGCATCGGGCCCGCTGAGCACTTGCGTGAGGTTGGCATTCCGGTGGTGCATGATCTTCCGGGCGTGGGCGAGAATTTCCACGATCATTTCTCGACTGATGTCACCTGGGTTCTGAACGGCCCCTATTCCTACGACAAATACAAGAAGGCCCATTGGAAGCTGTGGGCGGGGCTGCAATACGCCATGTTCCGCTCCGGGCCCGTCGCCTCCAACATCGTCGAGGCCGGGGCCTTCTGGTGGAGCGACCGCTCGGAGAAGACGCCCGATCTGCAATTTCATTTCCTGGCGGGCGCCGGTGTGGAGGAAGGCGTGGGCAGCGTGCCGGGCGGCAATGGCGCCACCTGCAATTCCTATCATGTGCGGCCGCGCTCGCGCGGCGTCGTCCGGCTGCGCTCGGCGAGGCCGGAGGACGCGCCGCTCATCGACCCCAATTCCTTCGCCGACCCTTATGACCTTGACCGCCACATCGACGGCATCAAGATCACCCAGGAAGTGGGCCGCACCCATGCCATGCGCAAATTCGTCTCAGCCGAGCATTTCCCCGGGCCTGCGGTGAAGACCAAGGCGGATTACGAAGCCTGCGCGCGCTCCAACGCCCGCTCCTCCTACCATCCGGTCGGCACCTGCAAGATGGGCCGCGATCCGATGGCGGTTGTCGATCTGGCGCTGCGCGTGCGCGGCATCGAGCGGCTGCGCGTCTGTGACAGCTCGATCATGCCAGAGGTCGTCTCCTCCAACACCAACGCCCCTACCATCGCCATTGCAGAAAAGGCCGCGGACATGATCCGCGGTAACAGGTGAATGATGCCGAAAATCGTTTCAGCCGCAGAAGCCGTCAAGACCATTCCGGATGGAGCAGTGGTCGCCGTCAATTCATCTTCAGGCCTCAACTGCCCGGACGCTGTGCTGAAGGCGATCGGCGAGCGCTTCGATCACGAGTCACATCCGCGCAGCCTCACCATGCTGCATCCGATTGCGGCGGGCGACATGTTCGGTATTCGCGGGGTCGAGCATATCGCCAAGCCAGGGCTGATTGGCCGGATCATCGCGGGGTCCTATCCATCCGGGCCCTCGACCTCGGAGCCGCCAATGATCTGGCAAATGCTGGGTGCGAACGAGATGCCGGCCTACAACGTGCCATCGGGCATCATGCTTGACCTTATGCGCGAGGCGGCCGCGAAGCGACCCGGCGTGATCACCAAGGTCGGGCTCGACACCTTCGTGGATCCGGATCGCGAAGGCTGTGCCATGAACGCCAAGGCAGCGGCCCAGCCGATCGTGCGCAAGATCCGCTTCGAGGGGCAGGACTGGCTCTTCTTCCCGACAATCGTTCCGCAGGTGGCTATCATCCGTGGCAGCGCCTGTGACGAGCGGGGCAATCTCAGCTTTGATCAGGAGGGGGCCTATCTGGGTGCCATGGAACTGGCACTTGCTGCCCATAACAATGGCGGCATCGTCATCGCCCAGGTGCGCAACGTAGTGGAAAACGAGACGCTGAAACCGCATCAGGTTCGGGTGCCGGGCATTCTGGTCGATTACATCGTCGAGGCGCCTGACCAGTGGCAGACCACCCAGACGCCCTATGATCCGGCAATCTCCGGCGAAGTGTTCAAGCCCATTTCGAGCTTCAGCCTGATGGAATTTGGCACCGGCAAGGCCATTGCCCGGCGTGTGGCGCAGGAGATCAGGAAGGGCTGGGCCGTGAACCTGGGCTTCGGTGTTTCGGCCAATGTGCCGCGCATCTTCATCGAGGAGGGGCTGCATGGCCAGGCCACCTGGGTGATCGAGCAGGGTGCGGTGGGCGGCGTGCCGCTGCTCGAGTTCCAGTTCGGCTGTGCCGCCAATGCCGAAGCCTTCGTGCCGTCGGCCTATCAGTTCACCTATTTTCAGGCGGCGGGCTTCGATTGCTCGCTGCTGTCCTTCCTGCAGATCGACCGGCACGGCTCGGTCAACGTCTCGAAGCTGGGCGCCAGGCCGCATGTGACGGCGGGGGCGGGCGGCTTTGTGGACATCACCTCGAGGGCCCGAAAGATCGTGTTTTCCGGATACTTCAATGCCGGCGCCCGAATGGAGATTGTCGACGAGAAGCTGAAGATCGAAAAGGAGGGAAAGGTCCGGAAGCTGGTGAACGAGGTGGAGCAGGTGTCGTTCTCCGGCCGCCGCGGCGTGGCGCAAGGTCAGGACGTGACCTATGTCACCGAGCGCTGCGTCATGAAGCTGACCCCGGAGGGAATTGTGCTCACCGAAATCGCGCCGGGAGTCGATCTTCAAACCAACATCCTCGATCAGTCGGAGTTTCCGCTGATCGTGTCGCCCACTCTTCGCGAGATGGATCGCCGCCTGTTCGAGGTGGAGAAGATGGAGCTCAAGCTCCATGAGTGAGACCGGTGACAGCAGGGTCAGGCTGAAGGTCGACGGACCGCTCGCCACCATTGTGCTGGCCCGCCCCGACAAGCTCAACGCCCTCGACTACGAGATGGTGCTGGCGCTCGAACGCGCTGCGCTTGCAATTGAAGCTGCGGCGGGGGTGCGGGTGGCCATCATCACGGGCGAAGGCGGCAAATCCTTCTGCGCGGGTGGCGACATCGAGGCCTGGGCTGCGCTGTCGCCTGCCGATTTCGGACTCGCGTGGGTGCGCCATGGCCACCGTGCGTTTGATGCGCTCGCGCGGCTTCGCCAGCCGCTGATCGCGGTTCTCAATGGCCACGCCCTTGGTGGCGGGCTGGAACTTGCCGCCACCGCCGATCTTCGCATCGCGGAAGAACATGTGAAGCTGGGGTCGCCGGAAACTGGTCTCGGCATCATTCCCGGCTGGTCGGGCACGCAGCGGGCGGTAAGGCGTTTCGGGCCGCAGGCTGTGCGGCGCATGGCGCTGGCGGGTGAGGTGTTCACTGCGGCGGAGGGCTTTCAGCTCGGTATGGTCGATGCCGTGGTGCCGCGCGAGCAGGGCATGCCGGCGGCCATCGCCATGGCCGAACGCGTGGCGCGGCGCGGGCCTTTGGCCACCCAGGCCAGCAAGATGCTCATCAACGCGGCGGAGGGCGAGGAGACGGAACGGGTGCTCGAGGCGCTGGCCGGGGCCGTTGCGGCGGCGAGTGACGAGCTCAAGGAGGGTCTTGCCGCTTTTCGCGGCAAACGGCCGCCGTCCTTCTGAACCCGCCCGGAAATGCCCGTTGCGGGATGTCGCGCAACGCTGTACAGTCGTAACGAGCTGGTTACTTAACCGATCTGGCAACTGGCTTTTTGATGCAACAAAGGGAGGAGAACATCATGTTGCGCAAGTTTTTTCTGACCACGGCCGCCCTGGTGGGACTGACCGCCATGGCTCACGCCGATGAAGTGGAGGTACTGCACTGGTGGACGTCGGGTGGCGAGGCCGCTGCACTTGACGTTCTGAAAAAGGACCTCGAATCCAAGGGCGTCACCTGGAAGGACATGCCGGTCGCTGGTGGCGGCGGCGAAGCCGCGATGACGGCGCTACGCGCCCGCGTGACGGCTGGAAACCCGCCAACTGCGGTGCAGGCTCTGGGCTTCGACATCACCGACTGGGCCAAGCAGGGAACGCTGGGCGACCTCAATGAAGTCGCAACTGCCGAAGGCTGGGACAATGTGATCCCGGCTGCCTTGCAGAATTTCTCGAAGTATGACGGCAAGTGGATTGCCGCGCCGGTCAACGTCCACTCCACCAACTGGGTGTGGATCAACAAGGCTGCTCTCGATGCGGCTGGCGGCAAGGCGCCCGAGACCTGGGACGAGATGGTCGTGGTGCTGGACAAGATGAAGGCCAACGGCATCACGCCGCTGGCGCATGGCGGCCAGGCCTGGCAGGAGGCCACCATGTTTGACGCCGTGGTGCTTTCCATGGGCCCCGACTTCTACAAGGCTTCGATGATCGACCTCGACCCGGCAGCACTGTCGGGCGACAAGATGGTTGAAGTGTTCAACCGCATGGCCAAGCTCCGCAGCTATGTGGACGACAACTTCTCCGGCCGCGACTGGAACCTCGCCTCTGCAATGGTCATCGAGGGCAAGGGCGGCATGCAGATGATGGGTGACTGGGCGAAGGGCGAATTCCTCAAGGCTGGCAAGAAGCCGGGCGTGGATTTCGTGTGCATCCGCTTCCCGGGCACCCAGGGTGCGGTCACCTTCAACTCCGACCAGTTCATGATGTTCAAGGTCGGCGAAGACAAGCAGAAGGCCCAGCTGCTCATGGCTTCCGCCATCGAGAACCCGTCGTTCCAGTCAGCCTTCAACGTGGTGAAGGGCTCGGTTCCTGCCCGCACTGACGTACCCAATGACGCGTTCGATGATTGCGGCAAGAAGGGCATGGCGGATCTCGCCGAAGCCAATACAAAGGGCACGCTGATGGGATCCATGGCGCATGGCCATGCCGCCCCCGCCGCGGTCAAGAACGCCGTCTATGATGTGGTCACGCGCCACTTCAACGGCGAGATGGACTCGGCTGCCGCCGCCGCGGCGCTGGCCGAAGCCGTCGCAGCCGCCAAGGGCTGATACGCAACGAGGGCTCCGGCGAAATCCGGGGCCCTTTTCTCCTGATTCCGGCGCAGAGGACAAAAGCCCCGTGAACGCCATCGCCGCTCCGCGTGCCACGCTTCAGGCATGGCTGCCGCGCCTCGTGCTGGCGCCGAGCTTTGCGCTCATCCTGGTGTTCGTCTACGGATTCATCCTGTTCACCGGGCTCCTGTCGCTCACCGGATCGAAAATCCTTCCAGATCTTTCAAGCTGGGTGGGCCTCAACAACTACGTGAGGCTGTTCAACCACCCGAACTGGATCACCTCGCTCAAGAACCTCGCGATCTTCGCAACCCTCTATATCGCGGTGAGCAGCGCCATCGGCCTCGGCCTTGCCATCCTGCTCGACCAGAAAATCAGGGGCGAGGGCGTGCTGCGCCCCATCTATCTCTATCCCATGGCGCTGTCCTTCATCGTCACAGGCGTTGCCTGGAAATGGTTTCTGGACCCCGGCATCGGCCTGCAGCAGGTGATGCAGTCCTGGGGCTTCGAGTGGTTCTCCTTCCGCTGGATCAAGGAAGGCAAAATGGCGATCTACACGATCGTCATCGCTGCGGTGTGGCAGTCCTCGGGCTTCGTGATGGCCATGTTCCTTGCAGGCCTCCGTGGCGTGGACAACGAGATCGTCAAGGCCGCTCAGATCGACGGCGCGTCGAACTGGACGCTGTACCGCCGCATCATCATCCCGATGATGCGCCCGGTGTTCCTGTCGGCTTTCGTGGTTCTGGCCCATCTCGCCATAAAGTCCTATGACCTCGTGGTGGCCATGACCAGCGGCGGCCCCGGCACCGCCACCTGGACGCCGGCACTTTTCATGCAGAATTTTACCTTCACCCGTAACGAGATGGGCATGGGTGCTGCCTCCGCGATCGTCATGATGATGATGATCGCGTCCATCATCGTTCCCTATCTCTATTCCGAGCTTGCCGCGGGGAACCGCAAATGAGCGGCGGCCGCCAGGATACCGCCGTGCGCACCGGCGCTGTGGCGCGCGCTGTGATCTATGCGGTGCTCATCCTGTTTTCCATCTACTATCTGCTGCCGCTTTACGTGATGCTGGTGAATTCGGTGAAGCCGCTCACAGAAATCCAGCAGGGGCGGATGTTGTCGCTGCCGCTCCTGTTCACGCTGGAGCCGTGGGGCAGCGCCTGGTCCACCGCCCAGATCGGCGTGCAGCCCACCGGCCTCAAACCCTATTTCGCCAATTCGCTGATGATGGTGATTCCAGCGGTGGCGATTTCCACGCTGCTGGGCGCGCTCAATGGCTATGTGCTCACCAAGTGGCGCTTTCGGGGCGATACGATCGTTTTTGCCCTGATGCTGTTTGCTTGCTTCATCCCATTCCAGATTGCGCTCATTCCTGCTGCTCGCATCCTGGGCCTCCTGGGCCTCGCCGGCACGCTGCCGGGCTTGATCCTGATCCATGTGGTCTATGGCCTCGGTTTCACTACTTTGTTCTTCCGGAATTATTACGAAGCCTTCCCCACGGAGCTTGTGCGCGCCGCGATGATCGACGGCGCAAGCTTCTGGCAGATCTTCCGCCGCATCCTGCTGCCCAGCTCGGGGCCGATCATCATCGTCACGGTGATCTGGCAGTTTACCAATATCTGGAACGACTTTCTGTTCGGCGTCTCGTTCTCCGATGCCGATTCGATGCCGATGACGGTGGCGCTCAACAACCTCGTCAATTCCTCCACCGGTGTTAAGGAATACAACGTGCATTTCGCCGGCGCCGTGCTCGCGGCGCTTCCCACGCTCATCGTCTACATCGTGTCGGGCCGCTATTTTGTGCGCGGCCTGATGGCGGGCTCGGTCAAGGGTTAGCGCATGGCCTTTCTGGAAATCGACAAGCTGGAAAAGAAGTTCGGCACGGTGGACGTGCTGAAGGGCATCACGCTGGACATTGAAGAGGGCGGCTTCCTCGTGCTGGTAGGCCCGTCTGGCTGCGGCAAGTCGACTTTGCTCAACACCATTGCCGGTCTCGAAGCGATCACGTCGGGCGAAATTCGCATCAATGGCCGCCGGGTGAACGATCTCCACCCCTCCCAGCGCGATATCGCCATGGTGTTCCAGTCCTACGCGCTCTATCCCAACATGACGGTGGCGGAGAACATTGGCTTCGGCATGGAAATGCGCGGCGTGGCCAAGCCAGAGCGCGAGCGGGCCATCCGCGATGTCTCCGACATGCTGCAGATCGGCCATCTGCTGGCCCGCAAACCCTCGCAGCTCTCCGGCGGTCAGCGCCAGCGCGTCGCCATGGGCCGGGCGCTGGTGAGGCGGCCGCAGGTGTTCCTGTTTGACGAGCCGCTCTCCAACCTCGATGCCAAGCTGCGCGTTGACATGCGCACCGAAATCAAGCGGCTGCACGCGCGCCTCAAGACATCCATCGTCTATGTGACCCATGACCAGATCGAAGCAATGACGCTTGCCACCAAGATTGCGGTTCTGAAGGATGGTGTGCTGCAGCAGGCGGGAACACCGGCTGAAATCTACAATTCTCCCTCGAACATGTTCGTAGCCGATTTCATGGGATCGCCTGCGATGAACCTGCTGGCGGCGAAGGTCGTGCAGCGGGGACAGGACATCGCCCTCGAAATGGACCAGCGTGAGGGCGATCCATTGCTCGTTCCGCTTGAAAGCCGGCGTCTCGCATCCCGTGCGGGCCAGCAGGTGGTATTCGGGTTGCGGCCCGAGTCGATCACCGATCCGGAAGGTGCAGACCGGCTGTCACGCAACATCATTGAACTTGATTGTATGATCGAGGTTATTGAACCGGCAGGCGCCGATACTTTTGCCGTCACCTTTCTGGGCGGCAAGGAGGCCGTGGCGCGGCTGCGGGCGGATACAAAGGTCAGTGCTGGTCGCATCGCCCGCCTTGCCTTCAACCTGGAGCGCGCCGTGTTCTTCGACCCGGTCACGCAACAGAGGATTTCGGAGTAGCCGAGCCTCACCGAGTCAAAAGGGTCCAGGCGGCTGGAGCAGCGCCGAACCTTGGCCTCAACGACAGAGTTACGAAAGGTATGGCTGGGGGACTAGGATTCGAACCTAGACTAGCGGAGTCAGAGTCCGCGGTCCTACCGTTAGACGATCCCCCAATGCCGTAACGCGCTAAGCTTTTGAGACTAGGACCTTTCGGCTCTTGGTTCGGTTTCTGAAGGGGGTACACTTTCGCTAAGGGGGTACACTTTCAAGAAACCGCGGCTTAGATAGCGGGCGGTCAACGCTTGGTCAATACGTCTTTATATGCTTGAACTTTCTCCATTGCCCGCTCAGCAAGCAGCGACTGCCTAACCCCTCGAGTATATAGTTCAACCATCGGAAGGCTCATCCCGGTGATTGAAGCAATCTCGTGGGTGGTGCAACCGACCTCGGCCAGTTTGACGGCGGCATTTTTCCGCAGACCGTGGAACACCATCTTCTCAAGACCCGGCACTTTTGCACGCTCCCGCTGAAACGCCGCTTCGAACTGCTCACTCGTCCAATCGCCAGCACCTGCTTGTTTCCAGCAGATACTATCTCCCGCTCCGGACAAGACCATTTCTCGAATCTCAGGGTGCAACGGGATCAGCAATTCCTTTCCCGTCTTCTCCTGCCTGACGAATATCTTGCCCGATTGAACATCTGACCGCTTCATTGCAACGACGTCTCCCATCCTTTGGCCTGTATGCAATGCGATCTTGCATGCGAATGCGATATCAGGACGCAAGTTATCGA
>NZ_JBIIDX010000246.1:0-3103 GCF_044238155.1 Aestuariivirga sp. | reverse complement strand
TGACAATCCCGAAGAACGGCACCTATTCCACGGAAGGCACCAACAGTGCCGCCAGTGATGTGAATGGCACGAACGGCACCCTCAAGCTCCACCCAGCCGAATATGAAAGTATGAGCCTCCTCCCGGTTGAGTTAGCCGTTGATGCAGATCGTGATGGACTCGTCACATTCGGCTCAGACAGCACTTCGGGCGACAAACCCTTCCGCTTCTGGGTCAATGATGATCACGATCATGGAGTTGATACCGAGGACCTCACCGGAGATCGCAACTGCGATGATGGTATGGTCAACGGCATCCGTGATCTAGAGGACTTCACTGTTCTGAAAATCCGCATCGGCTCTTTGCGCCATATGCTGACTGAGCAAAACGGCAAAATCGGCTTTCGATGGAAGGACACCTCTGGCGGTTCGCCCTCGTGCAGAATCTTCACTGGCTCGCCCTCGCTCGTTAAAGCTGCCGATTATTTGTCCACTCCTGATGGAGCCGAAACGGTTCGTGCACAGAACAACCTGTTTGGGAGAAACACCCTTGTCTCTGGAGGAAGTGCCGCTTGGCTTCGATCTTCGCTACTGACTGAAACATCCTCCGATGAGATCACACTCCTGATGGAGGGATGCGCCGATGGCAAAGGCAAACTCACCCTGGTTTTTGAGCTAAACGGCCAAACGTTTGACGGCCCAAGTCTCGATGTTCAGCTTCTCCGAGTCGGAGAAATGTATGATCGTGGACGCATTACAGTAGATGCTCCAGGAATCCCCAATCCGTGGGACAATGTGAATCCGCCAGCTTTAACTTGGGAACCAGACACAGCGGCAGGATCGCCAAAAGTTGACCCCAATGCCAAAGCCAAGACCATCATTTGGGTTCACGGCTGGCGCATGGACTATGCTGAATATGCCTCTTGGGGAGACACCAGCTTCAAGCGTCTATGGCAGATGGGCTTCAAAGGGCGGTTTTATGCGTTCCGCTGGCCTACATTCAGCGGCGAGAATGATGGCTTACCAAGTCTCGAGAACATCACGCCCCTCGACCTTTGGCGGGACGGTGGCCTAACTTACAACGCGAGCGAGTATCGGTCTTGGCTTTCAGGTCCGGCCTTGGCTAACTTCGTGAACCAGACTGCAAACAGTGGCAGCCGCTATCTGTTTGCGCACTCGATGGGAAATGTGATCTCTGGTGCGGCGCTCCGATCTGGCATGAACGTGACCAAGTATGCTATGTGCAACGCGGCGATGGCCTCAATGGCTTACGACGGCGTTCACAATGACCAGCCGGACAACGAATTTGAAACCGTCGACACTGATCCGACTCCGCTTGCGGCGGCGTTCTGGGGCTTGTCTAATCTGTTTAATCCGGCGGGTAGAACTACTATGGTGAACTTCGCCCTAGAGGCAGATGAAGCTCTAGATTTGTGGAGGCTCAATAACAAGTATTTCAAACCTTATAACTTTATATTGTGGGGATATGGGTATGACCGCTGGGATGCTCATCCAAATGAAAAACTCTGGTATGGCAATCTCGGCGGTATCTCGTTCAAGAGATACCTGACGACGGATGCTGAAGCCTTCGGATATTGCGTCCAAGCGCGCACTCGGGCCGCCGGAGCAAAACTAACGGTGGGTAACATGGAGAGCACCGTGAACATGGGTGGCCCCAGTTTTAATTTTGGCGTTAAACACAGCGCTGAATGGGATCGAGCCTACCAGAACTCATACGGCTTCTGGAAAGAGCTGATGAAGAAGTTTGAGGAGGATGTGTCCAACCGCTAAAGCGCATGAAAAGAACACTCATTATCGTTGGTCTTCTTCTCGTGTTGGTAGCCATGTGGTGGCTTTTGCGCCAAGAGCCGCTTGGGCTGCCCTCCCAGGAAAAGGCAGCGCCAAAAGAACCGGCAAAGGTTGCAGCGGCATTACCACCACTTACGCCTGAGCAGAAGCAGCAACAGACACAGACGAATCCTGAAAAGCTGGCAGGATTCAAGGCGGCTTTTGCCACCCCCATCAACTTGTATGGTAGGGTTATCGATCAGCATGGTGATCCTGTTGCTTCCGCAAATGTAGAATACTCAATATTGAGCTTTGAAAATCGTCCCAAAGGACAACTGAGCAGCAGAGCAGATGGAACGTTTCAGATCACTGGGCATCGTGGAGCGTCAATAGCAGTGTGGGTAAGCAAGGATGGCTATCGTAGATTACCAGGAGTGGATGGTGAAGTGGGGTCAGATCATCGCTTTGCATTTGGCTCAAAACATCCGCCTGCATCCAGCCCACAAGAGCCAATCGTGTTCACGCTGCAAAAACCCGGAGTGATTGAGCCGCTCATTCATGTAGAGGAACGCAACTATCGTTTGCCGCGCGATGGAAGCCCAACTGAGATCGAGCTGCACCCCGGTGGCAATAGCGCTCATCGGGTTGTGCTTCGATGCTGGAATAAAGAACTCGAACCGAGACCTCAGACGGAACCGCGATACGATTGGAGGCTGGAGATTACGGCCCCCGGCGGCGGCATCACGGAGCGGAAAGACATCATGGCCTTTGAAGCTCCAGAAACAGGCTACGAACCAAAGGCCATCATTGATATGCCAGTGGAAGCCAAGCCTTCCTGGAGCAGAAGTGCTCAACGCAGTTACTTTATACGCTTCGCTGACAACGTCTTTGCCCGTGTGAATGTGGAAATGATTGCAGGCGGTGATCACTTTGTAGTTTGGGAATCACATTTGAACCCGAAGACCGGCTCACGAAACCTCGACACCGACCCGGCGCAACGCTGACCAACTCCAGCGCATCGCAAAGCTCGCGGCTCCGCCCATTGCCAACCACCGAAGTGCTCCGCCCGCTCCCACCCCCCACCGCAATAGACAGTGCAAGAAAGGGTCAGGGGTCGATTCTTGACAAGGGGTGCTTGGAGGGTAGCATCACGGTCATGCCGAGACAGCTTCGCATTCAGTACCCAGGAGCGCTTTACCACGTCACGGCACGCGGGGACCGGCGGGAGGACATCGTGCATGATGATGGGGACCGTGAGATGCTGCTGGCCACCCTGGCGGAGTCCTGCAAGAAGACGGGCTGGGAGGTGCTGGCCTGGGTGATCATGGACAATCACT
>NZ_JBIIDX010000118.1:0-11128 GCF_044238155.1 Aestuariivirga sp. | reverse complement strand
AGCAGACGATCAAGCGGCTGGTACCGGTCGCGCGGCTGGCCCATCAGGCTGAGCGGCTGCCAGAGGACCCGCTCGAAGGTTCCGGCCGCGGCCTCGGCGTAGGGATAGCCTTCATTGCCGAGGAACAGGGTCGGCTTGCGGCCGGGGACCACCACGAGGAGGGCTTCCTCGAAACGCGGGTCATGGCCGGTTGCCCAGCAGATGTTGGCCATGTGCTCACGGTCGCCATAGATGACGGCAGCCTCAAGGCCGTGCTGGCGCATTCGGTCAAGCAGCGCTTCGAGCCGTGCGGCATAGAGGTGCCGCGACAACTGAGGCTCGGAAACGGGGCTGCCGAAATCCGGCAGGTTGATCTGGCTGAGAACGGCGCGGCGCATGGTCCAACTCCTGTCAGATTCGTAGGATAAACAAACAACTCTCCGCGTCCAGTTCCGGCATGCAGGGGCGCGTGACGCGAGACCAACAGGAGACGACCATGCTGATCAAGCGCATTCACGGCTGGGAAATCCCTGAGTCACGGGTCACGGATGAACATGTCTTCCTGAACCGCCGCCACTTCATGGGCGCGGCGGCAGGGGCGCTGGCGCTCGCCGCCGCGGGCAGCGCGCGAGCCGAGGCCGATCCTTCCGCCGGGCTCTACCCCGCGCCGCCCAACCCGGCATACGCCGATGCCGGGCGGCCGGTGACCGAGGCGCAATACACCACGACCTTCAACAATTACTATGAATTCGGGTCATCGAAGCGCATCGCGGCGGCGGCCGACAAGTTGCCGATCCGGCCGTGGGAGATCGTCATCGACGGTGAGGTGGAAAAGCCGGCACGCTGGGCAATCGATGATCTGTTGAAAGCGGTGACGCTGGAAGAGCGCATCTACCGGCATCGTTGCGTCGAGGCATGGTCGATGGTGGTACCGTGGACCGGCTTTCCGGTGAAGCGTCTGGTAGAACTTGCGAAGCCGACATCGAATGCGCGCTATATCCGCTTCGAGACCTTCAACAGGCCGGACGTGGCGCCGGGGCAGAAAGACGGGCTGTTCACCAGCTATCCATGGCCCTACGTCGAGGGCATCACCATGGCCGAGGCGCTGAACGAGCTGCCGCTGCTGGTAACCGGGGCCTATGGCAAGCCGCTGCCAAACAGCATGGGCGCACCGCTTCGTCTTCACCTGCCGTGGAAATATGGCTTCAAGTCGATCAAGGGTCTGGTGCGGGTCAGTTTCACGGCTGACCGGCCGGTTAGCTTCTGGGAAACCCTTGGCCCGACGGAGTATGGATTTTGGGCAAATGTGAACCCGGAGGTGCCGCATCCGCGCTGGAGCCAGGAGAGCGAGCAGGTGCTTGGCTCGGGTGAGCGTGTACCCACTCTCTTGTACAACGGCTATGGCGAGCAGGTCGCGGGTCTTTATGCCGGCCTCGAGGCAGAGAAGCTGTTCATGTGAAAGAAAAAGGCCGGTCGCAAAGACCAGCCTTTGAAGTTTCCGATCGCCCCGAGAGAGGGGCTTGGAAGGCGCTGCTCGCACAGGGTCGAGCATCGCGGTCCCCGTTTGACGGCCTGTCAGGGGAGGCCGACAAGCCATCGAATCCCACGCCGGATGCGCGGCAGAATGCAAGATCATGCAAGCCGCCGGTCGCGACAAGCAGTGCCGTGGCATGGGAGCCATGCTGCTCCTGCAATGGAGCAGGAGGGCGTTTCAGCAAGCCGGGATCAGAAGCTCCACTCCTTGGCCTTGGCCACGATGAAGTCGCGAAAGACCGTGACGCGCTTGGTGTCCTTCAGCTCCTCGGGGTAGACGAAGTAGGTGTCGAACTCGGGAGTTTCCACCGTCAGGTCGATCTGCACGAGACCTGAATCCTCCGGCACGATGTAATCAGCCAGAGATGCTATGCCCATGCCAGCCTGCACCGCACGGCGCAGACCGTAGGCGTTGTTGACGCGCAGAGACACGGCCCGCGGTTCGCCCTCGGGGCGGCCCACATTCTCGAGCCAGTTCACGGGCGTCAGATAGTTGGGGGCCTGGCCGAAAGTGAGGATCTTGTGCTTGTCGAGATCGTCGAGCGATTTCGGAATGCCGTGCTTCTTGAGATAGTCGGTCGAGGCATAGAGATGGTGGTGCACCGTGAACAGCTTGCGCTGGATCAGATCCGGCTGGGTTGGCCGTCTTAGCCGGATGGCAACGTCGGCTTCGCGCATGGAGAGGTCGAGTTCGCGGTCATCGAGCAGCAGGGTGATGGCGATCTCGGGATAGATCTCCGAGAACTCGCGCAGCCTCGGCGTCAGCCACACGCTGCCGAGTCCCACCGTGGTGGTGATGCGGAGTTCGCCTGACGGCTTTTCCTTCGAATCCATCAGGCGTGTCTGCGCCGCGGTGAGCTTGGTGAACACCTCATGCGCGGTGCGGTAGAGCATCTCGCCCTGTTCGGTGAGGATCAGCCCACGCGCGTGGCGGTGAAACAGCGGCACGTTGAGCGCTTCCTCGAGCGCGCTGATCTGGCGGCTGACTGCAGATTGCGACAAGCCGAGGTCATGGCCGGCATGGGTGAAGCTGCCGGCATCCGCCACGGCGTGGAAGATGCGCAGCTTGTCCCAGTCCATGACGCTACTCAGCGGCATGACGCACCTCGGACTGGCCATGCAGCCAGCGCTCGGCCTCGAGAGCTGCCATGCAGCCCATGCCGGCGGCGGTCACTGCCTGGCGGTAGACGTCATCCGTCACATCTCCCGCCGCGAACACGCCGGGGATTGCCGTCTGGGTGGAGCGTGGCTCGGTAATGAGGTAGCCGCCCTGCTTGAAGGGAAGCTGACCCTCGAACAGCTCGGTTGCGGGCTTGTGACCGATGGCGATGAAGATCCCGTCAACTGCCACGTCCTGTGTTTCGCCCGTCTTGACGTTCTTCAGGCGGGCATGGGTGACGCCCTTTGGATTGTCCGTACCCAGAACATCCGCAAGTGTCGTATCCCAGATCACCTTGATCTTGGGGTGGGCAAACAGGCGGTTCTGCAAGATGCGTTCAGCCTTGAATTCATTGCGGCGGTGCACGAGGAGAACTTCGCTTGCGAAATTGGTGAGGAACAGTGCCTCCTCGACGGCAGTGTTGCCGCCACCCACCACCAGCACCCGCTTGTTGCGGTAGAAGAAACCGTCACAGGTGGCGCAGGCCGAAACACCGAAACCGCGGAAGGCCTGTTCGGCCGGGAGATCGAGCCACTTCGCCTGCGCGCCGGTGCAGATGATCAGTGCATCGCAGGTATAGTCCTGACCCGAATCGCCCTTGAGCCAGATCGGCTTCTGGCCGAGCTTCACCTCGGTGATCGTGTCGGACACGATGTCGGTGCCAACATGCTCGGCCTGGGCGCGCATCTGATCCATCAGCCATGGACCCTGGATCACATCGGCAAAGCCAGGGTAGTTCTCGACGTCGGTGGTGATGGTCAGCTGGCCACCTGGCTGAATGCCCTGGACGAGGATCGGTTTCAGCATGGCGCGGGCGGCGTAGATTGCGGCGGTGTAACCGGCAGGCCCCGATCCGAGGATCAGAACCCGGGCATGACGGGCGGACATGGTTCATACTCCCTGCTATGAGAAAACAGCATAGCTTATTCGGTCCTTGCGACAAGCCCGCTACAAGCTGTTGTGAACAACCGCTCGCCGGTGGTTGGCTGTCTCTCTCGCGCCCCGCCGTCCGACTTGCTACAGCAGACCCGATGCGCACGTCCCTCAGCCTTCAGCCCGGCTGGTTCAGCCTGATATCGGCCACCCTCACGGCAGTGGTCGTGGGCTTCGCCTCCACCATTCTCGTCATCATGGAGGCGGCCCGCAGTGTTGGCGCCACCCCGGCCCAGCAGGTGTCCTGGGCGGCCGCCCTGTGCTTTGGCATGGCGGCCACTTCCTTCATCCTGTCAGTGCGCTACCGCATGCCGATGATCACTGCCTGGTCGACGCCGGGCGCGGTGCTGATCGCCACGTCGGGTGGCAGCATCACGTATGCCAATGCGCTCGGGGCCTTCGTGGTTGCTGGCCTGCTGATGATGGTGGCCGGCCTGATCAAGCCTCTGGAGAGGGCGATCGAGAAGATTCCTGCGCCAGTCGCGGCAGCGATGCTGGCGGGTGTGCTGCTGCGCTATACGCTGGGTGTGCCGGGCGCGGCGCTGGCGCTGCCCTGGGCCGTGCTGCCGCTTGTCGCCATATTCTTTGCCCTGCGTCTGTTCTATCCGCTGTATGCCGTGCCGGTGGTGGTAGCGGCCGGCGTGGGCCTTGGCCTGCTCAGCGTTGATGGAACGGGGGTGTGCTGCAACTTCGGCCTGACCGGTCTCGTCTGGACCACGCCCGCCTTTGACTGGCAGACGATCCTGTCGATTGGCGTGCCGCTGTTTCTGGTGACCATGGCCTCGCAGAACCTGCCAGGTTTCGCTGTTCTGAGGGCCAGCGGTTATCAGCCGCCGGTGCAAGCCGCGCTTCTGGCCACCGGGGCTGCTTCGACTCTGCTTGCACCCTTTGGCAGCCATGCCATCAACATGGCGGCAATCACCGCCTCGATCGTCACCGGCCCCGACTGCCACCCGGATCCGGCGAAGCGCTGGCTGGTGGCCTTGCCTTATCTCGTTCTCTACGGCCTGATCGGCTTGATGGCGGCCGGATTTGTTCAGGTACTGGGCGCGCTGCCCAAGGACCTGATCACCGCCATCGCGGGGCTCGCGCTGTTCGCGCCGATGATGGGCGGCATGACGGCCATGCTGAAGGAGCCTCGCGACACCGAAAGTGCATTGGCAGCGTTCCTTGTCACAGCCAGCGGGGTGACGGTCCTGGGCGTGGGTTCAGCCTTCTGGGGGCTGCTGGCGGGGCTTGTGTTGTTCGCCGCTCGCCATGCGCTGCGGGCTCGGCGCCGTGACCTGGGCTGATCCGGAGCAAGCCGTGCTTCGTTCTCACCAATATGAGAAAACTCTTCCTGACGATCATCTTCACCCTGCTCGCGAGTTTGCCCGCCATGGCTGGACCCAACGCCTATGACTTCACACTGACCGGCATTGACGGCAAGCCCATGCCATTGGTGCAGTTCAAGGGTCACCCGATGCTCATCGTCAACACGGCATCCGAATGCGGTTTCACCCCGCAGTATGAAGAGCTGGAAAAACTATGGCAGACCTACAAGGACAAGGGCCTGGTGGTGATCGGTGTTCCGTCCAATGATTTCGGCGGACAGGAGCCAGGATCGGCGGAGGAAATCGCCACCTTCTGCAAGCTCAACTATGGCGTCACGTTCCCGCTGTCCGACAAGACTGTGGTGAAGGGGGCAGACGCGACACCGTTTTACAAATGGGCGGGCGAAAAGGCCGGCATGCTGGGCCGGCCGAAATGGAACTTCCACAAATACCTCATTGGCAGCGACGGGCAGTTCATCGACTGGTTCTCGACCCAGACCAAGCCGATGAGCCCCAAGATCACCGCCGCCATCGACAAGGCGCTGGCTGCTCCGTAGCGCTCGACTTCATCATCTCATCACCGCCAGACCCGATCCGGACACCCTCCTGGCTGTCGCGCCCGTGGTGATGGCCGGGTCGAGCCCGGCCATGATGACAGGGGTGGATGCTTGACCAGAGGCACCCTGTTGGCTGCCGCGCCCGCGGTGATGGCGGGGTCGGGCTCGGCCACGACAAGAAGGGGGGGCGTTCGGCGGCGCTTACCGCCAGGCGACCTTGGCGATCTCGTAGGATTTGCCGCCACCCGGCGTGTTGACCTCGACCGAGTCACCCTTCTTCTTGCCGATGATGGCACGCGCAATGGGCGAGGACACGGAAATCTTGCCCTTCTTCACGTCTGCCTCGAACTCACCGACGATCTGGTAGGACGTCTTCTCGTCGGTTTCCTCATCAATCAGCGTGACCTTCGCGCCAAACTTCACAACGTCACCAGAAAGTCTTGATATGTCGATGATTTCAGCTCGGGAAAGCTTGTCCTCAAGCTCCGCGACCCGTGCCTCGGTCCAGCCCTGCTGCTCCTTGGCGGCGTGATATTCGGCATTCTCCGAGAGGTCGCCATGCGAGCGGGCCTCTTCGATGGCCTTGATGATGCGCGGTCGCTCCACGGTCTTGAGGTGCTTCACCTCATCCATCATGGCGGCGTGGCCCTCGGCAGTCATCGGCACTTTGTCCATCGGCATCGTCCAGTCTCTTGCCGTGCTCCGCGTGGCCCGGAGACGGTTGTTCGTCGGTGTCTTGGAAAAAACGACACCCGGCGATGCGGAGCGACCGCATCATGCCGGGCGAAACCGCAGGATGCCGCAACTGACCCGGAAATTCAAGAGGGGTGCCGAGCTCAATGGATAAGGCATTGTAAATAAATGCTTTTCTTGGTCAGAAATAGTCCTGCAGCGGCTTGACCTCAAGCCGGCCCTCGCGCTGGGCCGCAATCGCCTTGGTGACCGCCAGGATGCCGGGAAGGGTGGTGTAGTAAGGCACCTTCTGCATCAGTGCCGTCTGGCGGATCGGTTTCGAGTCGGACTGGGAGGCGCGTGTTTCGGTCGTGTTCAGCACCAGCTGGATCTCGCCATTCTTGATGGCGTCGACCACATGCGGGCGGCCTTCCAGAACCTTGTTGATCTTGGTGGAGGGGATGCCCTTCTCCTCGAAATAGCGCTGGGTGCCTCCCGTGGCCACCAGCCGGAAGCCCATTTCGACGAATTTCTTCATGGCGGGGATGATCTTGGGCTTGTCGGCGTCCTTCACCGAAATGAACACCGTTCCGGCCTGCGGCATGCGCATGCCGGCGCCGAGCTGGCTCTTCGCGAAGGCCATATCGTAGCTCATGTCGAGACCCATCACCTCGCCGGTGGAACGCATCTCGGGGCCCAGCAGAACATCCACGCCGGGGAAGCGGTTGAAGGGGAACACAGCCTCCTTGACGGCAACGTGCGAAATCTTCTTCGACTTCAGCTTGAAGCTGTCCAGGGTCTCGCCCGCCATGACGCGGGCAGCGATCTTGGCCACCGGCAGACCGATGACCTTGGCAACGAATGGCACAGTGCGGGAGGCACGCGGGTTCACCTCGAGCACGTAGATGTCGCCGTCCTTGATGGCGAACTGCACATTCATCAGCCCCACCACCTTGAGCGCCAGCGCCAGCACGCGTGCCTGGCGTTCGAGCTCGGCGATGACGGGGGCTTTCAGCGAATAGGGCGGAAGCGAGCAGGCCGAGTCGCCCGAATGGATGCCCGCCTCCTCGATATGCTCCATCACACCGGCGATGAACACGTCCTTGCCGTCGGCGATGGCGTCGACATCCACTTCGGTGGCGTTGGAGAGATAGCTGTCGATCAGCACCGGCGAGCTGCCCGAGACCACAACCGCCTCGGTGATGTAGCGTTCGAGCTGGGCCTCGTCGCGGACGATTTCCATGGCCCGGCCGCCCAGCACATAGGAGGGCCGGATGACCACGGGGAAGCCGATCCGGCGGGCGATCTTCCTGGCCTCGGCAGCGGAGTGCGCAATGCCGTTCTCGGGCTGGCGCAGCTTCAGCTTGCGGATGAGCCTGGCGAAACGGTCGCGGTCCTCGGCCAGGTCGATGGCGTCGGGCGTCGTGCCGAGGATGGGTACACCTGCCTTTTCGAGAGCGCCCGCCAATTTCAGCGGCGTCTGGCCGCCGAACTGCACGATAACGCCTTTCAGCGTGCCATTGGACTGCTCGGTGTGGATGATCTCCAGCACGTCCTCGGCGGTGAGCGGTTCGAAATAGAGCCGGTCCGAGGTGTCGTAGTCGGTCGACACGGTCTCGGGGTTGCAATTGACCATGATCGACTCATATCCAGCATCATGCAGGGCAAAGCAGGCATGGCAGCAGCAGTAATCGAACTCGATGCCCTGGCCGATGCGGTTGGGGCCGCCACCCAGAATGATCACCTTCTGGCGGTCGGAGGGCCGAGCCTCATCCTCGTTGTCGTAGGTTGAATACATGTAGGCGGTGGGCGACGCGAATTCGGCGGCGCAGGTATCGATGCGCTTGTAGACAGGGCGCACCTTCAGCTTGTGACGGTGAGCGCGCACCCTGTCTTCGGAGAGGCCGACGAGCTCGCCAAGGCGCTTGTCAGAAAAGCCCATGGACTTCAGTCGTTTCAGGTTCGCCGCATCCCTGGGCAGGCCGCGCTGCCTGATCAGCTCTTCGGTGCGCACAATCTCCTCGATCTGGCGAAGGAACCAGGGTTCATACTTGCAGGAGTCGTAAATCTCGCTGACGCTTGCTCCCATGCGGAAAGCCTGGGCAATCTTGAGGATGCGGTCCGGCGTGGGCGTGCCCAGCGCCGCGCGGATGGCGTTCCGGTCATCGCCTTCGCCCGCACCAGTGATCGCCACCTCGTTGAAGCCGGTGAGGCCGGTCTCCAGCCCGCGCAGCGCCTTCTGCATCGACTCCTGGAAGGACCGTCCAATTGCCATCACCTCGCCCACCGATTTCATGGCGGTGGTGAGGGTGGCGGACGCGCCCGGGAACTTCTCGAAGGCAAAGCGCGGGATCTTCGTGACGACATAGTCGATGGTGGGTTCGAAGGCGGCCGGCGTGGCCCCTCCGGTGATGTCGTTTGCCAGTTCATCGAGCGTGTAGCCCACGGCCAGCCTGGCCGCGACCTTGGCAATGGGAAAGCCGGTGGCCTTGGAGGCGAGCGCAGAAGAGCGCGACACCCGCGGGTTCATCTCGATCACCACGAGGCGGCCATCGGCAGGGTTGACGCCGAACTGCACATTGGAGCCGCCGGTCTCGATGCCGATCTCGCGCAGCACCGCAATCGAGGCGTTGCGCATGATCTGGTATTCCTTGTCGGTCAGCGTCAGCGCCGGGGCCACGGTGATCGAATCGCCGGTGTGCACGCCCATCGGATCGACGTTCTCGATCGAGCAGACGATGATGCAGTTGTCCGCCTTGTCGCGGACCACTTCCATCTCATACTCCTTCCAGCCCAGCACCGATTCCTCGATCAGCACCTCGGCGGTGGGCGAGGCATCAAGCCCTTTTTCGACGATGTCGAAGAATTCCTCGCGGTTGTAGGCAATGCCGCCGCCGGTGCCGCCCAGGGTGAAGGAGGGCCGGATGATGCAGGGAAGCCCTACCTCGAGCATCGCCTCGAAGGCTTCCACCATGGCGCGGTTGCGGTACTTGCGCAGACGCTCAGGCTCTTCGGCCGCCCATTGCTTTTCGAAGGCGTCAACATCGCCGCCGCCGGCCTTGAGCCTTGCAATCTCCGCCGCGTGGAAATCCTTGTCGGCGTCCTTGGCGGCGGAAGCATTGGCGAGCATGGATTTCGGCGTTTCGAGGCCGATTTTCTTCATCGCCTCGCGGAACAGTTCGCGGTCTTCGGCCTTGTCGATCGCCTCGGCCTTGGCGCCGATCAGCTCGACGCCGAACTTCTCGAGCACGCCCATCCGGTTGAGCGAGAGTGCGGTGTTCAGTGCGGTCTGACCGCCCATGGTCGGCAGCAGAGCGTCAGGCCGCTCCTTTTCGATGATGCGGGCGACAACCTCGGGCGTGATTGGCTCGATGTAGGTGGCGTCCGCCAGATCCGGGTCCGTCATGATGGTGGCCGGATTGGAGTTGACCAGAATGATGCGGTAGCCTTCCGCCTTCAGTGCCTTGCAGGCCTGGGTTCCCGAATAGTCGAATTCGCAAGCCTGGCCGATGATGATGGGCCCAGCCCCGATGATGAGGATGGACTTGATGTCGGTGCGCTTTGGCATGTGAGGGAAACCCGATTTGGGGTTCCCTACACAATCACATGGGGGATTCCAAGCCCTATCGCCCCCTCGTCCACCGCGCCGAGGGTGGCAGGCGACTTGTGGATCACCGTGACATTGCCGACCGGCACGGGCAGGGGCTGGGCCGGTTGCGGCGGAAATCCGCCAGCCGCCATGAACAGCGCGGCCAGTATCAGGGACAGGGCAAAGGACTTCATCCGGTGCAGGCGACTGTTGCGGGAGGTGGAAAAAAGCCCCGGCACAAATGGCCGGGGCCCAGTTGCAGGCAGTGTTTGCAGGGGATGGGGGGAAGAACTGCCTGGGTTCTCAATCATGCCGAACCGTACCCGGCAAGGCGGGGCCTGGAGCGGCGAAATGGTCATTGCGGGACGTCGGAGCAATCCTCCACCGCGCAGGCCTCAAACACCAGCGGGCCGATCACGGGGAAGGGGCTGTTCTTGTAGATCACCGTCTGGTTGGCGCCGGCGGACTGCAGCACCTCGAGCCCCTGCGGCGCAGACTGCAGGGCAGCGGCGGCCGGAACCGCAGCGATCATGGCCATCAGGACGAACAGGTTACGGATCATCGGGTTTTCCCTCTCCTCATCACTTGCCCGTGCATTCTGCCGTTCCGCACTGGAACCGATGCTGAATGCGCCGTTCATGTCGTGTTTAGCTAAGGGGGAAACTGTCCGGCCGTAGGACGGGCCTGTAACCGTTTTGTGGTAGCTTGTGACAAGTTCAGGGCAATTGTGGCGGCTGCCTTAATCGGCGCCCCGGCGGCAGCCCGCTAGAAACTGAAAGGCCGCGCTCCCTGGGGAGGCGGCCTTTCGAAACCACTTGGCTGTGTGGGAGATTTACTGGGAGCGCGGGCCGCGGGTGGGCGCGCCCTCGACCTTCTTGGGCATGGGCAGAAGACCTTCGCGCTGCAGCTTCTTGCGCTGCAGCTTGCGCGCACGGCGCACCGCCTCGGCCTTTTCGCGCGCCTTCTTCTCGGAGGGCTTTTCGTAATGTCCGCGCAGCTTCATTTCGCGGAAAATGCCCTCGCGCTGCATCTTTTTCTTGAGAGCTTTCAGGGCTTGATCGACATTGTTGTCACGAACGACGACTTGCAAGTGCTACCTCAAAATTAGGTTGGGACGGGTCTCGGGGCCCCGTGAAAGGCCCGAAATTGGCGCGCGGCTTAGCATGCCCCATCAGGGCTGTCGAGGGGAAAGCCGGTTCACGTGGCCCATTTTCCGGCCGGGGCGGGCCTCGCGCTTTCCATACAGATGGAGATGAAGACCAGGCTCTCCTGCCAGTTCCTGCCAGCGGCTGGCTTCCTCTCCCAGGAGGTTGGTCATCACCACGTCAGAATGACGCTCTGCCGTGCCCAGAGGCCAGCCACATACGGCCCGGATGTGCTGCTCGAACTGTGA
>NZ_JBIIDX010000230.1:0-3119 GCF_044238155.1 Aestuariivirga sp. | reverse complement strand
GTCTTCTGTTCAAGGGATAACGCTCGCACGGTAGGATAAGATCATGACTCTCGAAACCGACATTGCGCAGATCGCGCGGCAGGAAGAGGCGCTGCGCTTCAAGAGCTTCAGCGAGGCGGATGCCTGGGCTCTGGGGAGCCTGATGCGGCAGGCGGCGGTGGAGCAGGCGCTGCCGTTTGTGATCGACATCCGCATCGGCAACCGGCCGCTGTTCTACACCGCCCTTCCCGGCACCACGCCGGAAAACCCGGACTGGGTGCGGCGCAAGGCTAACACCGTCTACCGCTTCCACAAATCCTCCTACCGGGTGGGCCGCGAATATCAGCACCAGGGCAAGGCCTTTGACGCCTCGCGCGGCATCGACCCGATAGACCTTGCGACCTCCGGCGGTGGCTTTCCCATTCATCTCGCCGGCACCGGCGTGGTGGGGGCGGTCACCGTGTCGGGTGTTCCACAGCGCGAGGATCACGAATTCGTCGTTGAGATGCTTTGCCGGTTTCTCGATCAGGATTACCGCGGACTGGCGCTGGGCCCCGAAAACGCGTGATCCAATCCAGCCTGCTGTTCTTTCTGGTGGCCGGGGTCGCAGCGTTCTTCGTTGGCGCCTCGAAGGGCGGGCTTCCGATGGTGGGCGTGCTGGGCGTGCCGCTGCTCGCGCTCGTCATGCCGCCGGTTGCAGCGGCAGCGCTGCTGCTGCCGGTCTACATCGTGAGCGACATGGTAGGTCTCTGGGCCTACAGGCGCGAGTACAGCCCAAGGAACCTCATCATCCTGCTTCCTTCCATGGTGTTCGGCGTCGGGCTGGGTTGGGCCACTGCGCATATCACCGAGGATTGGATGGTGACCCTGCTGGTCGGGATCGTTGGCATCTACTATTGCGCCAGCATCGTGCTGCGCAAGGCGAATGCCCCGCCGAAACCCGCGGACATTCCGCGTGGTCTGTTCTGGGGCACGATCGCCGGCTTCACCAGCTTTGTCTCTCACACAGGGGGGCCGCCCTATCAGGCCTATGTTCTGCCCCAGAAACTGCCGAAGATGATGTTCGCCGGAACCAGCACCATCGTCTTCGCCATCATCAATCTTGTTAAGGTGGTTCCCTACTGGGCGCTGGGTCAGTTCAACCTCGGCAATCTCGAGGTGGCTGCCATGCTCTCACCGGTGGCTGTGGCAGGCGCGCTCGCAGGCTACAAGCTCACCAGCGTCATTCCGGAAAAACTGTTCTATCGTCTGGTTGAAGTGGCGCTGTTCGTGGTTTCGCTCAAGCTTGTTTATGAGGCGCTGTTCACATGAAGCTTGCCTTCCACACCTATGATGTGTTCACCAACAGCCGTTTCTGCGGCAACCCTCTGGCCATCGTCGAAGAAGCCGATGCCCTGACGGCGTCGCAGATGCAGGAGATCGCTCGCGAATTCAATCTCTCGGAGACGATCTTCGTGTGCAAGCCGAAGAACTCTGCCAACGCCGCCAGCGTGCGGATCTTCCTGCCCACGGCGGAAATCCCTTTCGCCGGTCACCCAACGGTGGGCTGCGCCGTCCATCTGGCTCAGAAGAAATACAAGCCGGGCTGTTCGTTCGAGACCTCGCTGACGCTGGAGGCGGTGGCGGGGCTGGTTCCGGTGAAGGTCACCCGCATCGGTGATGTGCCGCGCGCCCAGTTTACCGCGCCGGTGAGGCCGTTTGCGGTTGATGTAGCCTTGCCGACGCCGGAGGATGTGGCCCGGGGCCTTGGAATTGACGCATCCGATATCGGTTTCGGATCGCACGTGATGCGGGTGCTGGAGGGAGGGCCGCGCTTTCTCTATGTGCCCCTCGGCTCGCGCGAGGCGCTTGCCAGGGCGCGGCCCTGCGAGCCGGTTTGGACGGATAACTTCCGTGGTCTGGGTACGGTCATGGCTTATATTTATGCGCACGGGGGCGAAAACCCGGACACAGCGTTTCGTGCCAGGGCTCTTGCGCCCGGCGAAGGCATCCCGGAGGATCCCGCAACTGGATCCGCCACCGCCATTCTTGCTGCTCAGCTTCTGGAGGCTGAGGGACTCCAGGACGGCACCCATCGCTGGCGACTGGAGCAGGGTTACGAGATGGGCCGCCCCTCGGACCTGTGGCTCGAAGCAGATGTGGCGTCTTCGAAGCTGGCAGCGGTGCGGGTAGCTGGACAGGCCGTGCAAATCATGTCGGGTGTGCTAGAAGTCTGACACGGGGAACGGGGCGACGGTGCGGCCGGGGGAGGGCTATCCATCAATGAAGACCATTCTGCTGACCGCGCATTTTGTCGCCATTGCCACCGGCACCGGCATGAGCATCGCCAATTATATCAATATCCGCATCGCCGCTGGCGAACAGGGAGAGCGCCGCGCCGTGCTGGCCTTCCTGCGCCGGGTGCTGGCCCGCATCGCTGATGTGGTGATCCTGGCGATCTGGATCACCGGCATCGGCCTGTGGCTCAGCCTGCCACCCGCCGGAGAAACCAATGTGTGGTTCGTGGTGAAGCTCGGCTTTGTCGTGCTGCTGACATTGTGCCATGGGTTGGCCCGCATGACCGCCGGGCGCATGATGCGCAGCGGTGACCAGTCGCTCTACCCGCGTCTTGAACTGCTTGTATCGGGTGTGTGGGTCTCCGCTCTCGCCGCCATCATCCTCGCCGTTCTCGCCTTCGACTCCTGAACCCGTTGCTACATCGGATCTGTTCTTGCGGGCATGATGCCTGTGCAGGCTGGCATCCATGTTCAGTGTGGCAAGGCTGGACTCTTGCCTTGGCTTAAGTGACGCCGATGTTGAAGGGCTCAGGACGCTGATCCGCAGTTCATCAGAGATTGAGTTGGCATTTCAGGTTTCCCTCCATGAGAGTGCGAAATCGTTTTCGCACAGAACGATATAAGTAATTTATCATGAAAATCGGGCAAACTTATTGATCGAATCATCCAACTCCGACTTACCTCGCCACATCCGGTTTTTGTCGCTGCCTGCTCAGAAAGCTTGGTGGACCAAGTGCCGGGCTGCGAGCGCCAAGAAGGGGTGGCATGCGGATTTCGCGAGCTGGTGGACGGAAGGCGAATGATCACCGCGACAAGGTAGTGGGTTTCCCACGGCGCTTGGCGCGTCTGGTTGCTCTGCTGGCT
>NZ_JBIIDX010000117.1:0-11288 GCF_044238155.1 Aestuariivirga sp. | reverse complement strand
TACCCCGCGGCAGTCGGTTCAGGCCATTGCGCTTGAGGATACGGGATACGCCGGCAGCGGAGATCTTGATGTCATGGTAGCGGGCAAGATACCAGACGATGCGGATTGGCCCCAGGTGGTAGGTCTTGCGCAGGTGAAGAACCTTTTCGACGATCTCTGGCGGTGTGCGGTTCCTGGGGTTCTTCGGGATCGGCTTCCTGCGGATTAGACCAGCCTCGCCATGCTTCTCGAACGCCGACTTCCATCGGTAAAAACTGGCTCGGCCAATGCTGAAGTACCGGCAGGTCCGACCAACATGCCCGATCTCCTCGGCATGCTTCAGGATCCTCAACCTGCGCTGAATCTCGCGATCTTTCTGGGTCATCGCAGACATCCTCCCAGCCCAACAGGGCCATGAAACGGGATGTCTCGCAAGATCGTGCATATCTACATTTCCCGGGGGTCCTCGAACCCCGGCGGATGCCAGAGAGGGCGCTCGCCGCCGTCATCCAGGAGCCTGAGTGTGGAGCTTCAGACGCGCTCCGCCACCAGGACGTGGGTGTAGCAGGACATCACAGCCCCCAGCTCGTTGGGCTGGAGCCTGCACTGGAAGCCAAGTTCCTCAAGCCTTTCGCAGGCAGCGTCGCGATAGTCATGCGCCCGGGACGGTGGCGCATAGTACTCAACTGGAACGAGGCGGATTTCATGTCGGGAAATACGGGCGATCTCCTCAACTGCGCGGAGGTGGAAGCTCAGGTCAAACTCCGTTCCATCGTAGCAACCACCATGGTCGACGTGCGCGTATGCAAACAGGAAGTTTCCGCTCAAAACGCGGTCGAAGCAGCGGTCGGCGAAAGGTAGCTGTGGCAGTTCCCCATAGACATATGCTCCTTCGCCCCGATGAACTGCATAGTCAGCGACGAAGTTTTCGAGTGAGGCATACTTCTTTGCCTTATAGTCTTCGCTCATCGGAAAATTCGGGTTCTTCTCCCAGTCCTCGATACTACGCGCAATGCTTGCCCGACCATGTGCCAGGATTTCTTCCGGTGAGAGCTTGTACATCGGATCGCACGCAACGATGTCAAGATGCAGCGCAGTGCCTTCGGCACGGAAGCTGCTTGGCCCGCTGGCGACATCAAGTGTCTGGCCACTCCGAAGGTCGGCCTCGGTGAGCATGAACATCGCAAGGTACTCCTCAAGCGGACGGCCGAAGAAGGCGATGTAGGGAATACTGAAATCTTCGCTCATTTATTTGACCTGCCAACTGCCACTCTCTTCGGATGCGGGCGATGCACCATCACTAGCGGACTGCATCAAAAGCATCAAAGTTCATGACTAAGGGTACTTTTCTTCGAGGCAACAACCGTAGAACTACTTAGGCCTGTCAATTCAACACCGTAGCTAAATGCAATCTTGTTCATTTGAGCTTCATATATCGTCTCGGCGAGAACATCACGCCCGACCCGGCAGGATCCGACCGCACCATCTGCTGCACACCGATCGACAGCGCGACGGACATGTGGTTGAAGCCCTTCGCCTGGCGGTAGCTGATGGCGCGATCGGTGAACAGCGAGGCGAAGCAGCGGCGGCAGGACTCAAGCTAGACTGCCTCGCCCACGATGTTGAGGAATGTTTCCTGCTGACCGGCGAAGCTTGCATCGGGCAGGTCTTCGGAGGTGGCGCTCGAGCGCACGGCGACACTGGCATCGCTCTTTCTAGCGCGGGCCGAGAGCTCGCGATAGGCCTTGACGATGGCTTGTGCCGCGTCTTCCGGCCAATCGCCGCCAAGGATCAAGGACCTGATGGCCTGTCCGGTCTGGGCCACGCTCGCCCTGCCCTTCGCCAGATTATCGAGGAAGCTGCTCATGCAAATGCGGAGGTCATTGGCTTCGATGAACTGCCAGTACGCCGCCGAGGTCGTGGCGAAGCCGGGAGGAACCTGTACGCCCATGGCGCCAAGCGTGCTCACCATCTCGCCAAGCGAAGAGTTCTTGCCTCCAACCTTGCCGACATCTTCCCGGCGAAGGTCCTTGAACCCCAGGATGGATGCCAGATCCTCTTTCCTCTGCTGCTCTGCTTGGTTCGGGTTGCTTGTCATGGATGTCTACCGTTGGACAATGCGGCGGGGGCAGTTGCTCGTGGATGAATAGCGCGCTGCCAGATCGGTTTCAGGCCCTCAAGCACCAGCAGCATGGCGAGACCAGCCAGAATGGGGATCACGAGGAGCATCGGGGTGAGTGCCCCAAAACCGAAAAGGTCTCGGGCCGGCTGCCAGAGCAGAATGGTTGCCACGAGCAAGGCCACGATAGGCACGACCACCGCAAGCGCCCTGTTCGGGAGCCGAATTGCCGTGATGATGGAGGATGACAGCGAACGGTCCACGAGGATCAGCGACACCATGCAGAGAACCAGCGAAGCGAAGGTCAGCGCGCGAACCTGGTCTGTCGCCAGGCCGTAGTGAGGCGAGACGACAAGGATCGTGCCGGTTACACCCAGAACAAGCAGCCCCTGTGCGAGGCTCCACAGGATCGTCGGCAGGGAGAACAGCGGCTCGGCTGGCGCGCGCGGCGGGCGTCTCATGATGCCGTCTTCTTCGGTTTCGGCCTCGAACACCAGCGAGCAGACCGGGTCGATCACCATCTCCAGAAAGGCGATGTGCATGGGACTGAACAGGACCGGCATGCCGAAGAGAAGCGGCATCAGTGCCAGACCGGCGATGGGCACATGCACCGCCAGTATGAAGCTCATCGCCTTTCGCAAATTGTCGTAGATGCGCCGCCCCAACCGGATGGTGCTGACGATCGACCCGAAATCATCGTCCAGCAACACGATGCTGGCCGCCTCGCGCGCCACATCCGTGCCGCGTCCACCCATGGCCACGCCGATGTCCGCGGCCTTCAGCGAAGGGGCATCATTCACCCCGTCGCCAGTCATGGCAACGACGGCGCCGGTGGCTTTCAACGCGTTGATGATCCGGAGCTTCTGCTCCGGCATGATGCGGGCGAAGATGGTGACATCGCGAACCGCCGTGGCCAGATCGGCGTCTGGCATCGCCTGAAGTTCGGTGCCGCTGATCACCCGGTTGCCCTGCAGGCCCGCCTGTGCCGCAATTGTCTGCGCCGTGGCCGGATAGTCGCCGGTGATCATGATAACCCGGATCCCCGCGCTGCGGCACAACGCCACCGCCTCCGGCACCGAGGCGCGCAGCGGATCGGCAAGTCCCACAAGTCCTAGGAAGCGAAAGCTGAAGGCGTGCTGACTGTCCGGCAGGTCGTCGCCGTCAAAGTTGGTCTCTGCAACCCCCAGCACGCGCAAGCCGGTCCCCGCCATCTGATCGACTGCAGCCATCAACGCGGCATGGGCAGAAGCACCAAGCCGGCACAGACGGGCTATTGCCTCTGGCGCTCCCTTCGCGGCGACACGCCATACTCCCTCGCCTGTGCCCCAGATCTGGGACATGGCCAGCAGTTCGGGTGAAACTGCATATGTCCGCTCCAGCTTCCAGCCCGTGCTCGCCGGCACCTCGCTTCCGCGCATGTCCGCTTCGGCCAAGGCATGAAACGCCTTCTCCATCGGATCGAAAGGTTCAGGGGCGGATGCCAACATCCCCGCGGCTGCGATGTCACGAAACTCGTCGGGAAGCGGCGCCTTGCTGATCTTGACTGCCGTCCCGTCGGCGAGGCGCAACTCGGCAATGGTCATGAGGTTCTCGGTCAATGTACCGGTCTTGTCGGTGCAAAGCACGCTTGCTGCACCAAGTGTTTCGATTGCGGAGGCACGCCGCGTCAGCACCCGCGTCCTTGAAATCCGCCACGCTCCCATCGCCATGAAGACGGCCAGGACCATGGGGAATTCCTCGGGCAGCATCGACATTCCCACGGCGATGCCGGCCAGCACGCCTTCAAGCCAGCCATCGCGCAGCAACCCATAGAGCACCACCACGGCAAGGCTGACGGCTGCTCCCAATGTTGCGAAGACGACGACCAGCCTCCGCATCTGGCGTTGCAGATGTGGCGTGTTGGTCTCCAGCATGGTCAGGGAAACGCCGATTTTTCCGATCTCGCTCGCCAGTCCGGTCGCCATCACTTCGGCTATGGCCGACCCGCGCACAATGAGGCTCCCTGCGAAGACCATGGGCAGATCCTCGCCGCCCGGGCGCGTGACGTCCGTGACCGCAAACCCCGATGTTGCGGTTTTCTTGCGCACCGGAACCGCTTCGCCGGTCAGCAGGGACTCATCCGACGACAGACCCTCCGCGGCAAGAAGGCGCGCATCGGCGGGCACCCTGTCACCTTCGGACAGGACGATCAGATCGCCCCGCACAACCTCCCGGCCCGCGATGCGCTGACGCTGTCCTTCCCGGATCACGAGGGCGCGCGGACTGGTCAGGTCACGCAACGTCTCCAGCACGCGTTCCGTCCGCGCTTCCTGCACGACGGTGATCCCGACCGACAGGCAGGCGAATACCAGCAGAACCAAGGCCTCTTCTAGGTCGCCGAGCAGGAGATAGACGGCACCTCCCACAATCAACAGCGCCAGCATCGGCTCCCGCAAGACCTCGAACACGATCCGAAACGGGGAGCGGCGCTCCGCCCGCGGCAGCTCATTGAAGCCCTCGGAGGCAAGCCGCGAGCATGCCTCGGCCTGGGTCAGGCCTTGGTGGAAAGGAGCAACCGGATCCGGCGTCCGGGCGGATACATTCAACGTCATTGACTTTCGCGACAGGTTAGCACCTTACCACAATTTCTATGGATGAGACCTGATCTGCATCAACCCAACAGGGCCCAAAAGATGTATTGTGGTCTATGGAAGTGCCATCTCACCAACTGGCTCAAATCGTTGATTGAGGGGTCCAGTGTTGCCGTTGAGACCCCTTCAGCAACTTGCTTCCGTACCGAGGCACGATGGTGCCATCTGACATTTGTAATTCTCAGACGAGGAGGTCAGAAATGAAGATAGCATATGCAAAACTGATGGCTGCGGCCGGTCTTCTGGTTGTGGCAATTTCGGTGCCAGCCATGGCTGACAGCGATGACGACGGCTGGTGGCCCCGCTGGGGTACGGGCCGGGGAATGATGGATGGCTGGGGTTGGGGCGGCCCGATGATGGGCTATGGCCCTGACGCCATGCTGGACCGCATTGACGGGCGTCTTGCCTATATGAAGACAGAACTGAAGATCACCGATGCACAGGGTGCTGCGTGGGACGAACTTGCAGAAGTGATCCGCAATACTGCAGAAACACACAATGCGATGATGCGGGAAATGATGAAGGATGTGCGCAGCGGCGACTTCCTCAAGAAACCCCTGCCCGAGCGCTTGACACTTCAGCAGACGCACATGGAGGCGCGTCTCGAGCAGATCAAGTCCGTGAAAGCGGCGGTGGACAAGCTATATGCGTTGCTCGACGACACCCAGAAGAAAACAGCAGACGACATCGTGTTGCCCAGCATGGGCATGGGTATGGGGCGAGGCATGGGCTCAGGCATGATGCTTGGTGACTAGATGAAGGAGGCATGGGCGCCCTCCCAGCGCCCATGCCTCCGATAGTCTATACTGGCCTGCGTTATGAAAAGCTAAACATCATGTCAGATGCGATCTGGTGGAGTGTTTCGCAGTGCAAGGTGTATGCCTTGGCTGGACTGTTGATATTGAACGTTTACGTTGCGTCCTGCAATATGCCGCGCATCGCGCACTTGAAGCGCTGACCGTTGATAGCCACAACGAGGAAACGGTGGACATGAAGACGTAAGGGATGAGAGATTATCGACATATCGTCCATCACCGTTTTGGTAATTGCAGCCTGGCGTATGGATCGGTTCACTTTTTCTTCCCCAACTATACCCCATCATCGTACCGACCAGACGCACCGCATAGCGGCGGATGGTTAGTCTCCCAAAAAAAGTCCATCTGCGTCGTACCGCCAAGCTCGCGCTATGGGGCCTTCAACTCCATTGGTACCCCGCTCTCTCGCGTCTCACCAATCAGGGCGCTGACTGCTTCAAATTGCGACAGGAACACGCGGCCCTTGAAATGTTCCATGAAGTCGGATCGCTTCAAAGCGTCCATCACTGGCCCCTTGACTTCGGACAGATGGAAACCGACCCCGGCCGAGGCAAGACGGTGCGCGATCGCCTCGAGGCTTTCCAGGGCGCTCGCGTCGATGGCATTCACCGCCGGGCACATGAGGATAACGTTTTTCAGGGCTGGCCGGTCGGCAATGCGTTCATAGATCGCATCTTCCAGTGCGCGGGCGTTTGCGAAGTAAAGGCTTTCATCGACTCGGATCGACAGGATTGTCGGGTCGGTAATCACGTCATGACGATCGATATTCCGAAAATGCTCGGTCCCCGGCACCTGACCGACGATGGCAATGTGGGGGCGTGACGTGCGCCACAAGAACAACAAAAGTGACAGCGAGACGCCTGCGGTGATCCCTGCTTCCACGCCGATCAGCAGCACGGTCAGGATCGTGGCGGCCATGGCGACAAAGTCAGCCTTGGAATAGGCCCACGTGCGTTTGATAGCCGCGATATCGATCAGCGACAGGACGGCCACAATGATGGTGGCGGCCAGGACAGCTTGCGGCAGGAACTGGAACAGTGGCGTCAGAAACAACGTCGCGGCGAGAATGCCTGCTGCCGTGAAGCCCCCGGCGAGAGGCGTTTCGGCGCCCGCGTCGAAATTCACGACAGACCGGGCGAAGCCACCCGTTACTGGATAGCCGCCGGACAGTGCCGAGGCGATGTTGGAGGCACCAAGCGCAGTCAGCTCCTGATTTGGTACGATCCGCTGTCGCCGCTTGGCCGCAAGCGTCTGCGCGACCGAGACAGATTCGACAAAGCCCACGAGACTGATCAGCACGGCAGGCAGCAGCAACTGCTGCCACAGACCCAGGTCAAGGGAGGGCAATGCGAAGGGCGGCAATCCGGCAGGGATTTCACCGACGATCTTGACGCCCTTGTCCATCAGGCCGAAGCCCACGACGGCGAGGATCGAAAGTACGATCGCAACGACCGGTCCGCCCTTGGCAATCAGATCAGCGGTCCGCGGCCGCAACCTGCACGCCAGCAGAAGCGGCTTGAGTTGCTTGCGTGTCCAGAAGAGGAAGGCGATCGTGGCTACCCCGATCGTGAGGGTATAAGGGTTGAGTCCACCGATGCCGTCGTAAATCGCGCTTAGGAGATGTGGCAGCGTATCCCCGTCCGCCTTGATTCCAAGGATGTGCTTCAACTGGCTGATGGCGATCAGGATTCCTGACGCAGTGATGAACCCGGAGATCACCGGATGGCTCAGGAAATTGGCCATGAACCCCAGCCGCAAGACCGACATCGCCACCAGAACGAGGCCCGACAGGAAGGCCAGGGTGATGGCTGCCGTCAAATACTCAGGGCTGCCCGGCGCCGCCACTTGCCCCACGGCCGCTGCCGTCATCAACGACACCACGGCGACCGGCCCGACCGCCAGCGCCCGGCTTGTGCCGAAAATCGCATAGGCGATGAGCGGCAGGATGGATGCATAGAGCCCCACCTGCGGCGGCAGGCCCGCCAGCATGGCATAGGCCAAGCTCTGCGGGACAAGCATGATCGTGACGATCAGAGCTGCGACGAGATCACTCTGCGCTTCGGTCCTCGAGTATGCTGGTGCCCAGCCAAGAATGGGCAGAAGTGACTTCAGGGATCTCAACTGCATGGACCTAAGTTTTTGTACCCGACATCGGCAATGCACGCATGACGCCCGCCATGTCATAGCCTGCAACCTGGGTTGCCGAGATAATCTCTGCCAAAGGCCGGCCCCGAGCAGCTTCGGACAGTGACCACAGCGTGGCCGAGCGTGTGCCGGTACGGCAATACGCCAGGATGGGCTTTGGCAACCTGTCCATCAGCAATCCGAAGGCCTGCGCGTCCGCTTCGTCCACCTTGCCTGATACAACCGGCAGATAGGCTGCTTGCATCCCGGCCGCCTGCGCCACTGCCTCAATCGCGGAAAAGGGGGGCTGATCCGCTCCCTCGTCATCGGGCCTGTTGCAGATGATGGCCTTGAAGCCCGCCGCCGCAAGTGCAGCTATCTCTTGCGGCTGGATCTGCTCCGAGACTGACAGGGTGGGCGTGATCGATTTGGGGTTCATGAAATACTCCTCTCAGAGTGGATCCTTGGTGTTTCAGCTCAAGGGCCCGGTTCCCAATGTGCTTTGCTGGAGAAACTGGCTCGAAGACCTAGAGCCCGTTGATCGGCACTTTCAGGAAGCGCTTTCCGCTTTCGTCCGGTGGTGGCAGGTCGCCCGCGCGCATGTTCACCTGCAGGGACGGAATGATGAGCTTAGGCATAGCCAGCGTTGCATCGCGCGCCTCGCGGACACGCACGAAGTCATCCTCGGTCACACCGTCATGGGCATGGATGTTGTGCGCGCGCTGCTCCGCCACCGTTGTTTCCCAGCGGATCTCGCGTCCGTTGGGGCCATAGTCGTGACACATGAACAGCCGCGTCTCGCCCGGCATGGACAGCACCCGCTTAATCGAGCGGTAAAGCGTGCGGGCATCACCACCCGGAAAATCGGCACGCGCCGAGCCACCGTCGGGCATGAAAAGGGTGTCTCCAACAAATGCCGCATCGCCCACGACATGGGTCATGCAGGCTGGCGTATGGCCCGGCGTATGCATGGCAAAGGCAGTCATTCCTCCAATCTTGTAGGTATCCCCATCCTTGAAAAGGCGGTCGAACTGGCTGCCGTCGCGCTGGAACTCAGTACCCTCGTTGAACACCTTGCCAAAAGTGTCCTGCACGATGGTGATGTTCTCACCGATGCCAATCTTGCCGCCAAGCTTGCCCTGGATGTAGGGGGCGGCCGACAGGTGGTCTGCATGGACATGCGTTTCGATGAGCCATTCGAGCGTCAGTCCATGGGATCCGATGAAGTCGATGACCTGATCGGCCGACGTATAGGTGATCCGCCCTGCCGCATAGTCGATGTCCATCACGCTGTCGATGACAGCACAGGCGGTGCTGCTCGGGTCACGCACCACATAGGTCACGGTGTTTGTGGGCGCGTCAAAGAAAGCTGTCACTTCAGGCTTGAGCGACAGGTCGAAGGAATGAGGGATCGAGGCAATGGTTGTCATGTCGATATCCTCCTTGAAGGTGTCAGGCAGTTTTGCGGCTGGGAAAGGCTTGCAGCCAGCGGGCCAGCAGGATGCCGCCGCCCATCGAAATCAGGAACAAGGCGGTAGGCCATGGAGCAAACCCAAGCGCGGGGATCGCACCACCGGGACAGAAGCCGGAAATGCCCCAGCCCACGCCGAACAGGGCAGAGCCACCAACGAGTTTTGCGTCGATCGTCTTGCTGGTGGGCAAATGGAACTTCGCGTCGAATATGGGAGCAGATTTTGCCCCAAAGACGATGCGATAGCCGATGGCAGTGGTTATCAGCGCCCCACCCATCACGAAGATCAGGCTTGGGTCCCAGGTCCCGAACACATCAAAGAAATTGAGAACCTTAGCAGGGTTGCCCATACCGGAGATCGCGATGCCAAGCCCGAAGACGAGACCTGCGCCAAGGGCGGAAAGGATGCGGTTCATGCGTTCAGCCTCCAAAGCCGTGGCGGATCAGGGTTACAGTGGCGAAGGTGGTGACCATGAATATAAGGGTCGCGACAATGGAACGCGGCGAGAGGCGGGCCATGCCACAAACACCATGCCCCGACGTGCAGCCAGATCCGTAGGTGACTCCGACGCCCACGATCACACCGCCAAGCACCAACAGAGCGCCGGTCGTGGGCGATGAAAAGCTGAACTCGGCGCCAAACATCATGGCAATCGCCGGGGCCACAATGGCCCCCACGAGAAATGCCAGCCGCCATGGGGCATCAGGACTCTTGGGTTCCAGCACGCCGCCCAGCATCGCGGTCATGCCAGCGATACGCCCATTGAGCGCCATCAGAATCACGGCTCCAAGGCCGATCAGAACCCCGCCAAACAGCGAGGCGTAGGGGGTAAATTCAGTGACCATTCTTCAGAATGCTCCAGTTATGTGACACAAGTGATGCCAACATCGGGTTTCAACTGCATTGCTTCGTACATTCGAAGGTGCTAAAGTGTCAATCATGAAAATCGACTTCTCAGAGAAAACTTTGAAAGCCCTTGAAGCAAAAGCTGACGAGGTTGCCGCTACGCTCACCGCCATGGCCAACCCCAAGCGACTGCTTGTCATGTGTACGCTTCTGGGCGGCGAGAAATCGGTCGGCGAACTGGCGGAGATTGTGAATCTGACGCCTACCGCCTTGTCGCAACATCTCGGCAAGATGCGTGCCCTCCGTCTTGTCTCAACCCGCCGCGACGGCCAGACGATCTACTATAGCCTGGCCAGTACAGAAGTTCGGGAAATGCTGGAAACGCTTTACAGGGTCTACTGCGCGCCCGATTGCTAATATCTCATGGGGTTTTAGAGGAATGCCGCGTCCACGCTGGGCCGCAGCCATTTCAATCAGCGGCAACTCGCCAAACGTTGGAGGATATCAGCGCGCACCCGAAAGCGCTGGCAGTTCATGAGAGAGGGACCCCAGTTTTTGAAACTCGGCAGCGGAGTTATCTACAGGCTGATAGACATCGAGGTCTATGAGAATTCGGTCCTTCAACCGACTTCTTCACATTCATTGCCAATCCGGAACAGCAGTTCGCTACTTGTCTTCAATAGGGGGAGGAAGTCACCTCGATAAGACTGAGCGCTAGATCGCAGAGGGACGCAATCCCGCACAGATGAGACAGTTGTAACTAATTGATTTAGGGAGGACCCGTGTCGGTCCGTGTTAGCGGGAGCGGGCTCCAAAGTATTCCTGCGAAAGATTGCGTATTGGTAGCTCGGATTGAATTCGAACAATTGGTATGGCAAAATTGATCGCGTAGGGAATTACTTCGAAAGCGCCACTTAATCCTGAGTGCCATATGAGCTTTTAGGAATACCTGCGCACAACCTCATAAAAACCAATCAAAAAATAAGGTGAAGCAAACGAGCGTCCAGCGAAAACCCCTGGATTTTCCCCGAGCCCGTGCGACCTCATAAAATCACTGCATTATGTAGGTTGCGCAACACATGGCGAACTAATCAAGAGCCCGGAACGCCGCGGCACCACTTAAAATTTGCACACTATATCATATAGATGCTGGTTATCAGCTTCATTCCCAATGGCCCGCCATTTGCGAACAAAACCACTAACTTTTCCGGCAGCGGTCTGCTGGCCTGCGACGACGGCTGCAAGATTGGCCTTGTCGCCGATGATCTGGATCCTGTCATCATCGACGCGGATCTCCGAGATC
>NZ_JBIIDX010000116.1:0-11388 GCF_044238155.1 Aestuariivirga sp. | reverse complement strand
TCCATCAGGCGGCCGATGGCACCATGTGTCTGGCCGTAAGGGTGACGGCGGCGCCGGACAAGGGCCGCGCCAACAAGGCCGTTATCGGGCTGCTGGCCGGGGCCTCCGGCCTTCCAAAATCTGCCTTTCAGGTGGTTTCGGGCGAAACGGACCGTTGCAAAACCATACTCGTCTCTGGAAATCCGGCCCGCTTTGAGGCATGGATGGCGGAGATCGTGAATGCGGGGAAGGAAAGTTGAACATGGCGAAAATCATCGATGGCAAGGCCTTCGCCGAGGGCCTCAGGGGGCGGATCGCCAAGGCGGTGGCCACGCTCAAGTCACACCATGGGTTCACGCCTGGTCTCGCAGTCGTGCTGGTGGGAGAGGACCCCGCCTCCAAGGTCTATGTCGCCAACAAGGCCAAGCAGACGGTCGAGGTGGGCATGAACTCCTGGGAGTACAAGCTGCCAGCCGAAACCTCCGAACAGCATCTTCTGGCCATGGTCGAGAAGCTCAACGCCGACCCGGCCGTGCATGGCATTCTCGTGCAGCTGCCGCTGCCGAAGCATATCGACAGCACCAAGGTGCTGACCGCCATTTCCCCGGCCAAGGATGTCGATGGTTTCCACGTCGTCAATGTCGGCAAGCTCTCCACAGGGCAGGATTCGCTGGTGCCCTGCACGCCGGTGGGCTCGGTGATGCTGGCCAAGGATGTGTTGGGCAAGCTCGATGGCATCGAGGCCGTGGTGATCGGCCGGTCCAACATCGTCGGCAAGCCGGTGGCTCAATTGCTGCTGGCCGAGAACTGCACCGTCACGATTGCCCATTCGCGTACCCGGGATCTGCCCGCCGTGGTCCGCCGCGCCGATCTCGTCATTGCCGCCGTGGGCCGGCCCGAGATGGTGAAGGGTGACTGGCTGAAGCCGGGCGCCACGGTGATCGATGTTGGCATTAACCGCATCGAGCGCGACGGCAAGGGCAAGCTGGTGGGCGACTGTGACTATGCCTCCTGCGAGAAGGTGGCGGGCGCAATCACCCCGGTACCCGGCGGGGTGGGCCCGATGACAATCGCCTGCCTGCTCTACAACACGGTGAAAGCCGCCTGCGCCGCCAGGGGCATTCCGCAGCCCGAAATGTAAGGCCTTCAGCTCTTGGCGGCTTTGGCGCGGTCCATGGCTTCGAGGATCATCTTTTCAGCTTCCGCGGAATCGCCCCAGCCTGTGACCTTCACCCATTTGCCGGGCTCCAGATCCTTGTAGTGCTCGAAGAAGTGCTCGATCTGTTTGAGCGTGATCTCCGGCAGGTCGGTGTAGTTGTGCACATTCTCATAGCGCCGCGTAAGCTTTGGCGTGGGCACCGCCACGATCTTTTCGTCATGCCCCGCCTCATCCTGCATCTTGAGCACGCCCACTGGCCGCACCGCCACTACAGCCCCCGGAATGATGCCGCGCTGGTTGGCGATCAGCACGTCGATCGGGTCGCCATCGTCCGACAGGGTGTGTGGAATGAAGCCGTAGTTTCCGGGATAACGCATGGAGGTATAGAGGAACCGGTCGACGATCAGCGTGCCCGCCGCCTTGTCCATCTCGTATTTGATCGGCTCGCCGCCCACCGGAACCTCGACAATGACATTGACCTCCTTGGGTGGGTTCTTGCCGGTGGAAATGGCGTGAATGCGCATGGGGCTTTCCTGTCATTCGCTGGTGTGCCAGTGTTTCTGCCATGAAATACAAGGCTTTGCTATTTGCCATCTGGCTATGCTCCGGGGTGGCGTTTGCCGGTGACATCACCAGCGCCTACACCCGGTTCGCGCTCGAAACGGACTGCAGGCTGACCGAGCAGGACGAAGAACAGACCTATGCCTTCTGGTTGTGCCCCGGATACAAGGGAATCGAGGTTCTTCAGGCCTATTCGGATGACCGGGCCTTCGTCGGCTTCGGCGCCGACGCCCGCGACAGCTGTGCCTTTCGCCGAACCTTCACGCCCTTCAATTCAGCCTTGTCGCCCATCGAGTGGCGCCTGCGTGATGGCAAGCCCTTCGCGGTCATCGAGCGCTGGCGGGTGTCGACCGATGATCAGGGCGGCACGCGGACCTGGCTCGTGGTCACCGCGCTGCAGGGGGCTGAGGCCTGCCACGTCCACTATGTCGAAGGTGCCTTTCCCAGGGCCAACGAAGAAGCTCGCCGGGCGGCCGATGAGCTAGTGCCGGGTTTCGATTGCCAGTCAGACGAGCCCAGCTTCAGCACCACCTCAGCGCCTCCGCCCATCGCGATCGCGGCCTGCAGTGCTGCGGCCGAGTGAACGTCTCAGGCGGCGCTCTCGGCTTCCTTGGCGCGGCTCACGCGCTTTCTCTCGTGCGGGTCGAGAATGGCCTTGCGCAACCGGATCGATTTCGGCGTGACCTCTACCAACTCGTCCTCACCCACATAGGCCAGCGCTTTTTCCAGCGACATGCGGATGGGCGGGGTGAGGATCAGCGCCTCGTCCTTGCCTGAGGCGCGTACGTTGGAGAGCTTCTTGCCCTTGATGACGTTGAGTTCCAGGTCGTTGCCGCGAGTGTGCTCGCCGACGATCATGCCAGGATAGACCTTGGTGCCGTGTTCGATGAACATCGGCCCGCGGTCCTGCAGGTTGAAGATGGCATAGGCCACGGCCTCGCCATCGCTGTTGGAGATGAGCGCGCCGGTATGGCGGCCCGGGATTTCGCCAAAATGCGGCGCATAGCCGTGAAAGATACGATTGAAGATCGCCGTGCCGCGGGTGTCTGAGAGAAGCTCCGACTGATAGCCGATGAGGCCGCGCGTCGGCGCCAGGAAGACCAACCGCTGCCGGCCCGCTCCCGATGGCCGCATGTCGCGCAGTTCGCCCTTGCGCTCCGAGACCTTCTGAACGACGACGCCGGAATAGGCCTCGTCGACGTCGATGATGACCTCTTCAACCGGCTCCATCTTCTCGCCTGTTGTCTCATCGGTCTTGAACACCACGCGCGGCCGCCCGACGGTCAGCTCGAAGCCTTCACGCCGCATGGTTTCGATCAGGATTCCGAGTTGCAATTCGCCACGACCCGCAACCTCAAATGCGTCCGTCTCGGTTTCTGACGGGGTGACACGCAACGCGACGTTACCCTCTGCCTCGCGCAGCAGCCGCTCGCGGATGACGCGAGACTGCACCTTGTCGCCCTCCTTTCCGGCAAGGGGACCGTCATTGATGCGGAACGTCATGGTGAGTGTCGGAGGATCGATTGGCTGGGCAGGAATGGCCTCGGCCACCGAGGGGTCGCAGATGGTGTCAGCCACCGTCGCCGTGGTCAGGCCTGAAATTGCAACGATGTCGCCCGCCTGGCCCTCGTCAACTGGCTGGCGATCAAGGCCGCGGAAGGCCAGAACCTTTGATACCCGGCCCTGTTCAACCAGCTTGCCATCGCGCGACAGCGCCTTCACGGTCTGGTTGGCCTTGACGGTTCCGGAGCGGATGCGGCCGGTCAGCACCCGGCCAAGGAACGGATTGGCCTCAATCGTTGTCACCAGCATGCGGAACGGACCATCCTCAACCGGCGGTGCCGTGAAGTGCCGCACAATCAGGTCAAAGAGCGGCGCCATGTTGTCCTGCGGGCCACTGGGCGAGTCGGCCATCCAGCCCTGCTTGGCGGAACCATAGATGATTGGGAAGTCGAGCTGCTCCTCACTGGCGTCGAGATTGGCGAACAGGTCAAATACTTCGTTCACCACCTCATTGTGACGTTCGTCGGGGCGGTCGATCTTGTTGATGCAAACGATTGGCCTCAAGCCAATCTTGAGCGCTTTCGCGAGCACGAACTTGGTCTGCGGCATCGGGCCCTCAGCGGCATCGACCAGCAGCACCGCGCCGTCCACCATGTTGAGGATGCGCTCAACCTCCCCGCCGAAGTCGGCGTGGCCGGGCGTATCGACAATGTTGATGCGGGTCTCCTTCCAGGTCAGGGAAGTCACCTTCGCCAAGATGGTGATACCGCGCTCACGCTCGAGATCGTTTGAATCCATGGCGCGCTCGGCCACTTTCTGGTTCTCGCGGAACGAGCCGGACTGCGAGAGCAGCCGGTCGATCAGCGTTGTCTTGCCGTGGTCGACATGGGCGATGATGGCGATATTGCGCAAATTCATGAGATGGGTGAGCTTTCGTGATGAATGCAGATTGCGGGGCCGCTTAGCATGTGCATTATGAGAAGGCAATTTGTCGCTTGCCTGACGGCTGGCAGGGCGACCTGGCACCGAGAAAGGGCGGTGAATGTTTCAATCTCGCGACGACAAGGCAAACCGCACGCTTGCCCTCGTCACCCTGGATGACGATTCGACACTTACGGTATCAGTGCGCATGCCGCTGTCCAACCGGCTGGGCGATGCGCTCAACAATGCCGATCAGTTTCTGGATGCGCTGACGGTCGGAGGCCAGCAGATCTACATCTCCAAGTCCAGCATCCGCTCGGTTCGCTCCGCCGCCCTGCCGAAGACGGACCAGCTCGATCTTGACGGTCGTGGCCAACTCATGCCGGGATTTGATCCCTATGCTGTTCTCAAGGTTCAAAAGGGAGCGTCTGCCGACGAGATCAAGCAGGCCTACCACAAGATGGCGAGGCTCTATCATCCGGATCGCATTGCATCCTATGAATTGCCCGAAGAAGTGAAGGACTACGTCCGTGCCATGTTGGTCCGGATCAATCTTGCCTTCGAGCAGATCAGCCAATAGGGCGCCCCGCTTCCGGCAACCGGCGGCTGCGGCTCAGGGAAGCTTGCGGACTTCCGTCAGTTCGCCGCTTGCCGCATCGAGCTTGATGGCGAATGTCTTGCCGTCGCGCTTGGCATTGAAGGCATAGATCCTGCCGATGCAGCTGGACGCCTCCACACTGGAAAATCCGAAACTGCTGACCACCAGGGTGGCCTTCTCGCAGGACAGGGCCGTCTCTGCTGGCGCGGGTTTCTGGACCGCAGCGGCCGGTTTTGTAGCCGCCGGCTTGCTTGGAGTCGGAACGATGGGCTCGGGTTCGTAATAGCTTTCGTCGATCGGCGCTGCGGGCTTGCTGCCCGGGCGGGCGTCATTGTCCTGCCTGGTCGGCGCATCATCGCCGAAGAGATCTCGGATCAGCGGAATCTTGCGCAGGAAGGTCGGGCCGACCTCCTCGTCATTGGCCGCAAGCACGGGCTGCGGTGCGCCCTGTGGCGCGATGGCCGTCACGTGGCCGGGAAGGACTGCCAGTGAGAGCAAGATTGCTGGAAATACCATGTTTATTTCTGCCCCTGCGTGCCCCGGCGCCGTTGTTGCCGGGGCAGGTCTCTGGGTGGCCCAGAACATTTCTGCGGCCACCATCAACCTTACTCGTCATGATGTCCATGTTCATGGCCATTCTGCGGCAGATTGGTCAAGTCACCGAAGGATCGCCAACTGCCTGACCGATCCTCTCGGCGTGACCCGCACCAGGAACTGACGGCCATGTTTCCAGGCCGTGAAGGTGTGGCGCCGCCCATGACAGTCCCGGGTGCGGACGTTGGAGTAACCGAGGTCATAGAGCATCCAGAGCGCCTCATCGCAGCTGACGCGACCATCGCCATGCCAGCCCGATGCTGGCGGGCGGTAATGTCTCCGAACCGGGTATCCGCCATAGCCGTCATGCCAGCCATGGAAGCCGCCGACAACGCCAAATCCGATGTTGACGTCGACGTCGGCGCGGGCCTCGACTGTTGCAAGCGTAGCCAGCAACCCGAAGAGCAGGCTCGAGATGGCGACCATTGATCTGGCAGACATTGGTGTTCTCCTGTGTGTCATTGTCAATGCCGGGAACCGGCAATCAGCCTGCAAATCCTGACGTGCGACTGCTGAACCAGACCCGAACCGGGCGTTCATGATGCATTCATCTGGCCAGATCCCCTTGAAACAGGCTCAGCGGCACCTACCTATTCGCATGCGGATGCCCATCCGGGGTCCGTGACAACCAATCAGCCCGGCCAATCACGGCGGGCGCCAAACGTGACATTGCTCAAGGAGAATGTGACCATGTTCGATCTTACCCCCCTCTATCGTTCCACCGTCGGTTTTGACCGTCTCGCCCGCATGCTCGATGAGGCTGCGACTGGCGAAGCCCCTGGCTATCCGCCCTACAACATCGAGCGTGTCGCCGAGGACGAATACCGCATCACCATGGCGGTCGCCGGTTTCGCCCCCGCCGATATTGCCATCGAAGCCAAGGGCAATGCCCTGACGATTGCTGGCAAGAAGGCCGAGAAGGCTGAAAGCAAGGGCGAGTTCCTGCATCAGGGCATCGCATCCCGCGCTTTCGAGCGCCGCTTCCAGCTCGCTGACCATGTGCAGGTGCAAGGCGCCAGCATGGAAAATGGCCTGTTGCACATTTCGCTGAAGCGCGAAGTACCCGAGGCGCTGAAGCCCCGCACCATCGCGGTGAAGTCCGCGCAGCCGTCTCAGGTTCTCGAGGCCAGGCAGGCGGCCTGACCTTAGGTCCTCTCACCACTCACCACCCCCGGGCTTGTCCCGGGGGTCCTGCATCTCCCTCTCATCACCCCCGGACTTGATCGGGGGTCTTCTTTGCTGGCCATGAAGAGGATGCCACGGTCGAGCCGTGGCATGACGAGGGTGTGGAGTTCTTCCTCCGCTTCAAGACATTCCGTGTGCCAGCGCCAGGAAGCTATCAACGTCCTCCTCGGGCGTGGCGAAAGAAAGTACAAACCGTGCGAAGATCTCATCCGCCGTAATGGAGCCGCCAAGGCTGTCCGGCATCCAGTCATAGAATTTGACGCCCTGGGCTTGTAAACCATCGAACAGCCGCCGCGGCATCACCGCGAACACCTCATTGGCCTGCACCGGGTTGGGAATGCGGATGCCGCTGATGGCGGCGAGGCCCTGGCCCAGCTTCCAGGCCAGGGCATTGGCGCGTCGCGCATTCTCAAGCCACAGATCATTATCGAGATAGGCCACCATCTGAGCGCCGAGATAGCGGCCCTTGGACAGTAGCTGGCCGCCGCGCATGCGCCGGTAGGCGAAGTCCTCGGCCAGTGCCAGATCGAAGAAGATCACCGCCTCCAGCATCATCGCGCCGTTCTTGGTGGCCCCGAACGACAGCGCGTCGACGCCCGCCTTCCATGTGAGTTCCGCCGGACTGCAGCCAAGACCCGCGACGGCATTGGCGAAGCGCGCGCCGTCCATGTGCAGCTTCATGCCCCTCGGGCGGATCACTTCGGAAATCGCCTTCACCTCGGCGGGAGAATAAACCGTTCCGAGCTCGGTGGCATTGGTGAGCGACACGCCCTTGGGTTTCGGATCATGTTCGCCGCGGATGAAGCCTTTCAGCGTCTTTTCAATCAGCGCCGGCGTGATCTTGCCGGCCGCTCCGTGAAGCCCGATCAGCTTGGCGCCGCCGGTGAACAGTTCCGGACTGTTGCATTCATCAACGTTGATATGCGCCTCAGCATGGCAGATGATCGCGCCGAAGCCCGGCGTGATGGCGGACAGCGCCAGGCCATTCGCGGCGGTGCCCGATGTCACCAGAAAGGCGCGGAGCTCGCAGCCGAAGATCGCCTTCAGTTTTTCCTCGGCGCGCCTGGTGAAATCGTCGCCGCCATAGGAGGGGGCGGTGCCGGTATTCGCCTCGGACAGTGCCGCGAGGATCCGGGGGTGAACGCCATAGACATTGTCGGATGCGAAATTCATGGGTCTTGAGCTTGCTTTCTGAAGTTACGTCTTGAGCAGCGCCTTGAGTTGAACCGCGGGGTCCGCCAGCGCCACGGGCGAAGGCGTGGCGCGTTTGGCAATCAGCATTTCGGCAAGCTTCACATCCCGCGAGATGGTGTTGCCCGGCCCAATGCCGGAGGCCGCCACCATGCGGCCCGCACCATCAAGGTGGAAGATCACGAAGGTATCCTCCGCCATCTGGCGGCGCACGGTGGCAACGCCGTCGCCTGGCACGCCGGCTATCTGCAGCGAAAGCTCATACTGGTCTGACCAGAACCACGGCACCGCGAGATAGGGCTTCGTGCCACCCAGCATGTTTTCGGTGGCCATATTGGCCTGGTCGGTGGCGTTGCGCCAGGCTTCGAGCCGCATGCGCTTGCCGCCGAACAGCCCGTGCGGGAAAGAGCAGCAATCGCCCGCCGCATAGATGTCAGGATCGCTGGAGCGCAGCTGCTCATCGCAGGCGATGCCATTGCCGATGGCGAGTCCCGCCTGCTGGGCCAGCGCTGTCTCGGGCGCGGCGCCGATGCCGGCGATAGTAATGTCCGCCTTCAGCTTGCGGCCATCGGCCAGAACGACGCCATCGGTTTCGATCGCCGCGAGACCGGTTCCCACCACCATGTTAACGCCTGCCTTCTCATGGCGGGCGTGAACGGCTTTGGCGATGTCGTCCGGCACGCCGCGCATCAGAATGCGCGGCTGCGCCTCGATCAGGGTGACGGCGCAACCCAGCTTCCGCGCGCTGGACGCCACCTCAAGCCCGATGAAACCGCCGCCGATGATCGCGGCTGAAGCGCTGGCGCGCAGACTTCTCCGCAAATGGTCGCCATCGGCGAAATCGCGCAGCGTATAGGCCAGCTCGCCGCCGGGAAGCGTCAGCTTCCGCGGCTTGGCCCCGGTGGCGATCAGCAGTTTGTGGTAAGCGATGGCCCGGCCATCGGCGAGCAGAATGCCCTTGCTCTGCCGGTCGATGCCGGTGGCGCGTACGCCGCGGATCGTGGTGGCGTTGAGCGAGGCCAGCATGCCCTCATCCAGCAGATAGACGGGCTGTGGCTCCGGCTCATCGGTGATCATCGCCTTGGACAGCGGCGGGCGCTCATAGGGCAGCAGCGTTTCCTCGGTGATCAGCGTGACCGGCCCCGGCCAGCCATTGGCGCGCAGGCTGACGATGGCCCGCGCCCCCGCCATGCCGCCACCGACGATCACCATGCCTGGTTCCGGCATATGTGCTGCTCCCGCGTTTCAGCTATTGCCCGTGGTTACGCGATCCCGCCCGCCATTTCCAGTATGGCGGCTATTCCGTCGTTCGCATGCCGAGCCGGGCGAGCGTCCAGCGTTCGGCAATCACTACCACCTGGTAGAAGAACACCGCGATCAGCACGGAGACCGCCGCCACCGTCCAGATCATCCCGTAATCGAGATAGCCGCGACTCTGGTTGAGGAGATTGCCGAGCCCCGTTCCGGTGGCCAGCCATTCGGCGATCATCACGCCCAGCAGCGCGCGCGGGGCAGCAAGCCTGGTTGCCGCGAACAGATAGGGCAGAGAGGCCGGAATGCTGATCAACGTCAGCTGCTGGCGCTTGCTGGCGCCATAGGCGCGCGGCAGTTCAAGCGCGGCGCGTGGCACCATGGCCATGCCCTGGGCGATGGTCACGAAGGCGGGAAAGAAGGTGACCGAGATCGTCACCCAGAGGATCAATGATGTTCCGCGGCCGAGCAGCAGAACAAGGAGCGGCGTCAGCGCCACCAGCGGCATCGTCTGGGTCACCAGCGCCACCGGCATGAAGCTTCTCGTGATGGCGGGAAACAGGTCTGCCAGAACCGCAAGGGTGAAGGCGAAGGCAAGGCCCGCGGCAAGGCCCAGAAGGGTGATCGGCAGGGTTTGGGCGAGTGCGGCCAGCAGCCGCTCCCGCGCCTGCGGCGCGCCATCGCCCATGAACAGATAGTCGAACACGCCCGCCGGGGTCTTGGCGATCATCTCCGGCACGTTGAGCACGGTGAGCAGCAGCCACCACAGCACCAGTGGCAGCGCGGCGGCGGCCGCCGCCAGAATGAGCGCCATCGCTGGGTTTGCCGCCGCCACAGGCGCGGCGGGCGCGGCGGTGGGCACGGTCACCGCGCGCGAGGTTCCGGTCACCCGGTTGCCGATGATGGCGAAGGCGGCATAGGCAAGCCCGGCGATCAGCGTGGCGGTAAGCCCGATGCCCCACAGCCGCGGCGGGTCGGCGCGGCCAAGCGAGCCCAGCAGATAGGTGCCGAGCCCGAAGCGGCCGCCGCCGCCGAACTCCGCCAGAATGGCGCCCAGCACCGCCGCGGGGGCGGCCACCCGGAAGCCGCCCAGAATGGATGGCAGCGCGCTTCTGAGCTGTATGAGCCGCATTTCATCGAAGCGGCTGCCGCCATAGGCGCGCACCACGTCGAGGCTGCGCGGATCAGCCTGGGTGAGGCCCAGCACGGTGGCGGTCATGGTGGCGAAATAGCAGCCGAGTGCGGCCAGAATGACGCGCGGCGCCATGCCTGAAAAAGTGAGCACCAGCACCGGCGAAATGGCGATCGGCGGCAGCGCGAAGATGGCGATGTTCACGCCCCGGAACAGCCTCAGCAGAAACGGCGAGAGAACGAAGGCGATGCCCGCCAGGATGGCGGCGGCATTGCCGATCAGGAAGCCGAGGAAGCTCGCTTCAAGCGTTGCCAGCACATGCGGCGGATAATCGCTCTTGTCAGCCCAGAAGCGCGCGATGATGGCGCTCGGCGCTGGCAGGGCGCCGCTGGCGACCAGTTCAAACCGGCCCGCCACCTCCCACAGCGACAGCAGCACCGCGAGATTGCGAATCATGCTGAAGCGGAACGGCGTCTCATTCGCCATGAAGGGCGCGCCCCACCACATCGTTGAGGGCGTGGAACGCCGGCTCCACGAACAGGTCCTTGCTGCGTGGGCGTGCAAAGGGCACGTCGATCACCGCCGCGATCCGGCCGGGCCTGCTCTGCATCACCACGATGCGGTCGGCGAGGAACACCGCTTCGTCGATGCCATGCGTCACCAGCAGCGTGGTGGCCCGCGACTCAGACCAGATGCGCTGCAATTCAATGTTCATCTGCCGGCGCAGGATCTGGTCCAGCGCGCCGAACGGCTCGTCGAGGAACAGCACACCCGGCGTGGTGACCAGCGCGCGGGCGATCGACACGCGCTGGCGCATGCCGCCCGACAATTCACCGGGCAATGCCTTCTCGAAGCCCTTGAGGCCGACGAGCGCGATGAGTTCTGCAATGCGGGAGGCATATTCGGCGCGCGGTTTGCGCAACACGTCGAGCGGCAGCGCGATATTGGCCTCGACGCTGCGCCACGGCAGCAGGGCCGAATCCTGGAACGCCACGCCGGTAGTCCCCGTGGAGGCTGCGGCGCCGGGTGCGAGGCCGCCGATCTCGACCGTGCCGGAGTCCGGCGTTTCAAGGCCCAGCGCCAGCCGCAGCAGGGTGGACTTGCCGCAGCCCGATGGCCCGATCAGCGCCGTGAATGAGCCCGGCTCGCAATCGAGCGAAACAGAATCGAGCGCGGTGAGAGTCTCACCGCGCGCGTTGAATGTCTTGGAAATGTTCCGGAGACGTATGCTCCGGTCGCCCGCCATCAGATCTCCGCCAGCAAGGAGGTGTCGAACATGTCCTTGGTGGCCTTGATGCCAACCTGCGAGAGCGC
>NZ_JBIIDX010000228.1:0-3205 GCF_044238155.1 Aestuariivirga sp. | reverse complement strand
AGCCAATCCTCTCGCAATCTCACAGACGAGCAGATCCGCATCATCGCGCGCTCGGGCGGCATGGTGGGGCTCAATTTCGCGAATGGCTTCCTGCGCGCCGATGGCCGCTGGCAGAGCGAAAATGGGCTCGATACCCCGCTCCGGCACCTCGACCACCTGATCAAGCTGGCCGGTGAAGACCATGTCGGGCTTGGCTCCGACTTCGACGGGGCTCGCATACCATCCGGCATTGGCGACGTGACGGGGCTGCCCCGGCTGGTTGCCGCCATGCAGGCACATGGCTATGGCGAAGCCCTGATCACCAAGCTTTGCAGCGAAAACTGGCTTCGCGTTCTAGACACAACCTGGGGTAGGTAGGTTTACATTGGTTATTAGCGCTGCTAATAACCAATGCATGAAGCTGTCCGATTGGCTTTCGACGAGCGGTGTTTCGCAATCCGACCTGGCGCGGCGCCTCGGCGTGACCCAGGGGCGCGTATCGCAGCTGGTGGCAGGCGCCAAACCTTCGCTCGATCTGGCGCAGCGAATTGCGGCGGTCACGGCCAACAAGGTGCGGCCAGAGGATTTTGGAGATCAGATCATGGCAATGGAACAGGGCCTCGACAGCGTCGAGGACGCGATCAAGGCGATTGCCGCCGGTGAAATGGTGGTGGTTGTCGACGACGACGACCGTGAGAACGAGGGCGACCTGATTGCCGCTGCCGCCAAGATCACGCCGGAGCAGATGGCGTTCATGGTGCGTCACACCTCCGGCATCGTATGTACGCCGATCACGGCCGAAGATGCCAGACGCCTCAAGCTCGACCCGATGGTGGCGTTGAACGACGCGCCGATGGGCACCGCCTTCACCGTATCGATCGACTACAAGGAAGGGCTCACCACCGGCATCTCGGCACAGGAGCGCGCCGCGACCTGCCATGCGCTGGCCAACCGCAATGTGACCGCCGATGATTTCGTGCGGCCCGGCCACATCTTTCCGCTGGTGGCCAAGTCGGGCGGCGTCTTGATGCGTTCGGGGCACACCGAGGCTGCCGTCGATCTCGTCAAGCTCGCGGGCCTGCATCCAGCCGGCGTCATCTGCGAACTGGTCAATGACAATGGATCGGTGAAGCGCGGGCCGCAGGTTCTGGCCTTTGCACGCGAACATGGCTTCAAGATCATCTCGGTTGCCGATCTCATCGCCTACCGCCAGCGCCGCGAACGGCTCGTTGAACAGACGGCACAGTTCGACGTCACCACCAGCATCGGCAAGGCAAGAGGCTTTTCCTACGTCACCCCGTTCGACCAGGTGGAGCAGCTGGCCCTGGTGTTCGGCGATGTGTCATCGGGCCGGCCAGTCCCCGTGCGGCTGCACCGCGAAAACGTACTGGAAGACGTGTTCGGCCCACGCACCACCCTCAACAAGGTGTTCGAGGTGTTCAAGCGCGAGGGAGCGGGGATCCTTGTCTACCTCCAGGAGGGGGCGGCGGGCGTGCCGTCCGGCCAGTTTGCGGCCGAAAAGTCAGGCAGTGCCGCGCAGCGCGAAAAGACCTGGCGGGACGTCGGGCTTGGCGCACAAATCCTGCGCGACCTCAATGTGAGCAAGATCCGCCTGATGTCAAATACCAACCGCCACTACGTGGGGCTGGCCGGCTTCGGCATCGAGATTTCAGAAACGATCAAGCTCGACTGACCCCGGCCCCGGCTCTAGAGTGGCGCGATGCTGCCAGCCCGCACCAAAGCCAGGAACGACGCCATGATGCCACTCATCGGCTGGCGCGAGAAGGTAAGCCTGCCCGAACTCGGGGTCGGGGCATTCACCGCCAAGATCGATACGGGCGCACGGTCTGCAGCACTCCATGCCACCGCTATCCGTGCCGAGGAAGGCGACCACGTCAGCTTCGTGCTGCCGCTCAAGGGGCGCAACCATCACTGCCGCCTGCCACTGAAGGGCCTGCGCCGGGTGCGCAGCTCGAGCGGCCACAGCGAGACGCGCGCAGTGGTGGAAACCGACGTGAAGATCGGCAGGCATGTCCTGCGCATCGAGGTCACGCTGACCGACCGCGCTGACATGGGCATTCCCATGCTGCTCGGGCGGCGCAGCATCGGCCAGCACTTTCTGGTTCATCCCGCCAAGACCAACCTTCTTACACCGCGCAAGCGAAAACCTGCATGAAGATCGCCCTGCTGACCCGCAACCCGAAGCTCTACTCGCATGTCAGGCTGATAGAGACGGCCGAGAAGCGCGGGCACGAGATCGTCCCGATCGATTATCTGAAATGCTACATGAACATCACCTCAAAGAAGCCGGAGCTGCGCTATCTTGGCGAAAAGCTCTTGGGCTTCGATGCAGTGATTCCGAGGATCGGCGCCTCGCACACCTTCTATGGACTGGCGGTGCTGCGCCAGTTCGAGATGATGGGCGTCTATCCGGTGAACGAGTCAGTGGCGATCGGCCGCTCACGCGACAAGCTGCGCTCGCTTCAGCTTCTGGCACGCGATGGCGTCGGACTGCCGGTCACGGCCTTTGCGCAGGATTCCAAACGCACCGACGACCTTCTCGCCATCGTGGGCGGTGCGCCGGTGGTGATCAAGCTGCTCGAAGGAACACAGGGCATCGGCGTGGTATTGAGCGAGACGCACAAGTCAGCAAAGTCCGTCATCGAAGCCTTCCACGGCGCCGATGTGGCGATTCTCGTGCAGGAGTTCGTGAAGGAATCAGAGGGCCGGGACATCCGCGCCTTCGTGGTGGGCCGCGCCCTGGTGGCAGCCATCGAGCGCCAGGGCGGCAAGGATGATTTCCGCTCCAACCTGCACCGCGGCGGCACGGCGAGCGCCACCGAACTCTCGGCAATCGAAAAGGCAACGGCTCTCAAGGCGGCGCGCTCCATGGGGCTCAACGTGGCAGGCGTGGACATGCTGCGCTCCGCGCATGGACCGGTGGTGATGGAAGTCAATTCTTCGCCAGGGCTCGAGGGCATCGAGAAGGCCAGTGGCGTGGACGTGGCACTTGCCATCATCCGTTTCATCGAGCGCAACGCCAAGCCCGGCCGTACCAGAACGCGGGGCAAGGGATGAACGGATTCAACCTCGGTGGCGCCACCATCGCAGCCGGCACGCGCGCCACCATCGATCTTCCCGTCAGCATGCTGTCAAACCACACCCATGTGACGCTTCCCGTCCATGTGGTGCATGGCGAACTGGCTGGGCCGGTGATGTTTCTCAC